>JANXDG010000068.1 GCA_025059805.1 Endomicrobiia bacterium
AGATGGTGATGCCTGGTGATAACATAGAGATGGAGGTGGAGTTGATAACATCTATAGCGTTAGAGAAACAGTTAAGGTTTGCAATAAGAGAAGGTGGTAAAACTGTAGGCGCAGGCGTTGTAACGGAAATTATTGAGTAAAGTTTTATTTTCAATTTTTGTATTAAATTTTTTCTAAAAGGTGGAAATTTAGTATGGTAGCAGAGCAAAAAGCACAGAAAATACGAATAAAACTCAGAAGTTATGACCATAGAATATTAGACGAATCAGTTAAACAGATAGTAGAAACTGTTAAACACACAGGTGTACATATTTCTGGTCCGGTATTATTACCTGTAGAAATAAGAAAGTATACAATTTTGAGATCTCCACATGTGGATAAAAAATCACGGGAACAATTTGAAGTTAGGATTCATAAGAGGCTTATAGACATTCTAGATCCTACACCGCAAACAGTTGAGGAATTAATGAAGTTACAGCTTCCATCTGGTATTGATGTTGAAATTAAAATGGCATAGAGGCAAGAGGAGATTATAAGATGATAAATGCAATTTTAGGTAGAAAATTGGGTATGACAAGAATTTTTAATGAGAAAAATGAAGTTGTGCCTGTTACCGTTGTTGAGGCAGGTCCTTGCAAGGTTGCTCAGGTTAAAAATGTAAATATGGATGGTTACAACGCGGTACAGATTTGTTTTGGTAGAAAAAAGTTGCGCAATATCACAAAGCCTCTATTAGGTCATCTCAAAAAACATAAGGTGGATTTTTATCCAGAGAAAATTAGAGAAATAAGAGTTGGAAGTGTAGATGGGATAAATCCAGGTGATGAAGTTAATATCTCTATTTTTAGTGTAAACGAATTAGTTGATGTACAAGGTTATACTAAAGGTAAAGGTTTTGCAGGTGTTGTTAAACGTTGGGGTTTTGGTGGTGGTCCGAGGACACATGGACAATCTGACAGGTTACGTGCACCAGGATCAATTGGTTCTCAGCGACCACAACGTGTACCGAAAGGTCGTAAGATGGCAGGTCATTTGGGTAACGAACTTGTGACAGTTAAGAACTTACAAATAGTACGAATTGATACAGAAAACAATTTATTATTTATCAAAGGAGCGCTACCTGGTAATAAAAATTCTATCGTTCTAATTAAAAAAACTGGTAAAGTTTTGAAACCTAAACAAGAAGTTTCTGTAGAAAAAACAAAAGGTAAGAAATAAATATGAATAGTTTAGATGTAATAGATATAAAAACCGGTAAAAAAATAGACGAAGTTCAAATACCAGAGAATATTGTGAAATACATTAATTACAAGAAACCTCAATATGTACTTCATGAATATGTTACAGCATATCTTGCAAACCAAAGACAAGGTACTCATTCGACGAAGACACGTTCTGAAGTTAGAGGTGGTGGTAGGAAACCGTGGGTACAAAAACATACTGGTCGTGCGAGACAAGGTTCAATAAGGTCTCCTTTGTGGAGAAAAGGTGGTGTGGTGTTTGGTCCGAAACCGAGAGATTACTACATAAGTTTACCAAAGAAAAAGAAGAGGTTAGCCAAATATTTAGCATTAGTAGAAAAACTAAAAAATAGTGATTTGATAGTAGTGCAAGAGTTAACAGTAGAATCAAATAAGACAAAATCGTTTGTTAAAATATTAAAAAATTTGCAATTGAATTCTGATAAAGTATTATTTGTAGACAAAAATTTTTCTGAAAATATCAAACTTGCCTCAAGAAATCTTAAAAATGTAAGTTTGGCAAGAATTAACGATTTAAATGCGTACATTGTACTTCAACATAGAAAATTAGTGTTATCAAGAGAGGCATTATTATGTCTATAGATATTTACACAGTAATAAAAAGACCGATAATTACCGAAAAGACTACGAAGCTGAGAGAACAAAGTATTTACGTTTTTGAAGTTGATAGGAATGCTGCAAAACCGTTAATTAAAGAAGCTGTAGAGAAGATATTCAATGTAGATGTTGTGAGTGTTAAGACAATTAATATAAAAGGTAAGCTTCGTCGTTATGGTAGGTATGAAGGTTACAGATCTGACTGGAAAAAAGCGATAGTAAGACTTAAATCAGGACAGAAAATTAAACAAATTGATGAGTTACAATAACGAGGTGGAAAGTTTATGCCGATAAAAACATTTAAACCCTATACACCAACACGTCGTTTCTTAACAGTAGAAGATTTTTCTGATATTACAAAGACAGAACCTGAGAAATCTCTTATTGTACCATTAAAGAAGACTGGCGGAAGAAATAACACAGGTGAACTAACAGTACGTCATATTGGTGGCGGACATAAACGATATTACCGTATTATAGATTTTAAACGTGACAAGTATGATGTAGAAGGTACTGTTGTAGCGATAGAATATGATCCTAACAGATCCGCAAGGATAGCACTTGTTGAATATACTGATGGAGAAAAAAGGTATATCATTCAACCTTTGGGATTAAAAGTTGGTGATAAGATAATTAGCAGTAAGAATGCTGTTGAACATTCTGTAGGGAACGCTATGCCGCTAAAATATATTCAAGTTGGAACTTTAATACATAATATTGAAATATACCCTGGCAGTGGTGGTAAAATATGTCGTTCAGCTGGAAGTTGTGCACAATTGTTAGCAAAAGAAGGTGATTATGCAAATGTTAAACTTCAGTCTGGCGAAGTTAGAAAGTTAAAACTTGACTGTATGGCAACTATAGGTCAGGTTGGTAATATTGACCACATTAATGTATCACTTGGTAAAGCAGGTAGGTCAAGACATATAGGTATACGTCCTACGGTACGCGGTGTGAAGATGAATGCTGTTGACCATCCACATGGAGGTGGCCGTGGCAGATCTAAAGGTGGAAATATTCCTAGTTCGCCTACAGGTGTTTGTGCTAAAGGTGGAAAGACACGTAGAAAACGTAATGTGTGGACGAAATTTATTATTCAGAGGAGAAAAAAGTAAACATTTTGTTTTGGAGGTGTGTTAAGAGATGGTACGGCAGCCATATGTAGACCCTAAAGTTTATAAGAAGGTAAAAAAAATTTTAGAAACTGGTGGGAAGAAAGTTATAAAAACATGGGCTCGTGATTGTACGATAATCCCAGATTTTGTAGGATTTACTTTTTTGGTACATAATGGAAAAAAGTTTATACCTGTATATGTTACTGAACAAATGGTAGGGCATAAACTTGGTGAATTTGCACCGACAAGAATTTTCCGTGGTCACGGTGAAGCACATAGAGAATCTACTGAACTGACATAAGGAGTGACAAAATGCAAGGTGTTTGTATTGCTCGATATATAAGATATTCGCCTAGAAAAATTGCACAGGTTTTAAAAATAATCCGTGGAAAAAATGTTGCTGAGGTTTTTAAGATACTTGACAATGTTAACAAATCGTGTTCATTGGATATTAAGAAAGCTGTGAAGAGTGCGCTTGCTAACGCTGGAGGGTTAAAAGAACCACATAAGTTTTATCTTAGTACGTGTTATGTAACAAAAGGTCCGTATATGAAACGTATTATGCCAAGAGCGTTTGGTCGTGCAGCTTTATATACTAGAAAAACTGCACATTTGACAGTAGTAGTAAGTGACCGTTTAGAAAAATCTAAGAGCAGTTAATTTCTTAAAAATTTTAAGGAGTTTTAAATATATGGGACAAAAAGTTCCACCAAAAGCTAACAGGTTAGGATTTATTGAGAGCTGGGATTCACAATGGTTTGTAGATTTTAGAACAACACCAGAGTATGTAGAACAAGACCAAAAAATTAGACAATATATTGTTGATAAATATAGGCATGCGATCATTTCTAAGATAGTAGTTGAACGCACAGGTGGGTTGATTATTATCAATATTTACACAGTACGTCCAGGTATTGTGATAGGCAAAGGTGGAGAAAATATAAATGAGATTTCGGGATTTATCCGCAGGATTACGGGCAGTGAGAATGTTTCAGTTAGAGTTACAGAAGTGAAACAGCCAGCATTAGATGCACAATGTGTTGCTGAGTTTATAGCGTTAGCGTTAGAGAAAAATATGAACTATCGTAGAGTTATAAAGAATGCAATTGCACGTACTATGGAGTCAGGCGCGTTAGGCATAAAAGTGCGTGTAAGTGGTAGGTTAGCAGGTGTTGAGATTGCACGTAGTGAATGGTTCCGTGAAGGGAGAATTCCGTCTAATACTTTTCGTGCATTGATAAGTTATGGTTTTTCTGAAGCGATAATTAAAAAGGGTAAAATCGGTGTTAAAGTTTGGATATTCTTGAAAGAATTACTTACTAAAGAAGAACAAGAGTTAGCTCGTAGTGGTAAAATTGAATTGTTATTAACTCAAGAGGATAAAGGTTATACTGTTGAAGAAGTTGGAGGTTAAGGTCTATGTTAATGCCAAGCAGGGTTAAATTTAGAAAACACCATTTGTTGAGCCCAAAAGGTGTCTCTTCTTGTGCTAACGAGTTGCATTTTGGTGATTACGGATTGAAAGCAATTGAAAGTGGTTATATTACTCAGAGACAGATTGAAGCATGCAGATTAACAATTTCACGATTTTTGAAACATGGTGGTAAACTGTGGATAAGAATTTTTCCTGACCTTTCTGTTACAAAAAAACCAGCTGAGACAAGAATGGGTAAAGGTAAGGGTGATCCAGCATATTGGTGTGCATGTGTAAGAAAAGGTAGGATATTGTTTGAACTTGAAGGGTTATCAAAAGAAGAAGCTTTAGAAGCTCTGAGGCAAGCTTCGTTTAAATTACCTGTTAGGACAAAAGTTATATCTCGGCATTAAAAATATGAAAAAGAAACAATTTGAAGAGATAAAAAATTTGTCAAAAGAAGAATTGATTTTAAAACTTGAACAGTTTAAGAAAGAATTATTTGATGCGCATCTTAAACATTCTACTATTCGTCTAAAAAATCCAATGATGTTGAGAAATTTAAGACGTGATATTGCTCGTATTAAAACTTTGTTAAGACAGAAATTTGGAGTTAAAGTTTAACCTAATTAGGGGAGTTTGACAAACTATGATGATAACAAAAGTTGGAATTGTGGTATCTGATAAAATGAATAAGACACGAGTGGTAAAAGTTGAACGTTTTGTAAGAGTACCAAAATATGAAAAAGTTGTAAAGAAAATTAAAAAGTATTATGCTCACGATGAAAATAATACTACAAAAGTAGGAGATAAGGTTAAAATAAAATTGTCAAGGCCAATATCAAAACTTAAACGCTGGGAAATTATTGAGGTTATTAAATAAAAGTTTTTAGCTGGAGAAAAATATGATTCAGAAAAGGTCAATGTTAACAGTTGCAGATAATACTGGTGTGAAAAAAGTTATGTGTATACAATCACTGGGTAAGAATAAACTTTATGCTGAGGTAGGTGAGGTTATAGTAGCATCTGTCAAGGAAGCAACACCGGATGCTGTTATAAAACCCGGCGAAGTAGTAAAAGCTGTAATTGTCAGAACAGTGAAACAAATAGGTAGGAAAGATGGTACATATTTACGGTTTGACGATAACGCTTGTGTTATAATTGATAACAACCTTGAACCAAAAGGAACACGAGTCTTTGGTCCTGTAGCACGCGAACTAAGAGAAAATAAATTTTTAAAAATCATTTCGTTAGCACCTGAAGTTGTTTAAAAAATTTGGAGCAAGTAATGAAAAAAATAAAAAAGAAAGATGTAGTAATTGTTATTTCAGGTAAAGATAAAGGTAAAAAAGGTGAAGTAATAAAAGTTTTACCTGACGAAGACAAAATTATTGTTTCACGTGTTAATATTGTAAAAAAACATACCAGACCTACACAGACGGATCCTGGTGGTATCAAGGAAATTGAAAAACCAATTCATATAAGTAAAGTCAAACTTATTTGTCCAAAATGTAACCAGCCAACACGTGTTGGGTTTAAATTTTTACCTGATGGTAATAAAGTTAGATATTGTAAAAAATGTAAGGAAATGATAATGTAGGAGTATTTTTATGACTACTGCAGTACAGAAATATATACCTAGATTAAAACAATTTTACAAACAATTTGTTGTTAAAGAATTGATGTCAAAGTTTAATTATAAAAATGTGAACGAAGTACCAAAGATAGAAAAAGTTATAGTTAGTATGAGTGTAAACGAAGCTAAGGAGAATATTAAAGCTTTAGATATTGCTATTGAAGAACTATCTGTGATTACTGGTCAACGTCCTATGATCTGTAGGGCTAAGAAATCAATTTCTAACTTCAAACTTAAGAAAGGTATGCCGATTGGTCTCAAAGTAACTTTACATGGTGACCGCATGTACGATTTTTTAGAGAAACTAATATATATAGCATTACCAAAAATTCGCGACTTTCACGGTATATCACCGAAAGGTTTTGATGGTAGAGGAAACTACAACCTTGGCTTAACAGAACAATATGTTTTTCCTGAAGTGAATATAGAAAAATCGGACCGTGCACGTGGAATGAATATAACTATTGTAACATCGGCAAGAGTTGATAACGAAGCAAAAGAATTGTTGACATTATTAGGTTTTCCTTTTAGGAAATCATAGGTTTTTGTTAAAGGAGGATAAGGAAGGTAATTATGGCAACATATGCTGACCTTGCAAAAATGCGAAAAGTTCCAAAGTATGCAATAAGGTACAGAAACAGATGCAGGATATGTGGTAGGCCACGTGGTTTTATTCGTGATTTCGGTATATGCAGAATATGTTTTCGTAACTTGGCTCATAAAGGTCAATTACCAGGTGTGAAAAAAGCAAGTTGGTAAAAGCTAGGTTTTAGGAGGAGACAAATGAGTAGCGATGTTATAGCAGATATGATAACAACTATAAAGAATGCAATATTATTATACAAAGAAAAAGTGGAAGTTCCATTTTCCAAACTTAAGTACGAGATTGCTAGAGTGCTAAAAGAAGAAGGCTTTATTGCTAACTATAAAAAAGTTGATGCACCTAACAAAAGTTACTTGCGAATATTTCTGAAATATGGTCCTAACAGAGAACAGGTTATAAGAGAAATAGTACGTATATCACGACCTGGTAGGCGTATCTATCGTAGTTACAAAGATCTTCCTGTGGATAAATTTACTACTTATATACTTTCAACACCAAAAGGTGTAATGAGCGATAAAGAAGCTAAAAGATTAAAAGTAGGTGGTGAAGTTATTTGTTATGTGAGATAACACAAGGGAGAAAGATTATGAGCAAACTTGCAAAAAAACCTATTCAATTACCATCCGGTGTAAAGTTTTCGTATGAGAACAACATAGCTAAGATTGAAGGTCCTAATGGTCAACTACAAACAGAGATCAAGATGTTCCAATATGTTGACATTAGTGTTGAAGGTAATAATATATATGTAAGACGTAAACAGGATACCAAAGAAGCAAAGATGTATCAAGGACTTTATTTTGCATTGATAAAAAATATGGTCAAAGGTGTGTCTGAAGGGTATAAAAAAGTTTTAGAAGTTGTTGGTGTTGGTTATCAAGCCCAAATTCAAGGTAAAAAACTTATACTCAAATTAGGTTTTTCTCATCCTGTAGAATTTGAGATTCCTGAAGGAGTTAAAGTAACAGTTGATCAAAAAGGGCAAGAAATTACAGTTTCTGGAATTGATAAATATTTGGTTGGAGAAACTGCTGCTCGTATTCGTAGAATAAAACCGCCTGAACCGTATAAAGGTACAGGAATTAAATATAAAGGTGAACATATAATAAGGAAACTTGGTAAGGCAGCAATTGCTGCTGGTGGAAGGAAGTAAGAAACTATGAATATTTCAGAAAAAATAATGCCTAAAAAAAGACTTTTTAGAAGAAAATTTTCTATACGCAAAAAAATTTTTGGTACGAAAGATAAACCACGTGTTTCTGTATATAAAAGTTTAAAACATATTTATGCTCAAGCAATAGATGACGTACAAGGTCATACTTTGGCAAGTTGTTCGACGTTATGTAAAGAAATTCGTAGACAGCTTGATGGTAAGAAAAAAACCGAGCAGTCAAAAATGGTTGGTTTACATTTAGCTGGGAAACTTAAGTCTATCGGGATTAAAAAAATTGTGTTTGACCGCAATGGTAGGAAGTATATTGGAAGGATAAAAGCATTAGCTGAAGGGTTACGTGAAGGTGGTATAGAATTTTAGTATTATTAACAGGAGTTTGCGTATGGAACAAGCAAGAGATGAAGAAATTAACATTACAACTGAATATCAAGAATCAGAACCGTATTCTACTGCGGAAGAGTTAGCAGAAGAAATAATTAGTGTTGAAGAACAACAGTTTGAAAAATACGTAGTGTCAATACGTCGTGTAGCAAAAGTTTTGAAAGGTGGTAAAAGATTGTCATTTTCAGCAATGGTTGTTGTAGGCAACAAGAATGGTCTTGTAGGTTTTGCTATGGGCAAGGCTAACGAGGTACCTTCTGCTATTGATAAAGCTGCACGTAGAGCAATGAAAAAACTTATGCAAGTGAAAATTGTTGATGAAACAATACCACATGAGGTGATAGGTAAATGGGGTGCAACAAAAGTTCTTCTAAAACCTGCAAAGAAGGGTACTGGTGTTATTGCAGGGTTAACTTTACGTGCAGTAATGGATGCTGCTGGTATCAAGAATATCGTCACTAAAATAATTGGTTCGACTAATCCTATCAATGTTGTATACGCTGCATTTAATGCATTACAACAGTTGTATACCTATGAAGAAATTGTCAATCTTAGACAACAACAGTAGTATGTGCCTTTAGGAGCAAAAACTATGAATCTGTCAAATTTAAAACCGGCGCCTGGTTCACGACATAAACCTAAGAGGTTAGGCTGTGGTGAAGGTAGTGGTCATGGTGGTAGCGGTTCTACTCGTGGAATGAAGGGACAGAGGTCGCGTTCTGGAGAAGGTAAAAATCCTGGATTTGAAGGTGGGCAGATGCCGTTGTTACGAAGAATTCCCAAGTACGGTTTTTCAAATCTAAAATTTGCAAATGTTTATCAAGAGGTTTGTTTGGAAGATATAATTTCTAAGATACCAAAGGATGTTAATGAGATAAAACCTGAATTGTTGAAAGAATACAAATTGATAAAATCGTTAAAGGAACCTATAAAAGTTTTATTAAGAAAAAAGGGTTCTGAATTAAAACTGGATAGAAAATTAAAACTATACGTTCATAAATGTTCAAAATCAGTACGAGAGTTAATAGAGAAATTCGGAGGTGAATATGTTCAGCTCAATAGTTGATATTTTCAAAATAGAGGAGTTACGAAAAAAAATATTGTTTACATTAGGTATATTAGCAATATTTAGGTTAGGTGCGGCAATACCTTTACCAGGTGTTAACCCGCAGGCGTTAAGAGCGTTGTTTGATGCACATCGTGGTGGTTTTTTAGGATTTCTTGATATATTTTCTGGTGGTGCAATGAGTAGGTTGTCTATCTTAGCTCTTGGTGTTATGCCGTATATTAATGCATCGATCATAATGTCGTTATTACAAGGTGCACATATGATACCATATCTTGACCAGCTTGCAAAGGAAGGAGAAACAGGTCGTAAGAAAATTTCGCAATTAACACGGTATTTAACTGTATTGATTGCTACGATACAAGCTGTGGGTTTAACTACGATGATAATTCATATGCCTGTACGTGGAAGTGAACTACCGGTAGTTTCCGATACGTCGTTTAGGTTTATTTTTATAACAGTATTAACACTTGTAACAGGTACAATTTTTGTTATGTGGTTAGGAGAACAAATTACAGAATTAGGTATTGGTAATGGTATTTCGTTATTGATCTTTGCTGGGATAATAGACAGATTGCCAGGTTCAGTAAAAAATTTTTTCCAGTTGCTATACGCAGAGGAAATGAATTTTCTTGTTGCGATAGTGTTATTAGTGATAATATGTGCAACTTTAGTAGGCGTTGTTTGGTTAGAAACAGCACAAAGACGAATACCAGTTCAATATGCTAAGCGAATAATCGGACGGAGAATGTACGGTGGTGCATCAACTTTTTTACCACTACGTGTGGATACTGCCGGGGTTATCTCTGTCATTTTTGCAGTGTCAATTATGACAGCACCTCTTACAGTGCTACAGTTTTTCCCGCAGTCACCCTGGGCACAAAAAATTTCGTCATTTTGGACCCGTGGCGGAATTTTGTACGAGATAATATTTGCTGCTCTCATAATATTTTTCTGTTATTTTTATAACTCAATTATTTTGAATCCACAAGAGTTAGCTGAAAATCTCAAAAAATGGGGTGGGTTTATTCAGGGGATACGTCCAGGTGAACCTACTGCAAAATATATTCAGTATATATTAGAACGGATAACTCTTGGTGGAGCTTTAGCCGTGGTCATTATAGCAGTGTTACCAGATTTGTTACGAAAATGGTTTAACGCACCATTTTATTTCGGTGGAACAACAATTCTTATAGCGGTAGGTGTTGCACTTGACACTGTAGGACAGATTGAGTCACAATTGCTTATGAGAAATTACGAAAGCTTAGCAAAAAATATTAAGATAAAAGGTAGATGGTTTAATATAAGATAGCAATGACTGTTAAGAAAACACGTATTATTTTTTTAGGTCCGCCAGGATCAGGGAAAGGTACTCAGGCACAGTTAATATCCAAAAAATTTCGGATACCACATATTTCAACTGGTGAAATTTTTAGAAAGATAATAAGTACTAACAAACCACAAAAGTTAGCTTCTGCGATTAAAAAATATGTGCAGAACGGTTTACTGGTACCTGATGAAATAGTGTTTAGAGCTTTAAAATCTGTGTTAGATACTAACGGCAAGTTTTTGCTTGACGGTTACCCTAGAAATATTAAACAAGCACAACTTTTAGATGATTATCTTGGTGATAACGGTATTGACATAGTTATATATTTTAAAGTTCCAGATAAGGAAATTATAAAACGTTTGACTGCCAGAAGAACATGTCCAAAATGTGGACGCGTATATAATATTTATACTTTAAAGCCAAAAAAAGATAATCTTTGCGATGTTTGTAATGTAAAACTTATTATTCGTCAGGATGATAAAGTTACGACTGTTAAAAAAAGATTAAAAATATATAAAGAAGACACAATGCCGTTAGTTGAATACTACAAAAAAAGAAATTTGCTTGTTGAAATTAACGCAAATGATACTGTTGACAATGTGTATAATAGTGTAGTGAAAATTTTAGAAAAATGAACGGACTTTTATTAACTACTCACATAGTTGATATAAAGAGTGACAGAGAGATAATTGTAGTTAGGCAAGCTGCAAAGATTGTAAGTCAAATATTAGCTGAGACAAAGTTGAATATAAAACCGGGGATCACAACACAGGAACTTGAAGAAATTATCTGTGAAAAAATTAGGAAGTATAACTGTGAACCTGCATTTAAAGGTTATAGGGGTTACCCTGCATGTAGTTGCATTTCTGTTGATGACGAACTTGTCCATGGAATACCAAAATGGACGAAAAAAATTAAAAAAGGTCAATTGGTGAAGATAGATATTGGTGTTAAATATAACGGTTTTTATGCTGATGCGGCAACTACTGTATATATTGATGATCCTAAAATTAATAAAACAGAGAGAAAAGAGATACTTAGATTACTTGAAACTACATATAATTCAATTTATGAAGTTTTACCGTTCATACGCGATGGTTGCAAAGTAGGTGACATTGGGTATCATGTTCAGAAATATGTGGAGTCGCAAGGATTTAGTGTTATTCGTGAGTATGTTGGTCATACAACAGGAAGAAAACTTCATGAAAAACCTGACATACCAAACTATGGAGAAAAAGGTGAAGGCGAAACATTAGTTAGCAACATGGTGATTTGTTTAGAGCCTATGGTGAGTGTAGGCAGTTGGGAGACGGTTGTTGACAGTGACGGTTGGACTGTAAAGATGAAAGATGGTTCATTATGTGCACATTATGAACATATGGTACTAGTTGGGTATGAAAGATCTGAGATAATTACTGATCCTGATGTTATTAAACCAGAAGTTATATAGTAAATTTATATTATGGAGAAAAGACAAGATAAAATAGTTACTGAGGGAACAATAGTAGAAGTTTTGCCTGCGACAATGTTTAGAGTAAAGATTGACAATACTCAACATATTGTATTAGCGCATCTTTCTGGCAAGATGCGCTTAAATTTTGTACAGTTAGTTGAGGGTGACAGAGTAAAATTAGAGATGTCACCATATGATCTTACAAAAGCAAGGATAGTTTGCAGGTTAAAGCCTGGGAGAAAATAAATGAAAATCCGTAGTTCAATAAAAAAAATTTGTAAAAAATGCAGAATTATAAAAAGAAAAAAAAGTATGTACATAATTTGTAGTGATCCACGACATAAACAGAAACAAGGATAAGTTTATAAATCAGGAGGTAAGAAATGGCACGTATTGCAGGAGTAAATTTACCAGGACATAAAAGAATTGATATCGCGCTAAGTTACATTTACGGGATTGGAAGAAGTTTAGCAAAAAAAATTTTACAAGATACAAATATTGATGGTTCTATAAGAACAAAAGATCTTACTGAAAGCCAGATCGCAGTTTTGAATAAATATATAGAAGAAAATTTGAAAGTTGAAGGTGATTTAAGACGCGAAGTACAGCAGAATATTAAAAGGTATGTTGATATAGGTTGTTATCGTGGATTAAGACATAGACGAAACTTACCTGTTCATGGTCAGAGGACACGAACTAATGCTAGAACGCGAAGAGGTCCTAGAAAGACAGTTGGTGCTGTCACTGCAAAGACTAAGAAAGCAATGGCAAAACAACAAACTAAACAGTAGATAGAATTATTAGATTTATAAGGAGTAAGTAAAGTAATGAAGAAAAAACATAAACAGATTTCGGATCCAGTAGGAAGAGCTTATATAAAAGCTACGTTTAACAATACAATTGTAACTATAACTGATACGAAAGGTAACGCTATATGCTGGAGTTCACCAGGTGCGTGTGGATTTAAAGGTACGAAAAAAGGTACACCGTACGCTGCACAGGTTGCTGCAACAACAGCTGCAAAACGTGCTGTTGAACTTGGACTTAAATATGTAGCCGTATATGTCAAAGGTGCAGGTGCTGGTAGAGAAGTTGCAATTCGTTCACTTCAAAATGCTGGACTTACTATTACTGCAATTTATGATATCACACCCATCCCACATAACGGTTGTAGACCAAGAAAATTACGTCGGGTTTAATTTTGTTATATCTTACTGGAGGTTAACATAGTATGGGAAGATATTTAGGTAGTAGTTGTAGGCTATGCCGAAGAGAGGGAGAGAAATTATTCTTAAAAGCAGAAAAATGTTTTTCTGAAAAATGTCCTGTAGAGAAAGGGAAAAAATATCCACCTGGACAACATGGGAAAAAACCTGCAAAACTTTCAGAATATGGTAGAAGGTTAAGGGAGAAACAAAAACTTAAACGTTTAGCAGGTATTACTGAGAGACAATTAAAGAGGTATTTTAAAATTGCTCAAAGACAAAAGGGGTTGGTAGGTGAGAATTTGTTGCGAATAATCGAATGTCGCCTTGATAATGTAGTATATCGTATAGGTTGGGCAGGTTCCAGGAAATTCTCTCGGCAGTTGATTACACATAAAAAAATATGTGTTAACGGAAAGTATGTTACAACTCCTTCTTATTTAGTAACCCCTGGAGAAAAAATAACACTCAAAGATGACATGCGTGAAAATATTTACGTATTAAAATCACTTGAGAGAACCAGTTCTTTACCTAGCTGGATTAAGTATGATCCTGAACATTTCACAGCAGAAGTTGTGTCATCACCAACTATTGAAGAGATTTCATTCCCAGTGAATGCAACATTAATAGTAGAATTCTATTCAAGATAATCTTGACTAAAATTTCTTTGTACAGAGAGGTAATTAACTATGGAGAAGTTACAGTTACCTAAAAAATTTGAAGATATTACTGAAAAAGATAAAATTGATGAATATGGACATGAAGTATATGGCAAGTTTGCAATTTATCCTTTTGAACGCGGTTTTGGCCATACTCTGGGTAATTCCTTAAGAAGGATTTTGTTGTCAAGTTTAGAAGGTGCTGCTATAACAAGCTGCAGGATAAACAATGTATTGCACGAATTTACTTCAATCCCTGGTGTTAAGGAAGATGTTATTTATATACTTATGAATTTGAAGAAAATAAGATTTAAAATGTATACAGATGAACCACAAAGAATTGTACTTACAGTACGTGGTTCTAAAGACAAAAACACAGTTGTAGCTGGCGATTTTCAGACAACACAAAATGTGGAAGTAGTTAACAAAAACGAATATATAGCAACAATTGATGAAAGAGCTTTTTTAGAAATTGAAGCAGAAGTAAGCAAGGGTAGAGGATATGTTTTAAGAGAACAAAATCAAAGACCAGGTATGCCTGTTGGTACCTTGTTTATAGATAGTATATTTTCTCCGATAGTGAAAGTAAATTACGAAGTGGAACCTGTTCGTGTTGGAGAAAAGACTAATTACGATAAGCTTATTCTTGAAGTATGGACAGATGGTACAATTTCTCCTAAAGATAGTGTAATATATGCAGCGAAGATATTAAAAGACAATCTTAATATTTTCTTTATTCAACCCGAAACTATTTTACAAAAAGAAGAAAAACAGGAACTTGATGAGCAAGAAAAAATACGGTTGGAAAATTTATTTTCTCAACCTATAGAAACATTAGGACTGTCAAACAGGCCTAAAAACTGCCTTAAGGAAAACAGAATTGAAACAATACGACAACTTGTGAAGATGACCGAAGACGAATTAAAACTGTTAAGAAACTTAGGTGAAAAATCTTTGGAAGAAATAAAACAGAAACTTAAAGAACACAATTTATCGCTGGGGATGAAATTATGATAAAAAATATTAAAAGAAGAAAACTTAACCGTCCGTCGTCACACAGAATGGCAACATTAAAAAATTTAGCAGGTAATCTCATCAGGTATGAAAGTATAAAGACTACTAAAGCTAAAGCAAAAGAACTAAAATGGTTTGTTGAAAGATTAATTTCGAGAGTAAAGAATGCAAAAGAAGAATTTAATAAATACAGAATCGCGAACAGATTTTTGTTTTCAAAAAGTCTAAGTGAGAAACTTATAAAGGTAATTATACCTAGGTATCAAAATGACAGTTCTGGATATGTTAAACTTGCGAGTTTATACAGACGTAAGGGCGATAATGCTGAAGTTGCAGTTGTTAAATTCAAGTAATAAAAAGGAGTTATAATAAAATGTTTGATTTTTTATTCAGGCTGTTCTCTAACGACATGGGGATGGATTTAGGCACTGCATCTGTATTGGTTTATGTAAAAGGACAAGGTGTTGTATTGTGTGAACCCTCAGTTGTTGCGGTAGATAAAGAAACACAGGAAATTCTTGCCATAGGTGCGGAAGCAAAACGTATGTTGGGTAAGACACCAGCTAACATAGTAGCGATACGTCCGTTAAGAAATGGAGTAATTGCAAACTTTGATATTACAGAAAAAATGATTAGGTATTTCATACAGAAAGTTCATAATAAGAAAACACTGTTACATCCGCGTATTGTTATAGGCATACCTTCAGGAATTACAGAAGTTGAACGTCGTGCTGTGAGAGAATCCGCAGCGCAGGCAGGTGCACGAGAGATATATTTGATAGAAGAACCGATGGCTGCAGCTATTGGTGCAGGGATTGAGATTAACCAACCTCGTGGAAGTATGATAGTAGACATTGGTGGTGGAACTACTGAGGTTGGAGTAATATCTTTAGGTGGTATGGTTGTAAGTAAATCTATTGATATTGCAGGTGATGAACTTGACGAAGCAATAATTCAGTATTTTAAACGCAGGTACAATTTGTTTATTGGAGAGAATACTGCCGAAGAAATAAAAATAAGGATAGGTTCCGTATATCCAATGGAAGAAGAACTTTCTATGGAAGTTAAAGGTAGGGACCAGGTTACAGGCTTGCCACGAACCGTAGTAGTAACCTCTGATGAGATTAGGACAGCGCTAATGGAACCTATATCTGCAATTGTGGGATTAATAAAAAACGCGCTTGAAGAAACACCAGCAGAACTTGCTGCAGACCTTGTGGAGACAGGCATAACACTTGCTGGTGGAGGCGCATTGTTGCGTGGTATTGACAAATTAATAAATAAAGAGACAGGGTTACCTGTAAAAATTGCAGATGATCCGATAACATGTGTTGTTCGTGGTACGGGTAAATTTCTTGAGGAACTTGACTTGATCGGTAAAAGAAAAAAACTTTTTAGATGACACTTAAAGAATTTGTCTCAAAATACCGTCCCACAATTTTTTTTATCCTCTCATTATTTTTTTCTATACTCTGTCTGTCAACACAATCTACTACGAAGTATCTTTTAACAATAAGAAGTTTTTTTGTCTATTTTTTTAGTTTTACATATATTCCGGTCTACAGAATAGTGAACTATCCCTTAGTTGTTGTAAACAGATTTGTCAAGATACCATTTCTGTATGAAGAGAATCTTAAGTTAAAAAAAGTGGTTAAGGATATGTACATACTTAAACTTCAGAATGAACATTTAATTAGACAGATAGACGAGTTATCTACTTATAAAGGCCTGTCAGCTATTCCACAATATAGGTTTATCAATTGTGAAATAGTAACACGAGAATACAAGGAATGGTTTAACGAGTGTATAGTAAACATAGATGGTGACTCTGAATTAGTTACTGATGATTCTCCAGTTATTGCATACCTTGCTCCAGATAAATTTTTTTTTGTAGGACGTATTTGGTCTAAACGTGGGAATATAGCAAAAGTGTTGCTGGTGACTAACACTCTTAGTATGATTCCTGTAAGAATTAAGAACAAAAATACACATGGGATATTAATTGGTTCGTCTTCGCCAATTTTGTATATTGATTATATTCTTCTGGAGGATGATATAAGAATTGGCGATACTGTGGTAACATTCGGTATTAATAATTTACCTGAAGGTGTTGAAATAGGTCGTGTAGAGAATATATTAGGAATTTCTGATACAGGATTTAAGAAAGTTTCAGTTAAGTTGGGTTATAATATAAATTCCATAAAAAATCTTTTGATACTTGTTAGACAATGAAACGTTTATTGATGTTTTTAATTATAATAGTTTTCTTAATCTTTTTTGATGTATTAATTTCTATATCACTACCTTATTATTTAAGACCAAACATATGGCTAGCATATATTGTATTTGTTGCATTATTTAAATCGCACATAGAATCAGTTGTTAGTGGTTTTGTGTTAGGGGTAATTTATGATGTTATTCATTTGACTGTGTTTGGTGTTAATATCCTACTTTTCAGTTCAGTTGGATATGTATGTGGATGGTTGAATAAACATGTAGATGAAACTCTTTGGAACGTACAACTTATTGTTATGTTTTTAGGGACTATGGTGTATGTTTTTTTGTATTTCTTATTACTTTTGATAATAAAAATAAGCAAACCAGGAATACATCATTTACTTTCCATTATTTCTACTGTGGTTGTAGGCTTCATTTTAATACGTTTACTTAATCTATTTTACAGTCAACAGATAGATAGACAACTTTAGTAATATTGGAAACTTTTCAACCCATGGACTGGGAAAATTCTCCATATTTGTTAAGAAAACAGTTTTATAGTGTATTGAACATACTAAGATATTTACTATTGTTACCTATTGGCGTGATATATTTATTTCTTATTTATTATCAGATTTTTCGCGGTGAGTATTATTATGAAATATCGGAGAAGAACCGCCTAAGAATATTTAGTATTAATGCACCTCGCGGAATTATTTATGATGTTAATAATAATGTGATAGCAGATAATCGTCCATCAATTACTGTATTTTATTATCCTCTACAAAGAGTTAATGCAGAAGAGGTTAATAATCTATTGTCTATATTACCTTTTGCCAGAGATAAAATTTTTAATGCGTTAAAAACAAAGAAGGTCGTATCTTTAGGATCAGACCTTGACAGACAAACTATATTTCATCTATTTTTGACAAAACATCGGATAGGCAATGTTTTTGTTTCAACAGAATTCAAAAGGAGATATCCGGAGAATGAACTTTTTTCACATTTAATTGGATATGTAGGTGAGATTACTTACTCTGAATATTTGTCATTAAGAACAAAAGGGTATGGTTATACTGACATTGTTGGTAGATCTGGAATAGAAAAAGTATATGAAGAATACTTAAAAGGCGTCAATGGTGCATTATTTATGGAAGTAGATGCAAAAGGTAATCCTACGAGAATATTAAGAACTGTACCTCCAAAAGTGGGTAAAAATTTGTATTTAACTATAGATAAGGACTTACAAAAAGTCGCAAGAGATGCGATTGCAAGAACTGGTAAAAACGGTGCAGTTGTTGGGGTAGATCCTCGTGATGGAGCAATTCGTATACTTGTATCATATAAAGACTTTAATCCAAATTTATTTGTTGTACCAACGGAAGAGAAGAAAATATTATTGAAGGACAAAAGTTTGCCATTGCTTAATAGGGCACTACAGGGGATTTATCCGCCAGGGTCCACATTTAAAGTTTTGACTATGATTGCGGCACTGAATGAAAAAAAGTTTCCTTCAAAAACAACAGTTTTATGTCAAGGAAGTTTTAAGTTTGGAGATAAAATTTTTAAATGTTGGGAAAAAAAGGGTCATGGTTATGTTGATATGTTTAATGGTTTGAGAGTATCTTGTAATGTTTATTTTATAAATTTGGGTTTACGAATAGGCATTGACGAAATAGAGAAATATGCGAAGATGTTTTATTTTGGTGAGAAGACAGGTATTGATCTGCCGTATGAAGTTGCAGGTATAGTACCGTCTAGAAATTGGAAAAAGAACAAGTTTAAAGAGGAATGGTATGAGGGTGATACAGTTTCTGTAAGTATTGGTCAGGGATATATAGTTGTAACACCTATTCAGCTTGCAGTATTTGTTTCTGCGGTGGCCAATCGTGGTATATTTTACACTCCATATATCGTTTCAAGAGTAGAAGATGTAGATGGTGAGATACTCTATACGCATACCCCTAATAAAAAAGATTTGACAAAAATAAATTCTGAGGTTTGGGATTTTGTAATAAATTCAATGAAGGCAGTAGTGTCCTCAGGGACAGGACGTGCAGCATACATTCCAGAATTTCCTGCTGCTGGTAAGACAGGTACAGCTCAAAATCCTCAAGGTGAAGACCACGCTTGGTTTATATGTTTTGCTCCTGCAGAAGAAGATAAACAAGCAGAAATTGCCCTAGCGGTGATTGTTGAACATGGAGGCAAAGGTGGTAGCGTAGCTGCACCGATTGCACGGGAAGTACTTATTGAGTATTATAAAAAAACAAGGATGAAACAAATTACACCACAAACAGTACATTCAGAGGTAGAATATGGAGACTGAACACAAAGTTACTATAGTAACGCTTAAAAAGGAAAAAGATATTATCAGACAAGTTATAAATGAGTCAAACTGGTATTTGATAGGTTGTGTTTTATCACTTACAATGATTGGCCTATTGATGATTTATTCAACAACTTTGTCAAACAGCTTGTCTTATGTAATAAAACAGTTTTTTGCTTTTTTAGTAGGTGTAACTATTTTATTTTTATTTAGTATAATTAATTATCAATTATTTCAGGCATATTATATACACTTATATGGATTTTCTGTTATTTTGTTAACTTTAGTTTTGTTTATTGGTACGGCATACAGAAATACACGTGCGTGGATTGACTTTAAACTTTTTTCATTACAGGTATCTGAGATAGCTAGGATACTTTTTATTCTGTCACTGGCAGGTTTTATAGATAGAGATTATACGAAAAATCGACGATTAATACAATTATTTAAAATTGTAGCATTTTTTGGATTAATAGCATTCCTTCTAATTCTGCAACCAGACTTTTCTGCGCTTGTAGTATATTTCCCTATAATCACAATAATGCTTTATTTGTCCGGTGTTAACAGAAAATTACTTTCGTACGGATTGTTGTTCGGATTTACTACTGCTGTATTAGTACTAATAAAAATTTACCTAATGATAAAGGAAAATGTTAGAAGTTCTAATATTGTGAATTTTGTAAATGCTTCACTTAACGATATTAACATACAATATATAATCGTACTAATATTAATAGGAATACTAACTTGGTTTGTGTGGTGGATTTTAAAAAAGTTATTATTTAGAGTAAAAATTAGCTATTTAATTCTTACAATTATAGTTTTGTGGTCAAGCTATACACTGGTTAACTTTAGTCATAGGTTTGTAAAGTTATATCAACAGAAACGGTTAATAGCTTTTTTGGACCCATATTTTGATCCTACAGGTGCTGGGTATCAAATAATACAAACACGAATAGCTATTGGAAGCGGGAGAATTTTTGGTAAAGGCTTGTTTGGTAGTACTCAAGCTAAACTTGGTTTTGTACCAGAGAAACATACAGATTTTATATTTTCTGTAATTTGTGAAGAGTTTGGTCTTCTGGGTGCTACTATCGTTATTTCACTATATCTCTTATTGATTTTGGAAGGTACAAAAATTATGTTTAGTGCAAGAGATACATTCGGTGTGCTTTTGTCGTCATCCATAGTATCAATGTTTGCATTTTATTTTTTTATCAATGTTGGGATGTGTTTAGGAATTCTACCGGTTGTTGGTTTACCTCTACCTTTTTTATCTTATGGTGGTTCAAACTTAGTTTCGTCTTATATGGCAGTTGGTATACTAAATTCAATTCATATAAGAAGATATATCTACTAACAATAAAATTTCTTTAATGAAACAACATATTGAAAAATTGTTAATGCAAGTTACAACTCCTGGACAGTATATTAATAATGAATATAATTCAGACACACTATCAATAATTCCTAAGTGGCAGAATGACAAAATTGTTAAAATTTGCTTATGTTATCCTGACAAATATGTTATAGGTATGTCAAACCTTGGAATTGAAATACTGTATAAACTACTTAATTCTCTGGATATTGTTCTTTGTGAAAGAGTTTTTGTGCCTGAATTAGATATGGAACGATTATTGCAAGATAATAATATACAGATTTTTTCATTAGAAACACAACGCAAGCTTTCAGAGTTTGATATTATTGGTTTTTCGTTACAACATGAACTTTGTTATACTAATATATTTACAGTTTTGTCACTTGCTAAAATACCGTTTAAAAGAAGTGAGCGTAAAGAAAAATTCCCTTTAATAATTGCAGGTGGTCCTTGCACGGTAAATCCTAAAGTTTTAAGTGACTATATAGATTTTTTTGTATTAGGTGAGGCAGAAGAAGTTATAGTTAAAATTGTTGAGATTATTTTTAAACATAAAAATGGAAATGATATAAAAAAGGAAGAAGTTTTAAATGAAGTCAATAAGTTACCATCTGTATATGTACCGTCAATTGAATATGATAAAAAAGTTATACCTGCTGTAGTTGATATTAATAAAAGTTTTTATCCTGAAATACCTACTGTACCTGTTATCAGAACCACACACTTAAGACTAAACATAGAACTTACACGTGGTTGTGCGTATAATTGTTATTTTTGCCAGGCTGGTTATATTCATAAACCGTTACGATATAGAAACAAAGAATTAGTATTTCATTTAATTGAGAAAGGATTAAGCAGTACGGGGTATGACGAAGTAGCACTTACAGGTTTTTGTGTAACAAATTATCCATATTTAGTTGAAGTTATGGATTTTATTCATAGACGTTTTAAAGAACAATTTGTATCAATATCATTACCTTCTGTTAGATTAGAAGATTTAACTTCAGAAATACTTGAAAGGTTATCTTTTCCGAGAAAGTCAACGATAACATTAGCGCCTGAGGCTGGTAGTGAGAGGTTAAGGAAGGTTATAAACAAAAATGTTACCAATAATGAGATTTATAATAAAATTAGTTTGTTATACAAATATGGCTTTAGAAGAATAAAACTTTACTTTATGATAGGTCTGCCAACGGAAACTAATGATGATATCATCGCTATAGTAAACTTTGTTAGACAGTTAAAAAAATTTTTCCCTGGTTTAAATTTAAATATTACAATATCAATATTTGTACCAAAACCGCATACACCATTTGAATTTTCAGATATGGATAATTATGATAGTTTAAATAAAAAGTTAATATTTTTATTAAGAAATTTACGAAAAGAATTACATATAGGATCTGTCAAAAACAAAATATATTCTGCATTTGTAGAAGCGTTAATTTCGCGAGGTGACGAAAAAATTGGTAGTTTGATAGAATCTGTATGGTATGCGGGGGCACGGTTTGATAATTGGGATGAAAATTTTGATAGTGAAATTTGGTTAAGTAAAATAAAAGAGATTGGAATTAATATTGAAGAATATTTGTTTAAAAAAACTAATTTAGCCAAAGAGTTTGTTTGGGATAATGTTCAATTTAAAATTAATAAAAACAAATTATACGAAAATTATATATCTTCACTACAAAATGTAAACATAAAGAATGTTGAAGAAGGATCTGTTGTTGTCTCCCAGAACAAAAATGAAATAAAGGTAGGAACCTTATATAATGTCTCACGTAAGGATGAATTTTTGTTTACATTAAGATTAAGATTCTCTCGTAGAGGCAAAATTAAGTATATTTCTTATCTTGATGAATTAGAACTCATCAAACGTGCGTTGAGAATGGCACTTTTACCGTTGTGTTATACTCAAGGTTATAATCCACATATTAAAATGTCATTAGCCCCACCAATATCTGTAGGATATGAAAGTAATTCAGAATATGTTGATGTTGAACTATTTAATAAGATAGACCTGAATGATACTATGGTTAAACTAAACAGGTTTCTACCAGCTGGTCTTTCACTTATAGGACTGAAAATTTTCTCATCATCGTTAAACAGAATTCCATCATTAAGCAGTATTGTAAATCTCATGGAATATATTGTAAGATACAATAATGAGTTTAGTAAAACTAAGTTGGACGAGTTTCTATCCTTAGATGATTTTAATATTCAAAAACGAAAAATTACAAAGTATGGTGAAGAAAAAGTAGAAATAATTAATCTACGCGATCTAATAAAAACTCTTGAACTTATTGACAAACATACAGTGCGTATGTTGTTGAGATTTGGTCCAGGTAAAACATTAAAACCAGAAATAATTCTTTCAAAAATTTTTGATATTTCTGAGAATGAATATTATCAATTTGAAATTCTTAGAGAGAATTTGTACGTAGAAAGTAATAATTCTAATATTATTACTTTAATGTAGAAAGGAGGATTTCTGCTATGGCACATGTAACAAACGGAAGGGATAGTAATCCTAAATATCTTGGTGTAAAATCTTATGAGGGAGAATTAGTAAAACCAGGCGAGATTATTGTTAAACAACGTGGTACTAAATTTTTGCCCGGTAAAAATGTGTTTGTTAGCAAAGATTTTTCTATACATTCAAAAATTTTTGGAAGAGTTATGTTTAAATATGTGAATAAAAATAAACAACGTATAGATGTAGAGTATATAAATATATAGGAGCAAGGTAAATGTTTGTTGATAGAGTAAAAATTTTTGTTGAATCTGGGAAAGGTGGAGATGGTTGTGTAAGTTTTCGTAGAGAGAAGTTTGTCCCTTTAGGTGGTCCTGATGGCGGTAATGGAGGAAAAGGTGGGGATGTATATCTTAGAGCTAACCCTGAAATGACAACATTATACGATTTTGTTCTCAGGCCACATTATAAAGCTGAAAATGGACAGCATGGCAGAGGAAAGAATATGGTAGGTAAGGATGGAAAGGATCTTTATATTGATGTACCGTGTGGAACCGTTGTGTATAAACTCACATCTGAAGGTAAACAAGAATTAGTTGCTGATCTGTCAAAACCGTATCAAACAATACTTGTAGCAAGAGGTGGTCGTGGTGGTCGCGGGAATGCAATGTTTAAATCTTCAACGAACCGTACACCAAGGGTAGCAGAGCTAGGTCAACCTGGGGAAAAGGTTACACTTGTATTAGAGTTAAAACTTATAGCAGATGTGGGAATAATTGGGTTACCAAATGTTGGTAAATCTACATTGTTATCAATAATTACCAAGGCGAAACCTAAAATTGCAGATTATCCATTCACAACTTTATCTCCGAACCTTGGAGTTTTAGAGTATGATTATAACTACAAGATTGTTTTTGCTGACATTCCAGGTTTAATTGAAGACGCACATAAGGGTAAAGGTTTAGGTACGGATTTTCTCCGACATATAGAACGTACTAAAGTTTTGTTACATTTGATAGATATTTCTTCTAGAAAGATTACAAAAATTTATAAGGATTACAATATTGTAATTAACGAATTAAAAAGTTATTCAGAGATGTTAGTACAAAAACCAATGATTGTTGTTTTAAACAAGGCAGATTTAATAGGCAAGGATGAAGTTGAAGTAATCGTAAAAAAATTCAAAAACAAAATTAAATCTAAACATGAAATATTGGCTATTTCCGCTGTAAATAAGCAAAATATTGATATCATGCTTAAAAAAATTGTAAAGTTAATTCATTCTTTAAAACATCAGAAAGAATATACGCAAGTGTTAAGTAAAGATGTACAAAAAGTCTTTGCTTATAAAGAAATTTTCACAGTTGAGAAACATGAGGATAGATTTATAGTAAAAGGTAAAAAAGTTGAAGATATAGTAAAAATGACAGATTTTTCCTCACAGGATAGTATAAAAAGGTTACAAAAGATTTTTAAGCAATTGGGTGTAGAAAAAAAGTTAAAACAATACGGCATTAAAGAAGGCGATATAGTTGAAATTGCTGACGTAGAATTCACATATTTTGAGTAAATAAATTATTTTTGCCGGCATAACTCAGTGGTAGAGTACCCGCCTTGTAAGCGGGAAGTCGAGGGTTCAAATCCCTCTGCCGGCTTTTTTATTTCTGTGAAAAAAATTATACAGTCATTCATAGAATTTATATCTTTTGTGATGGTAATTGTTGTCATATGGCTACTAATAAGATATCCTGCATACACCATATACATATATCCTTGTTTTGGTGCCTGCATCATTGTGTTTCACCTATGTGAAGACCTTTTCTTAGAATTTGTTGTTTTATTTGTCAGCATATTTGTTGGTTTGATAGTTATTATATTGCTTCCGAAAGAAATAAATAATTTTTACAGGCTGGTTTTACTGGGTGAGATAATAATGGTGTTATTATGGTATTCGCTATTATTTAAATTAGATGCATACTTACAGAAACAACAAGGGTTATGGACAGAAAAAAAGGAATTTCTTGAGAAAGAAATAGGTAGGCTTACTCATGAAATTAATCTGTTGAAAGATGCAACGTTTAATAATATGATTAAAATACAAAATTATAAGTTTATAGAAGAGGTGATAAATAAACTTGTTAGTTTTCAAGCATGCTCTCAGCTTTGTGAATATGTTTCAGAGGTATTGATTAGATTATTACCACGATGTAAGAGCCGTCTCTATATTACAGGTGATTCTTCAGACAATTTCATTGAGAAATTGTTAGCGTATTATGATAAGAATGTTATATATATCCCGGAAGTCTCTACGTATGCGAAAAATTATGATCCAATGGTTCAATTAGTTGTAAGTTCTTTAGAACAGGGTAATGTTAAATCTGTTGTAAGTGTCAGGTTAGATAATCCAAAAAATGGTAATATTGAAGGACATTTGGTTGTTTACTCTACTGAATACTTAATATCTGAAGATGATTTGAGACTTATTTTGTTATTATCGTCATACATAAACATTGCAATTACTAATCTTAAAACATTTGAGTACGTAAAACAATTAGCTATATCTGATACATTAACAGGTCTATTTGTTCAAAGATATTTCAAAGAATTATTAACAGAACAAATAAGGATTGCAAGATATTATGGTAAATCGTTAGTTTTAGCCATTTTTGATATTGATAATTTTAAACAAATAAATGATACTTATGGACACAATATAGGTGACGAAGTTTTGGTAAGATTTGCTAACATTTTGAGAGCGAGGTTAAGAGAAACCGATATTATTGCACGATACGGTGGTGACGAATTTGCTACTGTTTTGTTGAATGTAGATTTGGACGAAGCAAGAAATATATGCGAAGAGATTAGAAGTACAGTTTTAAAGGAAACATTGGTTTTGTCAAAACCGACTGATTTTTCTAGCCGTGCACGAGTAAAGTTTGAAATATCATGTGGTATTAGTTTATATTCTACTAGATTTTCCACTACGGAAGAATTTATAGATTATGTAGATAAGCTGTTGTATAAAGCTAAACAAACAGGTAAGAATAGAGTAATAGCAGAAGTATGATACCAGCAATTTTGAACTTAGTGTTAATAAATATTTTACCATTTTTGGTTTACGTAAATATTGATATTGCACGACTTAAAAATATTGAACGTAATAGAGAGATAATTTATTTCTTACTCTTAATTATACCGGTATTTCTTCTTTTTTATTTAGTAAAAATTAAATTACTGATTTTAGTGACAATATTTGTAACAATAGCGTGGATTGCTGTAGCAGAATATTACTTTGTTCAAATAGATAAAGTAACGATTGCAGTATCAAAATCTGTAGATTCTTTAACTGAAGAAGTAAAAATACTTCAACAATTACATGGTGAAGTTTCTTTGCAAAATAATAACGTTTCAACTGAACTAATCAAATATACGAACATCTTTAGTCTTGTACAGGAGATAAATCAAAATATTGGTATTCATAAAATCGGATATGAATTCTACATAAAAGTCTCATCTTACTTTCCAGATAAAATTAAATACATTGGTTTATTAGTTGTTAAGAAAAAAGATATTGTTGAAGTTATACCATTTTCACCTACTGGCATATTTGATGAAGCTAAGATTAGGTCTTTATGGTTATCAGAAAAAAAGAATACCGAAGTAACGAACAAAATTCTGGAGTATAAAATTTATGAAAACCAATATCAGTATATATTAATAATATTTCATGAATTTACTCGTGAGGAAATATCAAATTTTGAATTTTTTATTGAAGAGACTAAAATAGGTTTTGTACGTAGTATACTTTTTAAAGAAGTAGATGAACTATCACGCACTGATGGATTGACAGGGTTATATTTAAGAAGATACTTTTTAGCACGACTAAATGAAGAAATTGTTCGTGCAGTAAGATATAGCCAACGGTTTTCTCTTATTATGTTTGATATTGACTTTTTTAAGAAAATAAATGATACATATGGCCATATCGTTGGTGATTTCGTGTTAAAAGAAGTTGCTGGTATAATCAAAACTACTGTCGGAGATCAAGGTTTGTGTTCACGCTGGGGCGGGGAAGAATTTCTTGTTTTTGTCCCTTATCAAAGTAAAGAACAGGTCTATACACTTGCAGAAAATATTAGAAAATCAATTGAGCAATGTGAAATGAACTACGAAGGACATAACATAAAAATTACAATAAGTGGTGGTATAAGTTCATATCCAGATGATGCTAAAGAAATTGAGAAATTAATTGAGCTTGCAGATCAAAGACTTTATAAGTCGAAACAAGCGGGAAGAAATTTAGTCACTATATGAGAAAATTCTTGCTGCGAGTGATAACACAATATTTATATTTGGTTATTTTAATGCTTACAATGAAGAATATTTGTTATTCAGCAGGTTTTATAGAATCTTATAAAGGTATTTATGGTAAAGAAATAGTTATATCAGCGACACAGCTTAGTTTAGGTAAAAATTTGACATTATGCGATAGCTTGAATATTTTAGCGAGTAATCCTGCGGGTGTAGTTGGTGATAGACACGCTAACTTGTTAGTGGAAACTAATTTTGGTTCTTTACTTAACAAAGTTTCTATTTCAGAGGATAGGATTGGTTATTACGAAGAAACTTATAGTTTCACTATGGGTTCGTTAGCATTAGCTTACTATTTTAACAGACAACCGTTCGTATTTGGTTTAGTATATCTGCCAGAATATGAGAACAACTATAACGACGGTAACATTAATACAACTGGAAGTATGTATAGCATAAATCTTCCTATACTATTTAGACTAAAACAAGTTAATTTAGGATTAGCAGTTAAAACTTTGATGGGTAATTTAAAATCGCACAATAGCAAAATTGAACTGTCAGGCAATTCTATAATTGTTGGTACCAAGATAGATATTGGTGATGTTTCTTTAGCATGTGCGTATCATCCTGAGGCTGAATTAAAAATCACTGATGAGAGAGGAACTGTTAAGTTACCTAATAAAATTTTGTTTGGTGTTAGATATGAATTTTCGGACGAAAGCAAGTTATATAGTGAAATAAAATTTTATAAATTTGATAGTAGAACTGACTTTTTGTTTTCGTTAGGTGCACAGATGAAAATATATGACAATGTGCAACTGTTACTTGGATATTCATATGAACGAAATTATTATTTGGAGACATCCGTACTGCCATCGTTGACATGCGGAATCATTACAGAATTTTTCAATAAACTACAATTTAGTGTTGCTACAGCCTATGGTAAAGAAAACTATGCTGATCCTATTAATTCCAAACGAATATATAGTATGGACTATTTGTTGATATCAATGAGTATTACATATAAGGTCTTTTGATGAGAAACACCCTACTTCTTATTCTCCTATCCGTTCTCTTCTTAACACTATTTTCTTTTTCCGAAAGTCAAAAAATTGTTTATCTCTTACCTGAAGAATATGAGCTAACGAAGGAAGACCTTACGATTGTTTTTCTTGATGTTGGACAGGGTGATTGTAGTTTGATAGTTACTCCAAATAAAAAAACATTGTTGATAGACGCAGGTGGTTCTCCATATTGGATGGGAGATGACCGTTGGGATCCAGGTGAGGAAATTGTTGTACCATATCTTTTAGAAGACAAGATAAAAACACTTAATATGGTTGTTGTTTCACACCCGCACGGAGACCATTTCGGTGGGATGTTTGCAGTTTTAAATTCAATGAAAGTGATAAATTTTATAGACGGTGGATACCCATTTGGCGACCCTGACTATGAAGACCTGTTACATCTTGTTGAAAATAAAAAAATACCTTATACTCAGTTCAAAGAAGGAGATGAACTTGAAGTTGACAAAGATGTGAATCTACTTGTATTTTATCCACCGAAAGAAGCATTTCCGTTTGAAGGAGCAAATAATTCGTCATTAGTTTTTAAAATTATGTATATAAATTTTTCTTTACTTTTTACTGGTGATATTGAGATTGAAGCTGAACATTATATTTCTTCAAGATATAAAAAGCAGTTAAGAAGTTTAATATTAAAAGTGCCACATCATGGTTCAAGAACTTCGTCATCACCAGGTTTTATAAAATATGTTTCGCCAGAGGTTGCAGTGATACAATGTGGAAGAAAAAATATGTTTGGCCATCCTCATAGTGAAGTTGTTACACGTTATGAGAAAAGAAAGATTGAAATTTACAGGACAGATTTGGATGGTACCATAAAAATTCTGACTGACGGATACAAATATACAATTATTACTTCTAACGATAACGACTAATGTTATATTTTTTTGAAACTTAAACTTGATTTTTACAATAAAAATTTTTATTATTAAAATTCAAAAAATCTGAAGATAACTAACTAAAGCGCCTGTAGCTCAACTGGACAGAGCAACGGCCTTCTAAGCCGTGGGCTGTGGGTTCAACTCCCGCCAGGCGCGTTTCCTACAGTGAGGGCCCGTAGCTCAGTAGGTAGAGCACCGGCCTTTTAAGCCGGGTGTCGAGAGTTCGAATCTCTCCGGGCTCATATTTTTGGTGGTTGTAGCTCAACTGGATAGAGCACCTGGCTGTGGCCCAGGTTGTTGCGGGTTCGAGTCCCGTCAACCACCCATGTTGTTAGGTTGGGCGGTTAGCTCAGCGGGAGAGCGCCCGGTTTACACCCGGAAGGTCAGAGGTTCAAATCCTCTACCGCCCATTTTATACGGGCTCGTGGTGTAGCTTGGTTTAACACACTGGCCTGTCAAGCCAGAGATCGCGGGTTCAAATCCCGTCGGGCCCGTATTTTTGCGGGCGTAATTCAGCGGTAGAATGTCAGCTTCCCAAGCTGAACGTCGCGGGTTCGAGTCCCGTCGCCCGCTGTGTTTACTTATAGGCTTGATAATACTTCCGAAAATACTTATGATTTTGAAAGGAGAATAATTATTGTGAAACAAAAAATTGTTAAGAGAAAAAGTCAACGATGTATTTTTTGTTCAACGCGGTCAGAGCCGGATTATAAGAATGTTACTCAACTAAAGAGTTTTATCTCGGAAAAGTTTAAAATCTTACCTCGTAGAACAACAAAACTCTGTGCTAAGCACCAGCGTAGAGTTGCTAAAGAAATAAAATATGCTCGTATGTTAGCTTTGTTACCTTTTGTACCAAAATACAAGTAGTTGAATTAAGCGTTTAGTTCTTTATAATATATTATATATAGAGAGGTGGATGTATGAAGGTAATACTTATTCACAATTTAGACAAGATTGGTAATTTTGGCGAAGTTAAAGAAGTATCAGACGGGTATGCAAGAAATTTTTTAATACCTAAAAAATTCGCAGTTCCGTTTACTGAAGAAAATTTGCGCTATGTTGAAAGTTTAAAAAAAAACATAGAATTTAAAAGAGAGCGAGAACAGAACTATATAAACGAATTAAAACACACTTTAGAAAAAACATCAATAACTGTAACGGTTAGTACGGGTAAGGACAATAAAATATACGGGTCAGTAACAAAGGAGGATATCGTAGAGGCAATACAGCAGCAAATCGGTGTTAAAATAGACAAACACAGTATTAAAATTGACTTTCCAATAAAAGAATTAGGTGTACACAGTGTAGATATAGTTCTTCACTCAGATAAATTCCCTGAAATCTCAACAGTTGCAAAAACTAAGGTCTGGGTTGTTGGCAGGTGAAGCCGTTATGGCAATAAAAACGGTAGAAGTTATAGACAAACTTCCAGAACGTGTCCCGCCTTATTCACAAGAAGCAGAGATAGCTGTCCTTGGTGCAATGCTTATAGATAAAGACACAATACCAAAAGTTTTATCTTCTTTAGTAAGAGATGATTTTTACATTGATGCACATGCGATTATTTTTGAAACCATACGTGATATGCATTTAAACAATATTGTTGTAGATTTTGTAACGTTGACAGAACAACTTAAAAAGAGGAACATACTAGACCGTGTTGGTGGCGCCGGATATATCACATCACTTGTTGACCTTGTTTCAAGTTCTGCTAATGTTGATCATTATATAAGTTTAGTTAAAGAAAAATCAATGTTACGAGCACTTATAAAGACTTCAGCGAGGATTATTGAAGAAAGTTACTCTAATAATAAAACTGCAGCAGAAATTATAAATGTTGCTTCTGAACAAATTTTTAAACTTGTACGTGAACACTATAAAACAGGATATTTTGTTCATGTTAAACAACCTGTTGATGAAACATTAGAAAGAATAGATAAAATGATGAAGAAACCTCAAGAAGTTGGTGTTATTCCTACGGGATTTAAAAAACTTGATGAATTTTTAGCAGGCGGGTTACAAAAATCTAATTTTGTTATAATTGCAGGAAGACCCGGTATGGGTAAGACATCATTTGCGATGAACATAGCAGCAAATGTTGCGATAACGAAGAAGATACCTGTTGGAATTTTATCGCTTGAGATGACAGCAAATGAACTTATTTTAAGACTATTATGTTCTAGGGCAAGAATTGATTCTAATCAGCTAAGGAAAGGAATTTTGAAAAAAGAACAGTGGGTGAAGTTGACAACACATGCTGGCATTATCTCTGAATCGCCATTGTACATTGATGATTCTCCTGACCTCAATATTTTGGAATTAAGAACGAGAACGAGACGTTTAGCACACGAGTTGCAGAGTAGTGGTCAACAATTAGGACTGATAATAGTGGATTATATTCAACGTATGAATGGTATTAATCCTAGAGATACAAGACAGCAGGAAATTGCTGATATTTCTAATGCGATGAAAAGTTTAGCTAAAGAGTTGGAAATACCAGTTATTGGAATATCACAGTTATCTCGTAAGCCAGAAGAAAAAGATAGAGATAAAAGGCCAAGACTTTCAGACCTACGTGAGTCAGGTGCGCTTGAACAAGATGCTGATGTAGTAATCTTTATTTACACACCAGAGAAAAAGAAAAGTGTAGCAGAAGAAGGAATAGAAACAGTGGCAGAAACTCGTCTTTATATAGCTAAGAATCGTAATGGTCCAACAGGAGAAATACCGATGTTGTTCATAAAAGAACATACTATTTTTACCGAATTAGAAGCAGAGTTGGAAGAATAATATGTGTCCTAATGACAAATCTTATATATGAATATTTTTGAATATAACAAGCCTTTTCTTAGCAGGCCTACCTGGATTGAAATTAACCATACAGCTTTAGAAAAAAATATTCAGAATCTTTATAAGTTTATAGAAAGAAATAAAGAGGGTAATAAGAAAGTTAGCATTTGTGCGATAATAAAAAGTAATGCATATGGTCACGGATTAGTGCAGATAGGAGGTATTGTTAATAAATTCAATTTTATAAAAATTCTTGGGATAACATCAGTAGAAGAAGCTTACATTTTGCGACATATTGGTGTTAAGAAACAAATTTTATTATTAGGAAGTATTTATCCTTTTTCTAATTTCAAATATTTGATAGAGTATAACATAACACCCACGGTTGCAAGTGTTTATCTGTTGGAAGAAATGAATAAATTTGCAAAAAAGCATAATGTTAGGATAAATTTCCATTTAAAAATAGATACAGGTATGGGTCGGATAGGAATTATTCCAGAGAACATAAATAAGTTTATTGAAAGTTATAGTTCTATGTCTAACGTTTTCTGTGAAGGAATATATACACATTTTTCTTCAGCAGCAAATGATAAAGGATATACAATGTATCAACTAAGACTGTTTAATCAAGCGTATAACAGATTAATTTCTGCTGGAATAAGGCCTAAGTATGTTCATGCGGCTAATTCTGCAGGTATAATACTTTATCCTGAGAGTTATTTTAACATGGTTAGGCCAGGATTAGCAATGTATGGTATGTTACCATTTAAAGATGTTAATAAGATTGTTGACCTTAAACCTGTGCTTTCTTTAAAAAGCAGAATTGTTTTTCTTAAAACTTTACCCAAAGGTAGATACATTAGTTATTCAAAAACATATTGTACAAAAAAGAAAACAAAAATTGCTACTATACCAGTTGGTTATGCAGATGGATTACTAAGAAAATTATCAAATATAGGTAAGGTGATAGTAAAAGGAAGAATGTGTGACATTATAGGTAGAGTAACAATGGATATGTTAATGATAGATGTTACTAAAGTAAAAAATGTTGAGATTGGTGATGAAGTGATATTTATAGGTCAACAAAAGGATAAAAAAATTACAGTAGAAGATGTTGCGAGATGGAGTGAAACGATAAATTATGAAATAACAACAAGACTTTCCGAACGTATCCCAAGAATTGTTACTTAATAAAAGTTGTATGAAAAAAATACTATTTAGTCTTGGACAATACCTACTTTTGGCCTATGACTGTTTGTTAAGCTTATTCACGCGTAATTTTGAGAGAGAAGTTTTGTTACAACAAATTTATGAAATAGGGGTTAAATCAACACCTGTATGTTTAATGACAAGTGCAGCAGTTGGTATGGTGTTAGCGTTACAAACAGGGATGGCATCAATTTCTGTATTGAATGAACCTGCATACATAGGTACTGTTGTAACATTTTCATTAATTAAAGAGCTCGGCCCAATGTTAACAGCGGTTGTACTTGTTGGACGTATTGGTGCAGCAATTACTGCTGAGATTGGTACCATGCGTGTTACTGAACAAATTGACGCAATGTATACGCTTGGTACTGATCCGATAAAGTATTTACTTGTACCAAGAATTTTAGGGTTTACAATAGTGTTACCAATTTTAACAATGTTAAGCGATATCGTAGGAATAGTTGCAGGTGGTATTATGAGTTACTTACGGTTTGATATACCATCAACCACATATATAAGTGACAGTTTAGATTATCTTAGCATAAACGATTTTTTTCACGGGTTGATAAAAGCAATAATATTTGGTATTGTAGTTTCAACCATAGCCTGCTACAAAGGTTTTTATACTGAAGGCGGAGCAGAAGGTGTTGGTAAAGCAACAACAAGTTGTGTTGTAACATCAATTGTGTTTTTATTAATAGGTGATTACTTTCTGTCATCTTTACTAATTTCTTTAGGTATAGGATAAAAAATGATACAAATTATAAACTTACATAAATCGTTTAAAAATAAACCTGTTCTAAAAGGTGTAAATCTTGAAATTTACGATGGTGAAACTGTTACGATAATGGGTGGCAGTGGCCAAGGTAAAACAGTGCTACTAAAAAACATAATTGGTTTAATGAAACCAGATAAAGGAAAAATTATAATTGATGGTATTGATATAACAACTGCTGACAAAAAAACTTTACATAATGTACAGAAAAAGTTCGGATATTTATTTCAAGGGTCAGCATTGTTTGATTCTATGACGGTTTATGAAAATATTGCATTTGGTTTAAGACATATGAAACTTTCAGCGGCTGAAATTAAGGAAAGAGTTAAGCTATACCTAAGCTACGTAGGACTTGAAGGTATCGAAAATATGTATCCGTCGGAATTGTCAGGTGGTATGAAGAAAAGAGTAGCTTTAGCGCGTGCAGTTGCATATAGCCCACAATATATACTATATGATGAACCAACAACAGGACTTGACCCACAAACTGCTGAAACAATAACAGATTTAATAATGAGTTTGCAGAAAAAACTAAATGTGACATCAATTGTTGTAACTCATGATTTAAAAGCTGCATTAAAAGTTTCTCAACGAATAGCATTCTTGTATAATGGAGAAATTATTGATATTGAACAACCAGATAAATTACTAAATACTAGCAATTTGTTTCTAAGAGAGTTTGTGACATCAGCTCTTATTAATCAAACGAATTACAACTAAACAGTATGAAAAAAGAAATTGTCGTAGGATTATTTCTTTTTGTAGGACTTATGATTTTTGGAATTTCAATTTTTATAATTAAAGATATAAGATTACAGAAAGGATATAGACTCAATCTTTATTTTGACGACGTTGGCAATTTAGCAGAACGTGCATGGGTACGTATGCGTGGTGTGAAAATAGGAAGAGTTGAAAGAATTAATATAGAAGATAATAAAGCAAGAGTTGTTGTTTGGATAGATGGTGATGTGAAACTTTACAAAGGTTCACGAGCAAAAATTTCATCTACTGGAGTGCTAGGTATAAAATATGTTGAAATGATACAAGGAAAGATACTAGAAGAAACACTTAAAGATGGCGACGCTATATATGAAACAGAAAGTATAGTGTCAATAGATGACGCTATAAATGAAGGCATCAATAGTTTAAAAAAATTTGGTGATTTATTATCACGTTTGTCCAAAGAAGAGGACTTAGGTGTTCGTATTTTTTCAATAATAAATAATATTGAATCATTGACAAAAAAAATTGATAGTGCGTTAAATGAACAACAGTTAAGACAAACAGTAACAAATTTTGAAGTAGCGGGCAAAAACCTAAGTGAATTTTTAAGTAACACAAAAGATGATTTGAAAGTAGCAACGTTAGAATTAAGACAGATCTCTGAAAAACTTAATGAAGTTGTTGATAATATTAGATCTACACAAACAATTGCAGGGGTTATAATTTCTGATAAAGAATCCGGGAAAAAAGTTGCTGAAACTTTGTCAACTTTAAAAGATGTAACAATGAAGGCTGACAAGACACTAAACAGAGTTAATATGTTTACTACATATTGGGATTACAGATTAAGATATGATAACAAGGCACAACTTGCAAGAAGTGATGTAGGTATTGAAGTATATCCGAAACCGTCAAAGTATTATTATCTTTCTGTAAATAATATATCTGCTGAAGAACAGGTAAGTTTTGAGAAAGTAAATGCGTTATCGTTAGGTATAGGAGGTTGTTTTTATGACAAATTTGTTTTCTATGGCGGGCTTATACGTTCTTACGGTGGCCTCGGTGCAAAACTTTTCCCTCTTGGATACAAATCTAAGCTGTTAGAGTTTAACGCAGAAGTGTTCAATTTTTCAAAATCGCGTTCTTCACCACAGGTTGATGTTGGTATAAAACTTAAACTTCTTAGATGGTTATATTTTGGTGCTAAAGCTGAAGATGTAACCACGGATAATAGATTTAATACTATGTTAAATCTATACTTTGAAGATGAAGATATAGCATACCTTTTAGGACTTATCGGTCTGACAAGGTAAGGAATATTATAAGTCCACCACTTCCTTATTTTTTTCTAACACAATATGAAAGTTTATAAAGTAAAACTCTTATGTTTTTCTCTTATCTTAATATTAACAAGTTGTGCTTCACGATACGGTTATTATTCAACTTTAAGTAGTTTGTTATTATCAGAAAATTACATAAAAGCTAATGAGTTTATAGAACAGAATAAATTCAAGTATTATTCAGAAAAAGATGCGTTATTATATTGGTTAGACAAAGGAATTACATTGCATTATGCTGGCGATTACAATGAATCTATTAAAGCTTTTACGAAGGCAGAAAAAATTGCGGAAGAATTATATACTAGAAGTATTTCAGAAGAAGCAGCAAGTTTTCTTGTCTCAGACAGTGTTAAATCTTACTATGGGGAAGATTTTGAACGAATTTTTATAAACGTGTTTCAGTCATTAAATTATTTATTTTTGCAGCAATATGAAGGCGCATTAGTTGAAGCAAGAAAAGTAGATCATAAGTTAAAAACATTACAGGTTGATTATGCTGGTAAAAATGTTTATAAAGAAGACGCATTTATGAGATATTTAACAGGATTATTATATGAGAGCCAAAAGGAATTTAATGATGCGTTTGTTTCGTATAGAAAAGCAATTGGTGAATATTCAGCGAATAAAAAAATTTATAATTTTGCTATTCCTGAAGATTTGTTATATCGTATGTTGAAAGTTTCAAAAATTCTTCGCCTAAGGGAAGAGTTTGAAGAAATTACAACAAAGTTTTCTTTAAATACTCAATACAAGGAGTTCAACATTGATTTGGAAAACGGAGAAATTATACTGTTTCATTACAATGGTTTTGCTCCTTATAAAGTAGATAATTATATTGAAGTATCTTTTGGTGAAGCTTGGGCTTATGTTGGTAGTATAGAAGTTAAAACTCAAGATGAAGCGGAAGTAGAGAAAGCAAGGCAGATAGCTCGTGCTATTGCTTCAAATGAACAATTCATAGTTGCCTTCCCAAAATTTGTACCAATAGATAACAAAGTTAAAAGTGCAACAGTAGAAGTTTACGATGAAACTGGAGAAAAAATATACGCAGGTAAACCTTTCATTGTTGAGGATCTTGATAATATTGCTATAAAAAATCTTGAGGATAGAATTGCAAAAATTAAGGTTAAATCAATAGCTCGTGCAGCAATAAAATATGCTTTGTCAAGAGAAATAGCTATAAAACTTTCAAAAAATAGTGATGAACTTTCATCTTGGTTGATAAAAAAAGCATTACAGACAACATCAGTAGTTTTGGAACAAGCAGACAAACGTTCATGGCGCACACTGCCTAAACAGATATTTATATTCACAGCGTCTTTAAAACCTGGGAAATATTTTGTAAAAATAAATTTTGAAGATGGGCAAAACAGAATTGTTCAAAAAAAAGAGTTTAATAATATTTTTATAACAAGCGGGAAGAAAACGTTTCTTTCTGTAAGGACTTATTAATGAGAATTATAATACTGTTTCTTTACATATTATTTTTTTTACCACATTGCGCTACTACGAAAAAGCCTTTATGGGTGAAAGAATTTGGAAAGAAAACATTTTCAGAAGATGGAATAGAAGGCATAGGTTTTGCAAGTTTTAACAAAAAAGATAAATCAACATTGCGTCCAGCAAGAGAAATTGCGTATAATGATGCAATCAAAAATCTTGCTATTAAACTCAAGACAGAATTAAGTGGTACGATACAGCACAAAATGGAAGACAAAATAACTAAAGTTGACAAAAAATATCATCAGCAAGCAGCTGACCAAATAGAATCTTTGACAAATGTTGTATTTGAGTCAGTTTTAGGAAGAAAGTATTTTGAGGAATATATTGACTACGAAAATTCCTTATATTGGGTATATGTATGGACTACAAAAGAAGAATTGTTTAGAACAATCAGTGAAGAACTTGAAAAGCAAGAAATTAAGAATTCAACAATGATGAAGTTGTGTATTAGGCGGTATAAAGATGCAGAACAGTTAATATCTTCAGGACAAGTTTTGAAAGCAATAATGATCTTAAATGAAATTTTGAAAAATCTTCAAGAAATTAAAGGTATATATTTTGTTGACAACATTGACAACATTTCGTTTTATTACATTGTTGATACAAAAATTAAAACAATTTCTTCAATTGAGTTATATTCAATTAGTGATACCAATCTTGAGACATTAGTAAATGTACCAGCTCAGCTTGAACTAATTGTAAGATGCCAGTTTTACAACGAAGATGGTCAAACGATGCCAATTGTGTCTTTCCCACTAAAGGCTAAATTTGTTAGAGGATCAGGTGAAATTGAGTTAGCAAAACCTACCGATGCAAATGGTACAGCTAAATTTAGAATATATAAACTTACTTCAAGAGATAATGAAATAGAGATTTATCCTGATACTGATTTAATAAAAGGACCTAAAGTTGTTTTTCATATAAAAGCAAAAGGGATATACGAAATTAAAAAAATAATGGTTGAAGTACAAAGTAAGGATATACTTTTATCAGATTTTTTAAAAAAAGAATTAATTTCTAAACTTAGGCATAACGAATTTAATATTGTAGAATCTCATACGGCTGATTATTGTTTAACTATTAAGTTTAGTCTTGACTATTTAACTAACAGAGTTAATTTACTTGATGCACAAAGAACTATGGTAGAATCCTATACTGGTAGTGCAACTTTAGAAGTTTTTGAAATACAAACTAAGAATATAATTTTGAGTAAATCATTCACAGGAATAACAGGTTTCGGTAAAACACAAAAAGAAGCTGAGGAGAATACTGCTAAGAAGTTGGCAGATGTTATTGGTGACTACTTAATTAAAAACTTGAAATGAGAAATATTAAACAATGGTATTTCGGTAATTTCGGTGGTAGATTCGTACCTGAGACATTATATTTTTGTCTTGATGAACTTGCTTGCAATTACTTTCGGTATATAAAAGATAAGAATTTTATTTCTCATTATAGGACTTATCTTACCAATTTTGTTGGCAGACCTACACCGCTTTATTTTGCAAGTAAACTTTCAGAATATTGTGGATTTAAAATTTATCTTAAGAGGGAAGATCTATGTCACACTGGCGCACATAAAATAAATAATACTATTGGTCAAGTATTGCTTGCTAAACTAATGGGTAAAAAAAGGATAATTGCAGAGACAGGCGCAGGTCAACATGGTGTTGCAACAGCTACAGCTTGTGCTTTGTTTGGTATTAAATGTGTGGTTTATATGGGTGAAGAAGATATGGTTCGGCAGGAGATAAACGTTTATAGGATGAAACTGTTAGGTGCGGAGGTAATTCCTGTAAAGACAGGTTCAAGAACATTAAAAGATGCGATTAATGAATGCTTACGTGATTGGGTAACCAATGTGAATGATACGTTTTATGTAATAGGTTCAGTAGTTGGTCCGCATCCTTATCCGTTAATTGTACGTAATTTTCAGTCAGTAATAGGTAAGGAAACAAAAAAACAAATACTGCAAATAGAAAAAAAGTTACCTAACTATCTAATTGCGTGTGTTGGTGGTGGCTCTAACGCGATTGGTTTATTTTATCCATTTTTTTATGATAAAACTGTTGCTATGATAGGTGTGGAAGCTGGTGGTAAAGGTATTAACACATCTATGCATGCAGCATCGCTTACCAAAGGAAGAGTAGGAATATTACATGGAATGAAAACATATGTTTTAACAGAAAATAATGGACAGATACAGACTACACATTCAATTTCAGCAGGTCTTGATTATCCAGCTGTGGGGCCTGAACATGCATATTATAAATCCATTGGTAGAGCTAAGTATGTAGTTGCAGATGATGACACTGCTGTCTTGGGTTTTGAAATACTATCTAAGCTTGAAGGTATAACACCTGCGCTAGAACCTGCCCATGCGATAGGTTGGTTAGTAAGAAATAAAAAAATGTTTAACAGTACTGACATAGTGGTGGTTTGTCTTTCAGGTAGGGGTGACAAGGATATAAATATCATTCGTAACATTAGCCATAAAAGGTGCGAAACATAAGTGAAACACATTATTAATCTTGAAAAATATTTTCATTCACTTGGTAAAAAAGAATATATTAAAAAAAATTATACTCTTGATGACATTAGACTTGCACTAAAATACCTATCAAATCCACAAAATCGTTTAAAAAATATAATCCACATTACTGGTACAAACGGTAAAGGTACTGTCGCTATTTATACATCTAAGATACTACACTCTTTGGGGTATAAAGTAGGTTTATTTATTTCACCACATATTTATGATGTTACTGAACGCATTCAGTTAAATAATAAACAAATAAATGAAAAAATTTTAATAGACTACTTAAGGAAAGTGTATGAAACTGTACCTAAACAAATTTTTAAGAGATTAACATATTTTGAACTCTTGACCTGTGTAATGTTTCTTTACTTTGCTGATAATCAGCCTGATTATACAGTGATGGAGGTTGGTTTAGGTGGTAAACTTGATGCTACGAATGTTGTTGATAATAGTATTGTATCTTGTATTACGAGTATTTCGTTAGATCATACAGAAGTGCTTGGTAAAACAGAGTTTGATATTGTAAAAGACAAGTCAGCTATAATTAAACCAAATTCTATTTTTATCTGTGGTGAAGTAAAAAGCAAAATTAAAGAATTTTTATATAAATTATGTAAAAAACTTAACACGAAATTTGTTTACATACCAAAAGATGAAGTAAACTTTAGCTTTGTTCCGGAAAAATGGGGTACTTTATGTAAAATTTTTAGTTTTAATACTGAAGTAGAGTTTTCTATTCAAGGATGTTCCGTGATTCAACCGTATAATTTGTTACTGTCGCTAAAAATCGTTGAAAACGCATTAGGTAATAATTATACTATTGTCACACAAAAATTAGATGATGTTGTAAACTCAATAAATAAAACTATCCTACCTTGTAGGATGCAAAGGATAAAAATTGGTAGAATAGAAGCTATAATAGACGGTGCACATAATCCCGCAGCTGTTAGAAACTTTGTTTTGACAATGCAAAAATTAAGTTTAAGAGATATTGTAATATGTATTACTCTTATGAAGGAAAAAGACTACAAAAAAATTTTTACCGAACTCTCATTGTTAAAAGATATAATTACTCAAGTTATTGTTTATAAATTGCCGACACCAAGGTGTCAAGATACTACAATCCTATATAATGAAGCGAAAAAACATTTTGGCAATAAAGTAGAAAAATTTGATAATATCAAAATTATGTTGACATATTTATTAAAATTTAGTAAACAAACAAAAATTTTTTTCATCGGAAGTTTTTATTCATTGCTATTTCTTTCTTTAAGTTTTAAAAATTATGAATAATAAAGTTTATGATGTTATTATAATAGGGGGTGGACCAGCAGGTTATTCCGCAGGTATTTACACTGCACGTGCAATGCTTAAAACGTTAATTATAACATCGTTTATAATACCTACTCAAGTTGTACTTACAGATGTAATAGAAAACTATCCTGGTTTTCCAGAGGGGATAAACGGTTTTGATTTTATTGAGAAATTGAAACAACAAGCAGAAAAGTTTGGGACGGAAATTTTAACTGGTGATGTCACAAAGATAGAAAAGTTTGACAATGGTTTTAAAATATCACTTTCTTCATCAAACGACTTTTTTATTACAAATACAGTTATAATAGCAACTGGTCGTAAAAACAAAAAACTTGGTATAGAGGATGAAGAAAAATTTATCGGCCGTGGGATATCATACTGTGCTGTATGTGACGGTGCTTTATATAAAAATAAAACAGTAGCAATTATAGGCGGAGGTAATACTGCGTTCACAGAAGCGATTTTTCTCACTAAATATGTAAAAAAGTTGTATATTATACATAGAAGAGAACAGTTCCGTGCAATAAAAATTCTTCAACAACAATTATTAACTAAAGAAAATGTTGAAACAATAACACCCTATGTTGTTGAAAAAATAATTGGTGAAAATAGTTTCAAAGGTATTATCTTGAAAAATGTGCTTGATAACACAAAAAAAGAACTTTATTGTGATGGTATGTTTGTCTGTATTGGTTACAAGCCGAATACAGAATTTCTAACCGGCTTAGTTAAAATGGATGAAGAAGGATATATTATCACGGATGAGAAATTACAAACTTCAGTAGAAGGTATATATGCATGTGGTGATTGTCGTGAAGGTTCTGTGAAACAAATAGTTAACGCTTGTGCCGAAGGTGTCCACGCAGCACTTTCAGTTATTTCATACATACAACCTTATTAGAAAGGAATAAAACTGCTATGATATTTTTTGAAACAATGTCAATGGAAGCTAAGTTGATTATAATTGGTAGTGTGTTTCTTATTTGGTATTTTCTTTTTAAGATATTAAAACCTAAACAGGCACTGCAAATTTCCAGGACAAAGTTTGTAATCCTTCATTCATTGTTGGGTTTTATTATTGGAGGATTAGTTGGTTTGGTAGTTAGTATGTTCAGAGGCGAAATTGAAACACAAACAGTTTATTTTTTGGTTACAGGGATAATTTTTTTCTTTATATTTCTAATTTACGCTATGGTGATTAGAAATAATGTTATACCGAAAGTTTTAGATTCTGACTATGAGTGGGGTGAGACTGGTTGGTCAACATTATATATTGTAGCTGTAATAATGTATTGTTTTATCCAAGCGTTTAAAATTCCAACTGGAAGCATGAGAATGACATTACTTGAAGGTGACCATTTATTTGTTAACAAATTTATATATGGTATTAAGATTCCATTTACGGACAAAAGAATCTTTACCCTTAAGAAAATTAAAAGAAAAGATATTGTTGTTTTTTCCTGTCCACCAGTGGCACTTACTACCGAAGAACAAAGAAAGAAGATCCAGAAAGATTTTATTAAACGTTGTGTAGGTTTACCAGGGGATAAAATTGAAATCCGTGATAAAGTTTTGTATGTTAATGATGAACCTCAGATTGAACCATATGCTAAGTTTGAAGACGATAAGATTTACCAGACACAACAGTTTTATAAATCACAGCATGAATATCAGCGTGCATGGGAACAAGGTAGGTTTACTGAATTACCACCATTTTTTATAAGAGACAATTTTGGTCCTGTAATAGTACCTCCGGGATGTTACTTTGTATTAGGAGATAACAGAGATAAATCTTTTGATTCACGTTTCTGGGGACCATTAGAAGAAAAATATATAAAAGGTGCCCCTTTAGTTGTATATTGGCCACCGAAAAGAATAAGAATCCCTAAGTAAAAATAAATATGATTAATCCTATAACTTGGTTAATTGTAGCTATAATTTTCTTTATTATTGAACTATTAACACCTGGTATATTTCTATTCAGCTGTTTTACTATAGGCGCACTTGTAGCGATGGTTGTAAGTTTAGTAACAAAGTCATTATTGATACAATGTTTAGTTTTTGCAATTTGTTCAATTTTATCAATTTATTTTTTGAAACCTCTTTTAATGAAATTACTTACACCGTTGACAATAAAGACGAATGTGGATAGTATAATAGGCAAGAAAGGAATAGTTATTGAAAAGATAAACGGATGTAGATCAATGGGGATTATCAAAGTTGATAACGAACTTTGGCGTGCTGTAACAAATGGAGATATTGTTATAGATGTAAACGAAGAAGTTATTATAGCGAAAGTTGAAGGTGCACATTTAGTTGTAGCTAAAGCAAAAGATTTAAATAATGGCAAGTTTTCGTAAAATACTTTCAGCAGCTTTCTTACCCATACCCATAGCTTCTATAATAGTACCTTCACCACCTACAATGTCACCACCAGCGTAAACGTTTTCAATTGATGTCTCCATAGTATCAGGATTAACTTCTACATCACCCCAGCGATTTACTTTTAATTCTTTTACAGTATCGGTCAAAGTTTGGTTTGCTTTAAGTCCTATGGCAACAATTACCAGATCTGTAGGTACAAGAAATTCTGTTCCACTAACAGGTACTGGTTTCCTTCGGCCAGTTTCGTCAGGTTCACCTAAGGTACATTTGAGACATTTTATAGCTTTTACTTTTCCTGTATCATTTCCTATGAATTCTACTGGTTGAACAAGAAAATTAAATTCTACACCTTCTTCTTTTGCATGTTCAATCTCAACTCGTCTTGCAGGCATTTCTTCTTCAGTACGACGGTATAATACTGTAACTGTACCGTTGATTTTGTTTATTTTTTGTATTCTTAACGCGACACGTGCAGCGTCCATTGCTGTGTTACCACCACCAATCACAACAATGTTAGATGCTGTATTTACAGGCGTGTGATATTCAGGAAATTTGTCAGCACGCATTAGGTTTACTCTTGTGAGATATTCATTAGCAGAATAAATATTTATTAAGTTTTCACCTTTAATATTAAGCCAAACTGGAGCACCGGCGCCTGTACCAATAAAGACAAAGTTATATTTTTTTCTTAATTCTTGGAAGGATATACTTCGTCCAACAATAACTCCAGTGTAAAATTCAACTCCATAGTTTTTTAGTAGGTTAATTTCATAATATAATACTTCCCTTGGCAACCTAAACGTTGGTATACCGTATGAAAGAACTCCACCTAAAGAATGTAATCCTTCGTAAATATCAACCTTAATACCATAGCGGCTTAGTTCACCAGCAACTGTTAAGCTTGCAGGTCCGGAACCGATACATGCAACTTTATAGGCATTTCTTTTTTGATGCTGAACATAATTTAAGATTTGTTTATTTGATATATGTTCTTTTGCATAATCACCGGCGAAACGTTCAAGTAATGGAATGTTAATTGCATTTTCTGACGCGAATGGCAATTTTTTTGGTGTGAATACACACGTTTTTCTACACTGGTATTCAGCAGGACAGACACGGCCACATATTAAGGGAAATCTATTTTTCTCATATATGGTTTTATAGGCACCAAGGTAATCCTTCTGTGTAAGCTGATATATAAACTTTTTTATGTCTATACCAACAGGACAGCCAGAAATACATGTTGGGTTTTTACACTGGATACATCGCAAGGCTTCTTCTAACATTTCTTCTTCAGTGTATCCAGTTACAACTTCGTCAAAGTTATGAACCCTTCCGTGTACAGGTAACTCCTTTGGCTTTACTATTTTTTTCATCTACAAATGTAATTTTACAAAATAAACAGGTTATTTTTTTCTTCTATCGCCCATTCTGCGATCTGTGCCTGATCTACGTTCTATAGGTACTTCACTACTACCAATAAGTTTACTCATCCATCTTCTGTCAGCTTTTCTACGTTCAGACTTTCTTCGTTCTTGTTGCTGTGATGTTTGTTGTTTCGGAACCAATTTATCCTTTATTTTTTTTATTATTTTTTTAACCATTTTGGCCTCCTTATACTTATTATAATAAACTCTCTAATAATGAATTAAAATTTTTTTTTAGCTAAGTCAATAATATTAAAAAATATACAAAATAGGATTCAAAATTTGTAATAAACAATATATGAAAACCTCACTTAAAACATTACCTACGGTTGGTAAAAAACGTGCAATTTATTTAAACGAATTAGGTATTTATGACATTGAGGATATATTATACTACTTACCACGAGAAGTACAAGATAGAAGAGGTTTGTCAAAATTTTCAGTTACACAACAGTTAACACCAGGACAAAAACTTACAGTCGCAGGTAAAGTAATTGTTACTGATGTTATTAATCTAAAAAATAATTTAGGTGTATTTAAAGCAGTAATAGAAACTATAGACAAACCATCAAAAATTTTTACACTGTGTTGGTACAAAAAACTTAATCGCAAATACGATGTTTTCAGTACATTAAAGAAACAATTTGAATCTACAGTTGGTAGTGACAAAGTTGTGATAGCTTACGGTAGAGTTTCAGATTACAAAGCAAGGTTTACTGAAGTAAATGTTGAAGATTATGAAATTTTACCATCAACAGAAGAAAATACGATACATACGAATCGGTTAGTACCAGTATATACATTGAATGAACATTTATCTCAACAGTGGTATCGCGAGTTGGTATATTATGTATTAAAAACATATAAAGTTGATGAATATTTACCTAAAAAAATATTAGAGAAAGAAAAATTGTTAAATATTAATTTTGCACTTGAGAATGCTCATTTCCCTCAAACATGGCAGTTGTTTAACGAAGCAAAAAAAAGGTTATTATTTGACAAATTTCTGTTTTTACAACTTGCTGTTCTTAAAGTAAAGAAAAAAATTATTTCAAAACCAAAAGTTGGAAAATATACGGTTAAACGTTGTTTATTAACACCGTTTAAGGAACGGTTGAAAGGATTAATACCTAATTTTGATTTTACTCGATCTCAAAAACGAGTAATTAACGAGTTGTTTAGAGATATGTTATCACCACATGCAATGAACAGATTGTTAATTGGAGAGGTAGGAAGTGGGAAAACAATCGTTGCTGTGAGTTGCGCATTATTAGCAGTAGAAAACGGCTACCAGGTAGCATTTATGGCACCTACGGAAATACTTGCTGAACAGCATTATTTTAATCTGATGACTTATGTAAAAGGGTTACATAACGAAGTGACGAAACGCGAAGTTAAAATAGCACTTCTTATAGGTAAAATTTCAAAAAAACAGAAAGAAAAAATTTTGAAAGAAATTGCTGACGGTGAAATAGATATTGTTGTTGGCACCCATGCATTAATTGAAGGTAGGGTTAAATTCAAAAATTTATCGTTTGTCATAGTTGATGAACAACATAGGTTTGGAGTTTTACAAAGAAAAAAACTTTATGAAAAATCTTTGTTGCCAGATGTTTTGATAATGACGGCTACACCTATACCGAGAAGTTTAGCAATGACTTTATATGGCGAACTTGATATATCAATAATTAATGAACTTCCGGTTGGAAGAAAACCAGTAACTACACTCTATTTCAACACTGAAAATTACGATTATAGTCTTGTGCTTGAGAGATTAAGATATGGAGAGAAAGCATATATCGTGTATCCTATTATTGAAGAAACGAAATTTGAGCTTAAGACATTAGTTGATGAATATGATAAATTATCAAAAACTATTTTTAAAAACTTTTCTTGTGGATTACTACATGGTAAGTTGTCAAGTCAGGAAAAACAGTCAGTAATGCAAAAATTTAAATCAGGTGAATATCAAGTATTGTTTTGTACGACAGTAATTGAAGTTGGAATTGATGTCCCTGATGCTACTGTAATAGTTATAAACCATGCGGAACGTTATGGTTTAGCTCAGCTACATCAACTAAGAGGTCGTGTAGGACGAAGTGATAGACAATCATACTGTATTTTGTTAGGCAAACCCAACACTGAAGAAGCGCAACGCAGGATTGAGATTATGCTTAAAACAAATAATGGTTTTGAAATTGCAAATGAAGACTTATTACTCAGAGGTCCAGGTAATATATTTGGTACATCACAACATGGCAAAACTGAATTTGATACTACTGAAGTTTTAAACTATACATATTTGTTGTTGACAGCAAAAGATTATGCAAAGAAAATTATCTTTAGTAAAGAATTTTCTGGTGAGAACTTAAATTTATTATTCAAAAAGGTATATTCAAAATATGCAAAAGATTTTGACTTAGCGCCAGTGGGATGATTGGTATATGAAACTCTTATTGTGTGATATTGGAAATACGTATAGTAAAATTCTTGTTATTAACAAAAGGACAAAATTCTTCATAACAAAAACTTCAAATTTTATATCTTTAGCAAAAAAATATAAAGGGTACAAATTTTTTGTTTCAAGTGTGGTCCCTGAAATTCTGCGTAAGTTAAAACGTCATCATATCTTTGTTAAAGTTGTAACATATAAAGATTTGGAGACAAAGTTACCAATAAAATATGATACGAAAAATCTGGGTAGTGATAGAGTACTTTCTGCGTTTGTAGCGAAACGTATTTTTGGAAATAACACTTTAGTAGTTTCTTGTGGTACAACGATTGTATTGGATTATATTAATAACAAAGGCGAGTATGTTGGAGGTGCAATTTTCCCTGGGATAGGGATGCTTTTAAAAAGTTTATTTTTAGAAACTTCTAAGTTACCATTAATAGATAAACAACAAGTAATAACATCTCACAAGATATTAGTTGGCAAAAATACAGAAGAATGTATTGTCTCTGGCATTTTAAATTTTTGTATCTCTGGTATTAATTATTTTGTAAAAAATATAAAACCTAAGAACATAGTGGTTACAGGTGGTGATGCGTTGGTTTTTAAAAACAGGATACTTTATGATGCCAATATTTATTTTATCGACAATCTTGTAATTCTTTCATTACTTTTGCTTTCATTTGACTTAAAAATGATAGAAAATGAAGATTTAGGAAAACTAGTAGAAAATTATTTTAATGAAGTACTTGACATTGAAAAAATAATTTAATAAAAAATGTAACCTTAATTAAACAAACGCATCTATTATATAAAGCCGGCTACCGGCTTGACTTCCTTTTGCAAAAATATTCCTTAAAAACTAAAAAACTTACCAGACAGGAGGTGATATAATATGAAGGTTAAACCTTTAGGTGACAGAGTTTTAGTGAAACCGTTGGAAGAAAAAGAAGTTAAAAAAGGTAATATCATAATTCCTGATACAGCAAAGGAAAAACCTCAACAAGGTGAAGTAATTGCTGTTGGTAAGGGCAAAGTAACTGAAGATGGTAAACTTATTCCTATGGAAGTTAAGACTGGTGATAAAGTACTGTACGGTAAATATTCCGGGACAGAGATTAAGATTGATGGCCAAGAATATTTAATTCTTCATCAAGATGACATCCTTGGTATTATTGAAGAATAATAACTTTTTAAGAAAAGGAGGTGATACGCTATGGCAAAACAAATTATATATTCTGATGATGTAAGGAAAGCTATAAAAACTGGAGTGGACAAATTAGCTAATGCAGTAAGAGCAACTTTAGGTCCAAGAGGTAGATATGTGTTACTTGAGAAAAAATTTGGTTCACCAACTATAACAAACGATGGTGTAACTATTGCAAAAGAAATTGAACTTGAGGATCCAAACGAAAACATAGGCGCACAACTTGTTCGCGAAGTGTCTTCAAAAACAAACGATGTAGCAGGTGATGGTACAACAACTGCGTGTGTTCTAGCTCAGGCGATAATAAATGAAGGTTTAAGAAACATAGCTGCTGGTGCAAATCCAATGCATATTAAAAGGGGTATTGATAAAGCGGTTGCTGCTATTGTTAATGAAATAAAATCTATGGCGAAACAAGTTAAAACAAAAGAAGAAATTGAACAAATTGCAACAATTTCTGCAAATGACAAAGAGATTGGTAAACTTATTGCTGAAGCTATGGATAAAGTAGGTAAAGACGGTGTTATAACTGTTGAAGAAGGTAAATCTGCAGAAACTACGCTTGAAGTTGTTGAAGGTATGCAGTTTGACCGCGGATACATTTCTCCATATTTTGTAACAGACGCTGAAAGAATGGAAGCTGTACTTGAAGATCCGTACATTATTATAACTGACAAAAAGGTTTCTGCAATGAACGATTTGTTGCCATTGCTTGAACAAATTGCACAGTCAGGGAGATCGTTCTTGTTAATTGCTGAAGATGTAGAAGGTGAAGCTTTGGCAACTTTAGTTGTTAACAAGTTGAGAGGTACACTTAGATGTTGTGCAGTGAAAGCACCTGGTTTTGGTGACAGAAGAAAAGAGATGTTACAAGATATAGCTATACTGACCGGTGGCGAAGTTATTTCAGAAGAGAAAGGTGATAAACTTGAGAAAGCTACTATTGATAGACTCGGTACTGCAAAACGTGTTGTAGTTGATAAAGAAAATACTACAATAGTTGGTGGTGGTGGTGAAAAAGATGCTATTAAGAAAAGAATTGCACAGATAAAAAAACAAATAGAAGAAACAAAATCTGATTATGATAGAGAAAAGTTGCAAGAAAGGTTAGCAAAACTTGCTGGTGGTGTTGCTGTTATAAATGTTGGTGCACCAACTGAAGCTGCAATGAAAGCAAAGAAGTTTAAAGTTGAAGATGCAATGCATGCAACACGTGCAGGTGTTGAAGAGGGCATAGTTCCTGGTGGTGGTGTTGCTTTGTTAAGAGCAAGAGAGGCAGCAAAAACTAAAGTTAAAGCAGAAGATCCTGATGAACAAACAGGTATCAACATTGTTTTCAGAGCAATAGAAGAACCAATAAGAATGATAGCTGAGAATGCTGGTTTTGAAGGGTCAATAATAGTTGAGAAAGTTTTAGCAGATAAAAATCAGAATTTTGGTTTTGATGCTGAAAAAGGTGAGTATGTTGATATGATGAAAGCTGGTATTGTTGACCCTGCGAAAGTTGTTCGTACAGCTTTGGAAAATGCTGCAAGCATAGCCGGGTATCTTTTGACATCTGAGGTTATCGTGACGGAAATTCCTGAGAAAAAAGAGAAGACGCCACCAATGCCGCCTGAATACTAATTTTTCACTATATTAGACAAAATACATACTTGTAGAGAGGATTGTGGTGGGTTAGGAGAGTGAACTTGCTCTCCTAACCCTATTTTTTTTAATGTCAATTATCATAAATTAGTTTAAACATTAATACAGTTTAAATTCTATTCTTGATCTTCAGTATGGATTATACATTAACTTTATTAATTTCATTTCTTATATCTGTTCTATTAACCCCTGTTTTTAGAAAGATAGCTTTAGTATTTAATATTCTTGATTATCCTGTCTCAGATATTAAAACACACAAAATTGCTACACCGTACCTAGGTGGTTTAGCTATTGCGTTTAGTTTCTTTTTAACATTGTTTCTTGTACGTCTGACAACACATTTCCCTACGGGAACTTTGAGGTCTTTACGTGGTATAATTTTTGGTAGTATTATAATTTTACTTCTTGGTTTAATTGACGATTTTAAATATAAAGGGATTCATTATACTACAAAATTTATAGGAGAAGTTGTTGCAGCAATTATTCTTGTACAATATGGTATCAAAGTAAACTTCATTACACCTGAATGGTTCGCTTTATTAGTAACCTTTTTATGGATAATAGGTATTACTAATGCATTAAATCTTATAGATGTTATGGATGGTTTGTCTTCAGGAATAGGGATAATTTCTTCTTTAGGACTTTTCTTAATTAGTAGATTTATAGAAGAAGAAATATATGTTGGTTATGCAAGTATAAGTTTAGCTGGTGCCTGTCTTGGATTTCTGCCTTATAATTTATCAAATAGGTATAAAATTTTCATGGGTGATACTGGAGCATTATTTTTAGGTTTTGTACTATCTGCTCTTACGCTTGGTGGTAGGTATTCAGTAAACAACCAGTTAGGTGTGTTGTCACCGTTGTACATTTTGTTTGTGCCAATATATGAAACAATTCTTATAAGTATGCTGAGGTTAAAACGAGGACAATCTCCGTTTATTGGTTCAAAGGATCATTTTTCACTGCGGTTGCTCACAATAGGTTTTGGTAAATCAAAAGTGCTGATAATAAGTTATATCATTAGCAGTTTAATTTGCTGTGCAGGGTTGATAATTGTTCTATCTAAGACTATCGCAATACCTGTGATATTAACATGTTTATTAACCTTATTTATAATTATTGCTACGAGATATCTTACAAAAGTTGAAATACAGTAGAAGATGAAGGTAGTAATCCTTGGTGGTGGATTAACAGGTCTGACATCTGCGTATGAACTTCAAAAAAAAGGTATTGATTATACCGTTATAGAAAAGGAACCTACTGTTGGCGGTTTATGTAGATCTGTTACTATTGGCGATTTCATTTTTGATTATACAGGTCATTTCTTACACTTTGATAAATCTTATAAACGTGCTAAAGAATTTGTTAGTCATATACTAAGTGGTAACATTATAAAATTAACACGTAATTCAAAAATTTATACAAAATATGCTCAAACAAGAGATAATTTAATACCATATCCCTTTCAGTTAAACATAAAGTATCTTAAACCTGCTATACGGAAAGAATGTCTCCAAGGTTTAGCTTGGTCTAACATTTTAAAGAGTAATAAAGTAAACAAAAATTTCAAACAATGGTTGATAGACAACTTCGGCGGAGGAATTACTAAATATTTTTTTGAACCATATAATAGAAAAATTTGGAATGTATCTTTAGACGAAATTTCTACAACATGGGTACAAAAATTTGTTCCACGTATTGATTTTGAAACTGTTTTTAACAATTTGATTTTTGGTACAGGTACGGGCGAAAAATATGGATACAACTTTGAATTTTATTATCCAAAAAATCACGGAATACAGTCTTTAGTTAATGGTATATACAAACATTTAAATAATCACAAGGTTTTAACTTCTGCTGAAGTAGTTCGTGTAAACACAAAACGGAAACAGGTTTTATTTATACAAAATGATAAGATTCAATCCTTGAAGTATGATTATTTAATTTCAACAATACCATTACCAGAACTGCTTAAAGTTATTGATTTACATGGATTAAAAAAACATATAAATAATCTTAGATATGTAAGCGTAATATGTTTTAATATTGCTGTTAATAGACCTATAATGCCTGGTATCCACTGGATTTATTTTCCAGATACGGATATAATTTTTTACCGTATAGGATTTTATCATAATGTATCCAAGAATTTAGTTAGACAAGGTTGTGGTTCAATATATGTTGAAGTTGCTGTGCAAGATATAAATAAAACCAATATAGATGCTCTCTTGAAAAAAGTAAAAAAACAACTTGTCAATATTAAGACTCTAAATTCTACGAAAGAAATTTTGTTCACTAACACTTTGTTGTTAACATATGCGTATGTTATATATGATCACTATAGAGAAAAGTTTTTACCATATATATTACAAAAATTAAGAACACACAAAATTTATTCAATAGGTAGATATGGTGCATGGAAATATTCATATATGACTGAAAATATTAAAGATGCTGTCGAAACTGTAGCGTTGATATGATATTAGAGTTATTAGTTGTTAGTAAAAGTTGGGAAGATAAGTATGATATATTTTATACTTTTTTTAACAATTTTATTTTGGGGTATTTCTCCAATATTTGACAAACTTGGCGTTCGGCTTGTAGATCCGTTCACAGGAATTTTCTGGCGAAATTTAACGATAGCATTAGCATTTACTATTATCTACCTAATATATTCAAAAACTTACCGACCAATAAACACTAATTTTACTGGTATAATCTATTTTGTGATAAGTGGAATTTTTGCTGGAGTACTAGGAGTTTTGTTTTATTTTGTAGCTTTAAAAAAACTTGATGTTAGTATCGTTGTTCCTGTAGCTGCGACTTATCCTCTTGTTACTGCGATAGTTGCTGCTGTTTTTTTAAAAGAACAAATAACTTTTGTTAGAATTATCGGTATTATTCTAACAATAATAGGAATTTGTTTAATAACTGTACAAAGATGACACAAAGAATAAAAGTTTTACATATAATTACTAAGTTAGAACTTGGTGGTGCACAGCAAAATACGCTATATACCGTAGAACATCTTGACAAACAACATTTTGATGTATATTTAGCGACAGGGAAAGGTGGCATACTTGATAATAAAGCAATAGAACTCGCAGCTAGGGGTAAAATTAAACTTTTTTTTGTTAGCGACCTAGTACGTGAGATCAATCCATTTAAAGATTTCATATGTTTTATTGAGCTATTCTTATTAATTACAAGTATAAAACCAGATGTAGTACATACACATTCTTCTAAAGCAGGTATTTTAGGTCGTTGGGCAACAAAGTTTTATAATATCTTTATAGGTAACTTTTATCACAAAAAAATAAAAATTATACATACATTTCATGGGTTTGCTTTTAGCAAGTTTCATAATTTTTTTGTAAAAATTTTTTATATTGTGTTAGAGTTTTTTACTGGTATAATTACAGATATTTTAATATTTGTAGCAAAAGACAATATAAAAACAGCTAGGTTGTATAAGATAGGTTTTACGCGAAAATATATACTTATACGAAGTGGGATAAAAATTAAAGAATATTATTCTGTAAATGACAATATAGAACTTAAACATAGTAAAAAAAGAGAATTTGGTATAGCAGATGATGTGAGAGTTATTACTACGATAGGAGCGTTTAAACCACAGAAAAATTTGTCTGATTTTATTCATATGGTGAGAAAAGTATGCAATATTTTATCTGAACATAAATTACAATTTATAATTGTTGGCGATGGTGAGCAAAGAAGTAAACTCGTTGTTTTAGCAAAAAAACTTAATGTGTTAAATAAAATAAAATTTTTATCTTGGTATTATGACATCAGAGGATTGTTCGCAATAACTGACATTTTTGTAATGACATCTTTGTGGGAAGGTTTGCCACGTGCTGCAGTTGAATCTTTAGTAAGTGGTGTGCCAGTAATAGCTTATGCAGTTGATGGTTTAAATGATATTATCATTTCTGGTGTGAACGGTTTTCTTATTCCGCCGAAAGATTTGAACACTATGATTGAAAAAGTTGTCCTTTTACTTAAAAATGAAAGTTTATATAAGGAAATCAAAAAAAGAACAACACAAACTATTGACAATACATTTGATATTGATTATATGGTATTACAACAAGAAAATTTGTTAAAGTTAATTTGTGGAAGGAGATAGTATGAATAAAAAATATAAGGTGACATTGATACCTGGTGATGGGACAGGTCCTGAACTGGTAAATATAGTAAAACATGTATTAGAATATACAGGAATAGAAATAGAGTGGGAAGAAGTAGAAGCTGGCGAATCTGCATTGGAAAAATATGGTGATGTGTTACCACAAAATGTACTGGATTCTATAAGAAAAAATAAAGTTGCTTTGAAAGGTCCAATAACAACACCTGTTGGTACGGGATTTAGATCTGTAAATGTAGCTTTGAGACAAGAATTAAATCTTTATGCTTGTGTACGTCCATGTAAAATTTATCCCGGAGTGAAAACGAGATATGAAAATGTGGACCTTGTTGTGATAAGAGAAAATACTGAAGATCTTTACGCAGGTGTTGAATTTAAACCTTTTAGTGAAGAAGCAAAATATATCATACAGAAAAGTAACGGCAAAATTTTTGAAGACGCAGCTATATCGATAAAACCTATTTCCACAACAGCAACTCGTCGTATTGCTGAATTTGCATTTAATTACGCAATAAAAAAAGGTAGAAAGAAGGTTACAGCTGTTACAAAAGCTAATATAATGAAGTATACGGACGGATTATTTTTTGAAGTTTGCCGAGATGTAGCAAAAAATTTTCCTCAGATAGAATATGAGGAAAAACTTGTAGATAACATGTGTATGCAACTTGTTCAAAAACCAGAACTTTATGATGTACTTTTATTACCTAATCTATATGGTGATATAATATCTGATTTATGTGCAGGTTTAGTGGGTGGGTTAGGTGTAGCACCTGGTGCAAACTATGGTGACGGTTGTGTGTTGTTTGAGGCGGTACATGGTTCAGCACCTAAGTATAAAGGGCTTAACAAAGTAAATCCCACAGCATTGTTGCTTTCAGCAACTATGATGCTTGAATATTTAGGAGAAACTGAAAAAGCTATAAAACTTGAGAGAGCAATTGCTGAGGTTATAAGAGAAGGAAAAGTTGTTACATATGACCTTGGTGGTAATGCGAAAAATTATGAAATGGCAGAAGAAATAATTAAGAAATTGACCAAATGAAAAATGTAAGTAACTGTTGATATATGCAAGTTTTTGTTCTAAACTCTGGTTCTTCAAGTGTAAAATGTGCTGTTTTTCAACATGAGAAACGAATATTTTCAGGTTTTATAGAAAGAATAGGATTTAATGATGCACGAGTTCAGTACAAAGATTTTGTTGGTAATATCCAAGAAGATTATATAGAAAGTGTACTAAATCATCATCAAGCATTATTAGTTATAGCAAATACGCTTAAAAAACTACAATTTAAAATTGAAGCTATAGGACACAGAATTGTCCATGGCGGAGAAAAATTTTCTAAACCGGTTATTGTTAATGAAGAAGTTAAAAAATACATCAGAGACTGTATTGTACTCGCTCCGCTACATAATCCGTATAACTTATTAGGTATAGAAATATGTGAACAATATTTTCCAGGGATTACAAATGTTGCAGTGTTTGATACAGCGTTTCATTCAACAATTCCGAAAGAATATGCTATTTATCCGTTACCTTATGAATACTATGTTAAATATAAGATAAGAAAATACGGTTTTCACGGAACATCACATCAGTATCTTATGTTGAAAGCATCAGAGTTGCTTAACAAATCGCCTGAAAATTTAAAAATTATAACATGTCATCTTGGCAACGGTGCAAGTATTACTGCAATAAAGAACGGTAAAAGTGTTGATACTTCTATGGGTTTTACGCCTACTGCAGGGTTGATGATGGGTACAAGATGTGGTGATGTTGATCCATCAGCAATTATATATTTGCAACAGGTAGAAAACATTTCAGCAAGGGATATGGAGGTGGTGATAACAAAAAAAAGTGGACTATTAGGTGTGTCCGGGATAAGCGCTGACATGCGCGAGATAGTTTTTAATATTGATAAAAGTACAAGAGCAAAACTTGCATTTAAGATGTATTGTTATTATGTAAAAAAGTATATCGCTTCATATATAGGAATACTTAATGGTGTTGATTGCATTGTTTTTTCAGCTGGTGTAGGTGAGAATTCTCCTCGTGTAAGAGAGGAAATTTTAAAAAATATGGAAAATCTTGGTATAATTATTGATAAAGAAAAAAATTTTTCAACAGTTGGTAAAGATGGTATAATCTCAGCTGATGAGTCTCAAGTTAAGGTCATGGTGCTTAGGACTGACGAAGAGTTAATGATAGCAAAGATAACCGCACAGTTAGCAAAAGTTTAATGAAAATATCAATTGATAGAATAAAAAAAGAAGGTGTTGTTGATTTAGAATATGAAGATGAACAGTTTCAAAAAAAAGGTTTAAGGGAATTTGCAGAACAACCTTTGAAGATAAAGGTTACTCTTAGGTTAGTTGGTTCTAACAATATTTCAGTAAAAGGTGATATTGATGGTGAATTTAGTTTAATCTGCGACCGTTGCTGTGAAGAATTTGTTCATCATAAACATCTGATAATAGATGAAGTTTTTGAACTGGATAAAAAAGAATTATCCGAACGTATGGTTAATCTAGACCTAAAAATAAGAGATTATGTTTTAGAAAGTTTTCCAATAAAAATACTATGTAAAGAAGACTGTAAAGGAATATGTTCAGGTTGTGGTGTTAATTTGAACACGCAAGAATGCAAATGTAGATTTAAGAATAAATAAAAAACTTGAGCAGGAGGTAAATAAAATGCCAAATCCAAAAAAACATCATACACATTCGCGAACACGTATGCGTAGAGGACAGTGGATATTATCAACTCCAAATTTAACTCGTTGTCCACAGTGTGGTACGTATAAATTGTCACATAGAATATGTCCTAATTGTGGTTATTACAAAGGTGAACTATGGGTTACAAAGAAGGAAAAGACAAAAGAAACAACTACGACAAAGTAAAGAAAAATATAACTGTGGAGTTATTATATGAAAATTGCAGTTGACGGTATGGGTGGTGACCATAATATTCCGCACATAAACATTGAAGGTGCAAATTTAGCGTTGCAAGAAGATAAGAATTTGGAGGTTGTCCTTGTTGGACCTGAGAAGTTACTTCTTGAAAACATTGACAAAACAATACATTTGAAAGATGTAAGAAAAAGAATAAAAGTTGTAAATGCAGATGAAATTGTTTATATGGATGAGCAGCCGTCTAAAGTTTTAAGGTCAAAACAAAATTCTTCCATAGGTGTTGGTATACACTTACTGAAAAATGATATTGTTGACGCTTTTGTTTCTGCTGGAAATTCAGGTGCAGTGGTAGCTTTTTCATTAACACAGATAGGAACAGTGAAAAATGTAGACAGGCCAGCAATAGCTGCTGTTTTACCGACAATTTCTACTCGTTGTGTAATACTTGATGTAGGAGCTAATGTTGATTGTAAACCGCAACATCTTGTTGAATTTGCACTTATGGGTAAAATTTACTGTGAAAAACTGCTTAATTTAAATAATCCTAAAGTAGCACTGTTATCAATAGGTACAGAAGAGGGTAAGGGGAATACGCAATCCTTGTTAGCATATCAACTTTTGCTAGAACAAAAATCGTTAAATTTTATCGGTAATATAGAAGGAAAAGACATACCATTTGGAGTTGCAGACGTTGTTGTAGTGGATGGTTTTGTAGGTAATATAGTATTGAAGTTCGGGGAAGGTATTGCTGAAGTCTTGCTAAAACTTATAAAGCAATCATTGAAAAAGCATCCATTTGCATGGTTCGCACTGCCATTCGTGTGGAATGCAATACGAGATTTGAGGAAAAAAGTAGATTTCACAGAATATGGTGGAGCTCCATTGTTAGGACTGGAAAAAGTTTGTATAATCTCACATGGAAGATCTAATGCTAAAGCGATAAAAAATGCAATACTAACTGCAAAGCAAATGGTTGAGAAAAGAGTAAATTACATTATTTCAGAATCAATGAAGAGAATATATGAATAAAAAGGTAAAGATTTTATCAACAGGCCATTATGTTCCACCTAAAGTGTTAACAAATTTCGATTTAGAAAAAATGGTGGATACTTCAGACGAATGGATAACTACACGTACAGGTATAAAGGAACGAAGAATTGTTGAACCTAATATATCAAGTAGTGACATAGCTGCTGAAGCTGCAAGAAACTGTCTAAATAAAGTAAATATTGATATTAATGAAATAGACACAATAATTGTTGCCACCATAACTCCTGATATGTTTTTTCCATCTACAGCATGTATTGTACACAAAAAATTAGGAGGTAAAAACGAGCCAGCAGCGTTTGATATATCAGCTGCATGTAGTGGATTTATATATGGTTTAACTTTGGCAGAAGGATTAATACGAAACGGGAAAAGTAAAAATCTTTTGCTAATTGCTGCTGATGTATTATCAAAATTTACAAATTGGAAAGATAGAAATACTTGTGTGCTATTTGGTGACGGTGCTGGTGCTATGCTACTTTCAGCAACTGATGATGAAGAAGATGCAATCCTCTCTACTTATTTAGGTGCTGATGGAAATTATGATGAATTGCTATATATCCCAGCAGGTGGTTCTAAAATGCCAGCTACCATAGAAACTGTTGAGAAAAGTTTGCATACAATCTTTATGAGTGGTAAGGAAGTGTTCAAAGTTGCAGTAACAAAAATGGTAGAAGCTGCTAATAAAGCTTGTGAACTTGCAGGAATTACAACTGGTCAGATAGATTTGTTAATTCCACATCAGGCAAACTTGCGTATAATAACAGCTGTTGGTGATAGATTAGGTATACCACAGGACAAAGTTTTTGTAAACGTGGATAAGTATGGTAATATGTCTGCAGCAACCGTAATTGTAGGTTTGGATCAAGCTATATCTAATGGTAGAGTGAAGAAAGGATCAATTGTTGAACTTGTTGCTTTTGGTGGTGGATTTACATGGGGTGCTACGGTTATAAAATTATAAGATCATTATTAGCAGTATAAGGAGGGAATTAATATGTTAGTAGAGAGAAGGAGAGAAAAAAGAATAGAAGTATTTCTTCAAGGTAACTTAAAAATAGAAGGTTTTGAAGAACATCTACCTGTTTGGGTTAAAAATATCTCTTCGTATGGTATGAAATTAGCATTTTATAGAATATTTTACTGTAGTAACTGTTCAAAATTAGATGACTTATTATACTTTAGATGTTCAGAAAGTGAAAATTGTAAACTATACAATTTAGAAAACATCGTTAAGTTTTTATCCAAAGGTGAAATAAAAATAAGCACTAAAAATGAGAATGTAAATAAATCATATCAACTTAAGTGGTTTAAAATCTTTCCTGAACTTAGCGCTATAGAATTCGGTGTAGAATTTTTAAATTAGGAGTTGTCATATGAAAATAGCAATAATATTTCCAGGACAAGGAAGTCAAAGTGTAGGTATGGGTAAGGATTTTTATGACAATTATGAATTTATAAGGAAATATTATGACGAAGCTAAAGAGATAGTTGGATATGACATCAAAGAGAAAATTTTTGAAGGGCCACAGGAAATCCTTATGCAAACTGAATATACACAACCATGTATATTTCTAACTTCATACGTAATTTTTGAAGTTTTGAAAAAAGAGTGTAACAAAATTGTGGAAAATACAAAATTTGTTGCGGGTCACAGTTTAGGTGAATATACTGCGGTTTGTGTAAGTGGAGCATTGAATTTTCATGAAACGTTATCTACAGTAACTGCAAGAGGAAAAATTATGTCTGAAGTTTCTAAGAAACGTCCTGGTGGGATGCTGGCAATTGTAGGAGATATGAGTAAACAAGAGATACAGGATATTTGTGATGAAATTAAAAAAATTGGATATATAGTTGAACCTGTAAATTTTAATACTCCACAACAAACAGTAGTAGCAGGTGAATTAGAAGGATTGAATAAATTACAAAATATGTTAACCGAAAAAAAAGTTAAAGTAATAAAACTTAACGTTTCTGGAGCGTTCCATTCATCCCTTATGAACGAAGCACAGCATCTTTTTGCAGAAATACTAGATAAATTAGAAATTAAAAATTCAATGATACCTATAGTCTTTAATTACGATGCTAAGCCTCATACGGACAGTGAAGAAATACGTACAAATCTTAAATTACAAATAAATCATCCTGTCCTATGGGTAGATACAATAAGATATATTGGAGAAAACGGGGTTGATACGTTTATAGAGTGTGGGCCAGGAAAAGTATTGGCTGGAATGATAAAAAAAATTTTACCCGAAGCAAAGATTTTTAATGTAGATACGATAAATAATTTTCAATCAACTATTGACAATTTAAGACAATTTTTCTAAAAAGCAACCTGCTTAATTTAAGATGGAACCAAAAACTTTGACAGGAAAAATTTAGTAACATATGTGCGAAAAAAAATTGCTAAACAAAGTAGCGATAGTCACAGGAGCAGCACAAGGTATAGGTAAGAGTATTGTCAAGAAATTATCTTCAGAAGGGGCTAACTGTGTGATAGTTGATGTAGACATAGTTGCTGCTGAACAAACAGCAAAGGAGATTAATTCAGAATACGGTACGGAGACGATGATATTTAGAGTAGATGTTGTAAATTTTGAAGAAGTACAGAATTGTGTTGATGAAGTATTCAAAAAATTTGGTAAGATTGATATTCTTGTTAACAACGCTGGGATAACAAAAGATAACTTAGTTTTGAGAATGAGTGAAGAAGAGTGGGATAAAGTTATTGATGTTAATCTCAAAGGAAGTTTTAATTTTATAAAAGCTGTAGCAAAATACATGTTGAAACAAAGAAGTGGTAGGATTATAAATATTGCGTCGGTAGTAGGATTGATGGGTAACGCAGGACAGGCTAATTATTCTGCTTCTAAAGGTGGACTTATTGCACTTACAAAAACTCTTGCGAGAGAGTTTGCGTCAAGGAATATTCTTGTGAACGCTGTAGCACCTGGGTTTATTAAAACACGAATGACTGATGCTCTTTCAGAGGACCAGAAGAAAAAATTGATGGAGTTAATACCATTAAGTAGATTAGGAGAACCTGAGGATGTGGCAAATGTTGTATGGTTTCTCTGTATTGAGGAATCTAGTTATATCACAGGGCAGGTTATATCAGTAAACGGCGGTATGTATATGTAGTAAAATTTTAAATCCCAATTAGATAGGAGGAGGTTAACTATGACCGAAGATATTGCAGCAAAAGCTAAAGCAATAATAGCAGAATCTTTAGGTGTTGATATTAACGAAGTAACAGACAACGCATCATTCGTAAATGATTTGGGTGCAGATTCTCTTGACACTGTAGAACTCGTTATGGCGTTAGAAGAACAGTTTGGTATTGAAATACCTGACGAAGATGCAGAGAAAATACAAACTGTAGGTCAGGCAATAGAATATATAAAGAACAAGTTAGAACAAAAACAATAATTTTCAAATAAAAAACTTACAGATAATATCATTATGATTGGAAAGAAGCAAGTTGTCATAACTGGTATTGGATTAATTTCTCCGATAGGTATTGGTAAAGAGGAATTTACTCGGTCACTTAAGGAAGGTAGAAGTGGTGTTGATTTTATAACGTCTTTTGATACAAAAGAATTCCCTGTACATATTGCTGCGGAAGTTAAAAATTTTAACCCAGAAAACTATATTGAAAAGAAAAAATCACGTCGTATGGACAGGTTCTGTCAATTTGCTGTCGCAAGTGCAAAAATGGCAATAGAAGATGCAAAATTAGATCTGCAGAAAGAAGATTTATCACGTATAGGTGTGATTATAGCCTCAGGTATTGGTGGTATTGCAACAATAGAAGCTGAAATGAAAGTTTTATTTGATAAAGGTCCGGCCAGAGTAAGTCCGTTCCTTATACCTATGGAAATAATTAATATTGCTGCTGGCGAGATTGCTATACAATATGGTTTTACTGGACCTAATTACGGAGTGACATCAGCCTGCGCTTCTTCAAATCATGCACTTGGAGATGCTTTGAGGTTACTTAGATATGGTGATGCTGATGTTATAATTTGTGGTGGAAGTGAAGCTGCGATAACACCGCTTGGACTTGCAGGATTTTGCGCTGCAAGGGCTTTATCAACACGTAACGAAGAACCTAAGAAAGCATCACGTCCGTTTGATAAAAATCGTGACGGATTCGTTATGGGCGAAGGTGCAGCAGTTTTTGTTTTGGAAACACTTGAGCATGCGTTAGAACGTGGAGCTAAAATTTACGCTGAACTTGCAGGTTACGGTGCAACTGACGATGCGTATCACATCACAGCACCAAGAGAGGATGGAATAACACAGGCTTCTTGTATGAAATTAGCACTGGAGGACGCAGGTGTTAATGTTGAAGAAGTCAGTTATATAAACGCTCATGGTACTTCAACACCTTTGAATGATAAATATGAAACACTTGCAATTAAAAAAGTTTTTGGCGATTATGCTTATAAGATACCTATATCTTCAACAAAATCTATGACTGGACATTTGTTAGGTGCTGCAGGTGCTATAGAACTCGCAGCTATACTTATGTGTATGGAAAATAATTTCATACATCCCACAATAAATTATGAAACTCCAGATCCAGACTGTGATCTTGATTACGTTCCAAATGAACCAAGGTATACAGAAATAAAAGTTGCTTTGTCTAATTCGTTTGGTTTTGGCGGACATAACGCTGCAATTGTAGTAAAAAAGATTCAGATTTGAATGACCAACCTTGAAGAGATAGAAAAACTGCTAGGTATAAAATTTAACAATACTGAATTGTTGAGAATCGCACTTACTCATAAATCTTGGGCTGTAGAAAATAAAATTTCTGATCATAACGAAAGGCTAGAATTTTTAGGTGATAGCGTACTTGCAGTTGTAGTGGCTGAGTATTTGTACAAAAAATTTCCATATAAAGATGAAGGTTCACTGTCAAAATTGAGGTCGGTACTGGTTTCAAAATCACAACTTGCAAAATGGGGCAAACAAATCGGTTTAGGAAGATTCGTTTTGATAAGTAAAGCTGAAGAAATTACAGGCGGAAGAAGAAAAGATAGTATAATTGCAGGTGTTTTCGAAGCTATACTTGGAGCTATATATCTTGACAAAGGTATTGAGGCGTGTAAAAAATTTTTGACTGAAAAATTTTTTATTTTACTTTCTGATGTTGAAATTCAAGATTACAAAAGTTTACTGCAAGAAATAGCACAGAAAAAATTTAAGACGTTACCAGAATATGTTATTGTCAAAGAGGTTGGTCCTGATCACGATAAAGAATTTGATTGTATAGTGAGGATTGGTGAAAGACTACTTGGCCATGGTAAAGGTAAAACAAAGAAACAGGCACAACAAAATGCAGCAAAAGAAGCAATTGAAGTTTTGAAAAAATTGAGTTTACATTCATAATTCATTTTTTTGGTCTATTCTATAAACTTAGTTCAGATATTCTTTATATTGTTGCCCCCATCGTCTAGCCAGGTCTAGGACACGGGTCTTTCAAGCCCGCAGCAGGGGTTCAAATCCCCTTGGGGGCAAATTTTGTTTTAATTGTTCCCTTTCAAATTTCATTCCTAAAAATTAGAATTATATCTTTTCTAAACTTGTAATCCACTGCGAATTTTTATAAAAATACAAAAATTTTATTCGGGGTGTGGCTCAGGTGGATTCAGAGCGCATGGTTCGGGACCATGAGGTCGTGGGTTCAAGTCCCACCACCCCGAGATTATAGTATTTTAATTACATCAAAAAATTTTACAATAACAAATAACAACAGATGACTGAGAAAAAAACGGAATTAATATACGAAAAATCGTTAAAGTTACATAAGAAGTATAAAGGTAAGATTGCAGTTATACCGAAGTGTCCCGTAAGGAATCTTGCAGATTTTAACTACTGGTATACACCTGGTGTAGCTGCACCGTGTAAGAAAATAGTAGAAGATCTTCAAAAAGTATATGAATATACAAACAAATGGAATACAATAGCAGTAGTTTCTGATGGTAGTCGTGTTTTAGGATTGGGTAATATAGGATCATATGCAGCTTTACCTGTGATGGAAGGTAAAGCGTTAATATTTAAACATCTTGGTGGTGTGGATGCTATACCTATAGTTGTTGCTACACAAGATCCTGAAGAATTTATAAAAGTGGTGAAAAACATTTCACCTTCATTTGGCGGGATTAATCTTGAGGATATTGAACAACCCAAATGTTTCTATATCTTAGACCGATTAAGGAAAGAATTAGATATTCCAGTATGGCACGATGATCAACAAGGTACTGCTACTGTTACTTTAGCAGGTTTGATAAATGCATTGAGAATTGTTGGTAAAAAAATAAACGAGGTTAAGATAGTACTGTTAGGTGCAGGTGCTGCAAATGTTTGTATTGCAAGGTTGTTGATGAAGGCAGGTGCTAATGCCGATAATATGATTGTAGTTGACTCTAAGGGAATACTTAATCGTGACAGGGAAGATATATCGTCACAAAAAGAACTTTATATAGAAAAATGGGATTTATGTCTCACGACTAATAAAGATAATGTTAAAGGTGGTATTCAAGAAGCACTTGTGGATGCAGATGTTTTAATTGCAGCGTCAAAACCAGGTCCTGGCGTGGTAAAAAAAGAATGGGTAGCTAAAATGAACAAAGACGGGATAGTTTTTGCAGAGGCAAATCCTATTCCTGAAATTATGCCTGATGAAGCAAAACAAGCTGGCGCACGTATTGTTGCAACTGGTAGATCTGATTTCCCAAATCAAATTAATAATTCATTATGCTTTCCAGGAATGTTCCGTGGTGTATTAGATGTTCAAGCTAAAACAATAACTGATGAGATGTGCATTTCTGCAGCAAATGCAATCGCAAACTATGCAAGGGAAAAAGGTATTCACGAGGAGTATATTGTTCCGACAATGGAAGAATGGGAAGTGTATCCTGAGGTAGCGGCAGCAGTTGGTATAACAGCGATAAAACAAAATGTTGCAGTTAAGAAATTTACTAAAGAAAAACTATATTCCATATCGAAAAGAATTATAAAAAAATCAGTTGATACCATGAAATTATTATTAAGGACACAAATGCTGAAAAGTTTTGTTTTAGCGTTTATATCTTTTGTATTAATAAATAATGTGTTTTCTAAAACTATAGAGTTCGCAAAAAAAAGTTCTACTAAAGAAATCGTTAGGTATAAATATTTTACAGAATGTTGTAGTCTTATTGGTTCCTGTGGTAAAATCTATTCAATAAATTCTACAATTCTTAGCCGTAACAAAGTGTTAATCGGAATACATAGATTTGATATTTCAGTAACTTACGGTGTATTGACAAACTCAGAAGTTGGCATAAAGTTCAATCTTGAAGAACAACGTGATATCAGTAAGTTCAGTAAGAATATAGATAAAATTTCACCATATGTAAAATATAAAATAATTAGCTCGTTAAATAGGCAACCGATAGATTTGGCTGTAGGAATATATAGAACTAATATTTTACTTATTATAGAAAAAGCTATGCCAGAACTTTTATCTACATCGTTCTTAGTAAATTTTTTCTTTTCTTTTTTTGATTCAGAGAAGTTTATGTACAGTTTTTCATTATCTAAATATACAAAGTGGACAGAATTTATTGCAGACATAAATCCTGAAGAAGAAAAACTTTCGTTTGGTGCAAGGGTTCTGTTAACACCCGAAGTTAAACTTTCTCTTTTTATGACAGACATTATTAATCTTAAAAATGTGTTGTTTTATAATTTTGTTTTTGGTATATCTGTAAGGGTTTAAACTTTGTTTCAGCAATGTCTGTAAATCGTGTATGTCTAAAAATACGTTTATTTGGCCTAGTGCAAGGAATAGGTTTTAGATGGTTTGTACAGAAAATTGCAAGGGAAGAAAATATTACTGGATATGTAAAAAATTTAAATGATGGCAGTGTAGAAATAGTAGCCGAAGCGCAGAGTAAACAATACATTGAAAATTTTATTCAAAGAGTTAAGACAGAACACGACTATGCTGTTATTCGGGATGTTGAAATTGTTGAACTGCCACCACAAAATTTTACTAGTTTCAAGATCAATTTTTGATAATGTTTTGTTATGATAGAAATACCAAATTTTGTCCAAGAAATTATAAACTCTACAGAAACTCTCTCAGAGAAAAAGCTTCGTTCTTTACTTAAACTATATCGCAAAAAACGAGATGGCAAAATTAAAGAACAGATCATAAATGCATACTTATGGCTTGTGGTAAAAATCGCAAAAAAGTTTTATAAAAAATATGTAGATACAAATTTAGAGTTTCAGGATTTTATAGAAGAAGGAATCATTGGTTTATTAAAAGCAATTAATAGGTATAAACCCAGAGGTGGCTCGTTATTTCGACTTTATGCTGAATACTGGATTAAACAATCTTTGCAGCTATATCTTAAAGAAAAACCTTTTACCATAGCTCAACTTCCGAGATCAAAACTTATGGATATAAAAAAATGGTATGAAGTATGGAACAAAATTTTACAGCGTACCGGTAAAATTCCATCATTAAAAGCTATGGCGAAAGAACTAAAAATGTCGTATCATAAAGTTCGTGAGTTATATCATCAGTTATGTATGTTGGAAACAACTGAGTCACTTACAACACCTGTAGGTGAGGATGCTACCATTGAGGATTTTATTGAAGATAAATCTGCATCGCCAGAGGAAGTGTTATCTTCCGTTTCTATGAAGGAAGCTTTGGAAGATACACTTGGTAAGATTTTAACAAGGAAAGAAATAGTTGTTATCAAACACAGATATAAACAGTACAGTAAAAATAAAACAGATGGTAAAATGTCTTATAGAAAAATAGCAAGGATTTTGCATGTTTCTCCAGAATATGTAAGAAAGATTGAACAACGTGCATTACAAAAATTGGCACTTTATGTTAAAGATAAACTTGTATAGCATATGAAGGTTGAAGATTTAAAAAAATTTATCCGTGATATTCCAAATTTCCCGAAAGAAGGAATTGTTTTTAAAGATATTACCCCTTTACTTAAGGATTCCATAGCTTTTCGTTTTACAATAGATAGAATATGCGAATATAATAGTAGAAAAACTATACAAAAAGTTGTCGCTATGGAAGCAAGAGGATTTATCTTTGGTAGTGCTGTCGCGTATAAACTTGGTTGTGGTTTTGTACCTGTGAGAAAAAGAGGGAAATTGCCATACGAAACGATATCTTTAGAATATCAACTTGAATACGGAACCGATGTTCTTGAAATACATAAGGATGGGATAGAAAAAAATGATAATGTTTTAATAGTTGATGATGTTGTAGCAACTGGTGGAACGGCAAAGGCTGTGGCAAATTTAGTTGAGAAATGTGGTGGTAAAGTTGCTGGTATGAGTTTTGTAATTGAATTAAGTTTTCTCACTCCACGAGTCAAACTTGAAGGTTATGATATATTTTCACTGTTAGTTTTTTAATGAACTCAACAAAAGGGGGGGATAAACTTATGAAATATGTAATGTTAGGAAAATATTCAGTAGAAGCAATAAGAAATATTTCAAAACAAAGGACAGAAGAAGTAAAAAAGATAATCAGCAATAACAAAGGCAGAGTTGAAGCGATGTATGTACTATTAGGTCCATATGATTTAATTTTTATAGTAAACTTTCCTTCTGAGAAAGAAGCAATAAAGACATCTGTTGAATTAACAAAACTTACAGGGATAGGTTTCACTACAATGCCTACTATTACAGTGGCAGAATTTGACCGTTTTGTAGGATAATTTTTTAGTATTTTTTGTCCCCGTAGCTCAATGGATAGAGCGGTAGCCTCCTAAGCTACTGATATGGGTTCGATTCCCATCGGGGACAGATATCTTTGAGGGGGATTATTATGAAAAAATATGATCAAAATATTTTCGTAAAGGAAATATTTAGTAAAATTTTTCAGTTCTACAATAAACATAAAAATTGGATAATAGGCATATCAGCAACGTTAGGTATAATAATAGCCACAACAATAATCTTTGTTATTCGGACAAGACAGACTAGAGAATATGTTCATCAACAGATTGCTTTGTCAGAAGGATATTTGTATAGACAGAATTATGTAGAAGCATATAAGATTTTAGACAATATTATCACGCACTATAAGAACACAAGATACGCAACTTACGCTATGTACTTAAAAGCTAATTCTTTGTTTGAAAACAAAGAATTTAATGTGGCAAAAGATCTATGTGTTCAAATTTTGAAAATAAGAAAACCAAAAACTATAATAACGCCTTCAATGTACCTTTTAGGACAGTGTTATTTAGCACTTGGGAACTATGAAGAAGCTATTAAAGTGTTTAATGAGATTATACAAAATTATGCTAATCACTTTTATTCAGCTAGAGTATACGAAAGTTTAGCAATTTGTTATGAACTAAAAGGTGACACAACATCTGCGAAGTCAATCTATGAAAAAATGAATGTATTATATCCTGGAAGTTATTGGTCCCAACTTGCACAACAAAAAATTTCTAAGTTGTAACATATTATAATATTATGAAAAAAATTACCGTTACAACTTTTTTTATTTTTATATCTTTTTGCCAGATAACCTATTCAATAACCAAAATGTTTTTGGATACAAATTATAAGATGTCTTATATTGAATATGAAAATCTTGATTTTAATATTTCAACTTCAACTGATAATTTTAACAAAGTTTATTCTGTATTAACTGTAAGTCTAAAAACCTTTATTGACAATACTCAGTTTGAGATTGAAATGAATAGTTTAGGTGAAGCAGGTACGGAAAATTATCAAAATACTATCTCAACTACATATTCCTGGCAGGTGTACCGTCCATATCCAAATATTCAGTTTCAACCGTGGTTGTCACAATTCTATTTTAAATATAAATATGACTTTGTAGAAACATTTAAAATACCATATTTGAAATTGAATGTAGATGGAATACATACATATTTTGTCGCAGGAAGACAAAGGAAAGAATTTGTAGAAGGTTTAGTTGTAGGCGATAATAAAATAGGTTATGATGGTCTTTCGTTTGGTTTAAGTTTTGGTAGATTTTTTTACATAGATGGGTTATTATCAAAATTAGTTTCAAAACAAGGATTTGTTGATAACAGATATTTTGACCTTTATTGTTTTTTGATAGGTAGTAAATTTTATGATGAATATAATTTTGGAATAAATACTGTAATAGAAAATGATAAAATGCTTCAAAGCGAAAAAATTTTTTATGAGTTTTTTATTAAGCGTGCAACAGAAAAATATATGTATATATTGGAATACATTATGCAGCGTGGTAGCAAACAAAACAAAGATTATTCAGGTAGTTTATGGTATTTTAGAGGTGCAATTCAAGGCGAAAGTAGAAATTTTGGTAAATCTATGGCAGGTTTGGTATGGTTATTATCTTCGGGAGGTTCTGAACATGGAAGATTCAATCCAACATGTACTAGAAGTTATGAATATATGGAACCATATGGGTATGGCGAATTTACACGAGCTAATGCTCGGGACATATTTTTTAATCTACCAGATGGTTATTCTGGAGTGTTCATATTAGGGCTTGATTTTAGCGTTAACCCGCTGTCAAAATTATATACTGGATTTGAATATTATTTATATTCTTCACCTGAAGCACCAGATGACAAACCTGACGCTTCTGCAACAGAAAGGACACTTGGTGCTAAAAAAGCTATAGGTCTTGAGTACGGAATTAGTGGGAGATATGAAATATCAAAGGATGTTAGTGTAAATTTTTCCTATTCGATTTTTGACCCAACTGCTAATGCTTATCCTAAAAAACAACATGATATCGCAACAAAATTTGTTTTGTCGTTAGTGAGTAAATTTTAATTTTATGAAGAAAAAACTTTATGTAGCTATACTTTATCATCAGCATCAACCACTTTATAAAGATCCTGTTACAAACTATTATTATTTACCATGGGTAAGATTACACGCTATAAAAGATTATTATGACATGGCTGTTTGGGTAGAAGAAATACCTGGACTTAGACTGAATTTCAATTTTGTACCTTCGTTGTTAGTACAACTTGAGGATTACGCAAGTGGTGCTATGGATAAGCACCTTGAGCTTACTGTAAAAAATGCTAGTGAACTTACCGAAGAAGATAAAATTTTTATTCTAAAAAACTTTTTTGACTGTAATTGGCCAACAATGTTGTACCCATACAAGAGGTACAAAGAGTTATTAAATCTAAGAGGAGTGAAGTTTGTTGATGACGCAGAATTATACAGAAAAACAAAATATTTTTCTTTACAAGATTGGTTAGACCTTCAAGTATGGTCAAATTTAGTTTGGTTTGACCCATATTGGAAAAAAGTTGATAAAGATATTCAAAAATTGTTTGAGAAAGGTGAACGTTTTACTGAAGAAGATAAGTATCTTCTGGTTAACAAACAAAGATGGATTTGTGGACAAATCGTAAAAAAATTAAAGCAGTTGCAAGATCAAGGTATGATAGAAATAACTTTTTCTGCATTTTATCATCCTATACTACCTCTTTTATGTGATCCATCTAAGGCAAAAATTTCTAATCCTTCTGTAGTACTGCCAAAACAAATATTTCAACTTATTGAAGATGCTGAAAAACAGATTTTTATGGCGAAAGAGTACTATGAGAAAGTTTTTGGATGTAGCCCTAAAGGATTTTGGCCATCAGAAGGTTCTGTATCTGACGATGTGATATCTTTACTTCAGAAGTATGACATAAAATGGTTTGCTACTGATGAAGAAATATTAAAAAGATCAATTCATTCAGTAACCAAAAAATATCCTCAACGAGAAATTATATATCGTCATTACAAAATACAATTGCAAAATTCAGTACCAGTTTATGCAATTTTCCGTGATCGCGAAATATCAGATAACATAGGTTTCGTTTATTATAGATGGAATTATATTGATGCAGTGAAAGATATTGAAACAAAATTATCTAAAATATATGAAACAGTATATCAGAATCATAACGAAACTAATGATGCTATTGTATCAATCATACTTGACGGTGAAAACTGTTGGGAATTTTATCCTAATGACGGTACTGAATTTCTTTATGAATTATATAAGATGCTCACAAATAATGAACTTTTTGAAACCGTATTGGTGAGTGATTTTATTGCAAAACATCCTGATACTGATACAATTGAAACGATATGGCCTGGTTCATGGATTAATGCAAATTATGATATTTGGATTGGCCATCCAGAAGACAACTTAGCATGGGAATATGTATATAGATCAAGACAGTTCTTAATAAGTGAAATTTCACAGAAAAATGTTGATGAAAAAATAAAAGAACTTTGTTGGCAAGAAATTTATACTGCTGAAGGTTCTGACTGGTACTGGTGGTTTGGAGACGAACATTATTCTGCACACAGTAATATCTTTGATTTTTTATTTCGTCAACATCTGAAAAATATTTATTTGCTTCTTGGTTGTGAACCGCCTAGATATCTAGATCTTCCTATAAAGCACACAAAAAGAACTGAGTATATATTACCTGCAGATTTTGTCACACCTAAAATTGATGGTAGAATATCAAATTATTTTGAGTGGTCATCTGCAGGTAAATATCTACCAATTTCTTCATCAATGCATCAATCTAACTTAGTAGTAAATGCTATTTACTTTGGTTTTGACCTTGGAAATATATACATACGCATCGATTATAATAACAGCAATATAGTTGATGGTTTGTTAGCAAATATTATTTTTAGGAAGAAAACAGAACCTCAGAATGTGTATTATTTAAGTTTTCCTATCAAAATAGGTAATTCCAACTATAAATTTTTTTCTGGCGAATTTTCGCAGGAGCTTGAATACCTTGCGATAGATAAAATTATTGAAGTACAAATTCCATTTTGTGTGTTAAATACACTGCCTGGGCAAGAAATACAGTTTTTTATCACTATTGAGAAAATAATCAATACAGGAAAATTTGAAATTGAAAGGTATCCAGGAAGTCAAGATTTTTTTGAACTTGTACATCCAGATAAAAGTTATCAAAAAAAGTTCTGGACGCTATAAATAGTAAGAAATGAGTTTGTTAGAAAGGAGTAATTCTTTATGAAAAAAAGAACCAAACGCAAAATAGAAGAACCAGTTGTAACAGCAGTCACTTTTGATAAGAACCAGGTTAAGATGACAATTCTGGATGTACCGGATAGACCTGGTGTTGCGGGTAAAATCTTTGGTGCTTTAGCTAAGGAGAATATAAATATTGATATGATAATACAGTCTGCTGCACGAGGCCGCAAAAATGATATATCATTTACTATATCATACAACGATTTAAAGAAAGCAGTGGAAGTTTTAGAAGAAGTAAGTAAAGAACTGAATGCTGGTGGTGTTGTATATGAGGACAATATGGCTAAGGTGTCAATTATAGGCGTGGGTATGAAAAGTCACCCAGGTGTTGCTGCAAAAATGTTTGAAACACTAGGTAAAGAAAATATTAATATAGAAATGATTTCTACCTCGGAAATTAAAGTATCGTGTATTATAAAAAAAGAACATCTTGAACTCGCAGTAAGATCCTTACACGAAGCGTTCAATCTAAGTAAAAAAGTAAGAATTTAAAAACCAGTATCTTCTAAGTCAACCGTGGGCTCATATAAAACGCCATCTACATTTGAGTACTGCGTAGGTTCTGTGCCTTTAATAAATGACTCAATATATGTTTTCTTTGATGAACTTGTTGGTAATAAACCTGTTGTGGCATCGATTAATATATCAACAATATTTTCCGGCTTTTGAAAATCTTTGTTTTCTAATTTCGCTGTAGCAACTTTCATAAATTCCGTCCATATAGGACATGCAATTTTGCCTCCGGTAGAATCTTTCCCGAGAGATTTCTTAACATCAAATCCTATCCATACACCACAGATTATATCAGGTGTGTAACCAATAAACCAAGCATCAGTACAATCGTTAGTTGTGCCTGTCTTACCTGCACATATTTTCCCGAGATTACGTGCATAACTACCCGTACCGTTTCTTATAACACCTTTAAGAAGGTTTGTAATAATAAATGCACTTTCCGGTGAGATTACAACGGTTTCTTTTTGTAAATACGATTTAAGAACATTACCAAATTTATCTCTTACTTCCAATATTCCGTATGGTTCTACTCTAACACCATTATTTGCAAAAGTATTAAAAGCACATACGAGTTCAAGCGGGATCACCTCAGAAGCACCAAGCGCTAAAGAATATGTATTTGTTAACGGTGTAGTTATACCTAATTTTCTTGCGTATTCAATAACACATGCAGGTCCTACATCCATTGTAAGTCTTATAGCACAAGAGTTAAGTGATAACTCTAAAGCACGTCGAAGTGTAACTTTGCCAAAATAGCGATTCTTATAATTCTCAGGGAGCCAGATCTTATTCTTCTCTATGAGTTGAGGCAGTTTCACAACAAGATCTTGTTCACTAACAACACCAATATTTTTTAGTTTTGTATAATCCAACTCAGAATAACGAGTTGTTTTACCGACAAGTTCCCAGTCAATTCCATTGTTGAAAAATATTAAAGGTGTGTCTTCTATAATAGTAGCTGGTGTGTAACCATTTTCAATTGCTGCAAGAAAAACAATAGGTTTGAATGCGGAACCAGGCTGCCTACGTGCTTGTGTAACTCGGTTAAATTGTGTTTTTCTAAAATCTCTACCACCTACCATTGTAAGAATTTGACCAGTTTTAACATCTAAGCAGACCAGTGCTGCTTGGACAGGCTCTGAAGATTTTAAAACTTTATCTAACAAAGATAAATGTTGACTAATTAAATTCTCAGCACTGCGTTGTAAATTTAGATCTAGTGTGGTATGTATTGTTAAACCTGCTGTATATAGATATTCTGGTGTAAATTCAGATTCCAGTTCTTCTCTGATATATTCTATAAAATATGGTGCAGTAGCAGAAGGTATCTTGTAAAACCCACATATGAGAGGTTCAGCGATAGCTTCTTCATACTCCTTCTCGGTAATATATTTTAACTGCAACATCCGTTTCAAAACGATGTTCCTTCGTTTAATTGCGCGATCATAATTTTTCAAAGGTGAATAATAAGCTGGTGAACGAATTAACCCTGCTAACATTGCAGATTCTGAAAGTGTAAGTTCGGTCACATTTTTAGAGAAATATATCATCGCAGCTTGTTGGACACCATACGCACCATGACCAAAGTAAACTTGATTTAGATACATCTCTAAAATTTCATCTTTAGAAAAGTTATGTTCTAAATTTAATGCCAATAACAGTTCTTTAATTTTACGTTTTATGCTACGTTTGTGTGTTAGAAAAGCAATTTTTGCAAGTTGTTGAGTTATAGTAGAACCGCCAACAACTATACGTCGTTTGGTTATATTATCAAGCAATGCTTTTAAGATTCTTTTTGGGTTTACACCCCAGTGATCGTAAAATGTATGATCTTCTATTGCTAAAACTGCAAACTTAGTATGCTGTGGTATATTATTGAGTTCAACCCAAGTGCGTTTCTGAGTAAAAAATTCTGTTATAAGCAATCCGTTACGATCAAGTATTTTAGTTGATAACGCAGGAGTAAAATTCTTTAATTCTTCACCGCTAGGAAGTTCTTTTATAAGAAATAATATGTAAGTCAAAAAAACAAAAACTACAAAGGACAATACAATCAATATTACATTATATTTTTTCATTTTAAGCTAAAAAAATATTTATTGAAAACGTTAATTAAAATTTTATATAAAAAAATAGAAATTTTCAATGATACCAACAAAAGGAGAAAATACAATGCAAGCAGTAATTATGGCAGGTGGTTTTGGTACAAGGTTACGTCCGCTTACAACCATAATACCTAAACCAATGGTTCCCGTAGCAAACAAACCTATGATGGAACATGTAGTGAGGTTGTTAAAAAAACATAAAATCGAAGATCTTATCGTTTTGTTGTTTTATCAACACGATTATATTACACAATACTTTGGTAATGGTGAAAAGTTTGGAGTAAGAATAAAATATCTATTACCTGAGGGTGACTATGGTACATGTGGTGCGGTAGGGTTTGCTAGAGAGTATGTAAAGGAAGAAGACTTTTTAGTGATTTCTGCCGATATAATAACTGATTTTGATCTTACACAATTGATTGATTTTCATAAGAATAAAAATTCACTGGCAACCATAGCACTAACAAGTGTTGAAAACCCATTAAGTTATGGTATTGTTATTTATGATGAGAACTATCGTATAAAAAAGTTTTTGGAGAAACCAACATGGAGTGAAGTTTTTTCGGATAAGGTTAATACTGGTATTTATATGTTAAATCGTAAAGTATTTGATTATATTCCAGAAAAAACATTTTATGATTTCTCGAAAGATTTGTTCCCAAAATTTTTAAAAGAAAACTTGCCATTATACGCATGTGTGCTTGATGGATATTGGAAAGATGTAGGCACATTACAAGAATATAGATTCTGTCACTATGATGTGTTAGAGAAAAAAGTAGAAGTTTATATTGAAGGCAGGGTAATTAGATGTGGTAATAACGATATTACTGTTGGGGATAATACAACTATAGGTGAGAATTTTAGTTGTGATAAGTTTGTCATAATAGGAAAAAATACAAAAATAGGCGATAATGTAACAATAAATCGTTCCATAATAGGTGATAATTGTGTTATAGAAGATAACGCAGTTGTTTTTAGTAGTGTAATTATGAACAATGTCTATGTGGGAAGAAACTGTTCTATTAAAGAAAGTGTGATAGGACATAAAACAAAATTAGGTAATAACGTAGTAGTTGAGGTAAATAATGTTATCGGTGAAGAATGTGAGTTACAAAATAATGCACATATAAAAGCAAATTTAAAAATCTGGCCTAGAAAAATCGTAGAGGAAGGAGCAACAGTTTCTACAAGTTTAATATGGCAGGAAAAATGGTCAAGGATGCTGTTTGGTTCAACAGGTGTTACTGGCCTTCTTAATTCTGAAATTTCTCCAGAATTTGCTTGTAAGCTTGGTGCTGCCTTCGGTAGTTTACTAGGCAAAGGTAAAAATGTAATAACATCACGTGATGCACATAAAGCATCTCGTATGATAAAACGCAGCATGATTTCTGGTTTATTATCAGCAGGGGTAAAAGTTGGAGATTTGCGTGCCGCACCAATACCAGTGGTAAGATACGAAGTGGCAAAAGATGATGTTGATGGTGGACTTCATGTCAGACTATCACCTAAAGATCCGAAAGTCATTGAAATAAGATTTTTTGATAAAGAAGGTAATGATATTTCAGTAGCTCAGGAAAAAAGTATAGAACAGTTATTTTTAAGAGAAGATTTTCCACGGGCTGATCTTGAAGAAGTAGGTGAAATAGTTATACCACCACGTGCATATGAATACTATAGAGACGGATATCTAAAATCGTTAGACCTTGATCTTATAAGAAAAGCAAAATTGAAAGTTGTTATTGATTATTCATATTCAACAGCTGTTAACATATTCCCATCTATACTTGGGGAATTAGGTGTTGAAGTTGTATCTTTGAACGCGTTTGTTGATAGTTCAAAAATAGTACGTTCTGAAGAGAAATTAAAGTACGCTCTTGATCAGCTTGCAAATATAGTAACAACTTTAGATGCTGACGCAGGATTTATGCTAGATAATAGTGCAGAAAGAATTTTTATCGTTGATGATAAAGGTAAAATTTTGGATAACCAGTTATCTTCAATGATTGTCTTATTGTTAAGATTATCTAATTTAAAAGATGAAAGATGCAAAATAGCTGTTCCTGTCTATATGTCTAATGTTATAAATGAGGTTGTAAAAATCTCGCATAGAGAAGTTGAAGTGATTTGGAGTAAAACATTGCCAAGATATCTTAGAGAAATAGCAAGACAACCAGATGTTAAATTTGTTGCTGATGGAATAGGTGGATATATATTCCCAGAGTTCCAACCTGCATTTGATGGTATGTTCGCCATTGGTAAAATACTTGAACTTTTGGCTAAACAGGAGACAAAAATTTCACGTATTAAACGAGAAATACCTGACTTTAATGTAATTCATACAAGAGTTCCATGTAGCTGGGAAAAGAAAGGATTTGTGATACGTAGACTTATTGAAGAACATAAGGAGTGCAGGATGGACTTGATAGATGGTGTTAAACTTTGGGTTAGTAATAAAGATTGGATTCTGTTTTTACCAGATCCAGACGAAGCGTTTATTCATATATATATTGAGACACAGAAAGAAAAAGATTCTTACAAACTATTGTCAGAATTTTCTTCTATGCTTAATTCATGGATTAAAAGTTAGAAATGAAATACATTATTGTATTTGTAACAGTGCCAGCAAAGAATTATAAAAAAGTTGTTAACCACGTTTTGAATAAAAAACTTGTTGCTTGTGTTAATGTGATTAAAGATATTCAATCTTTTTATTGGTGGGAAGAAAAAATTTGTTCAGATAAAGAAAGTTTGCTTATTATGAAAACTACATCAGATAAATTTAGTGTTCTGGTGGGAGAAATTAAAAAAGTTCATCCTTACAAAGTTCCTGAAATTATATCTTTAGATATATTTAAAGGCAATAAGGAATATCTCTCTTGGATTAATGAAGTATTAAAGTAACTTTTTAAGACAAGATGTTTTATGAGTGTGCTTAAAATTTTAAAATATCCATCAAAATTATTAAAAGAGAAATCGTTGCCAGTAGAAAAGTTCAACTCTGATTTAAAACATATTGTGAAAGACATGTTTGAGACAATGTATACTTTCAATGGTATTGGATTAGCTGCAAATCAAGTTGGCATAAACAAAAGAATAATTGTAGTTGATTTACGAGCAACTGAGCAGAATCATAGAACTAGTTTTGTACCGATAGCATTAGTCAATCCTGAAATTTTAAATTATAGTAAGAAAAAAATTGTTGCAGAGGAAGGATGTTTATCGTTCCCTGGATATTATGATAAGGTTTCACGTGCAGAAAGTATAGAAGTTGTTTTCTACGATATTACAGGTAAAAAGAATACAATTGTTGCAGATGGACTACTTGCTCGTGTTATTCAGCATGAGATAGATCATATCAACGGGATAAGATTTATCCAACGGATGTCAATCCCACGACAGATAAAGTTTCATTTGTTGTATTTGACTGGTAAATATAAATTTTAAGAACACTACATGAACACTCTTTTCTGGGGAAGTTCACAGTTATCTATTCCTTTTTTATCTACACTGTTAAATAATAAGTTCATAAAGTTGTCCGCTGTAGTTACACTGTCTGATAAACCTCAAGGTAGAGGAATGAAAATCCTACCAACACCAGTAAGACGTCTTGCACAAGAGCATGGTATTAAAACTATTATGTCTGATGTCATTGCAAGTGAGACATTTTATAAAAACATAGCGGAATTAGAACCCGAGTTAAGTGTAGTTGTATCATACGGTAAAATTATTCCGAACAAAATTATAAAGCTGCACAAAATAGGTATGATAAATATACATTTTTCATTGTTGCCAAAATATCGTGGTGCTGCACCGATACAATGGGCACTAATTAATGGTGAAAGTAAAACCGGAGTTACTATCTTCTGGATAGATGAAGGACTTGATACTGGTGATATATTTGTTCAGAAAGAAACAAAAATCACTATTGATGATAACTATTTCACACTTTCTGAAAGATTGATCAAGTTAGGAACAAACGCACTAGAAGATGTTGTAAGACAAATTCTAGATGGAAAAATCATAAGAATATCACAAAAAGGTGAAGCATCATACGCTCCGTTAATTAATAAGCAAATAGCAAAAATTGACTGGGACAAACCTGCAATTTCTATCCATAATTTAGTAAGAGCGTTGGTTCAGTGGCCGAAAGCTTATAGCATATTATCGGTAAAAAATAAAGGTAGTATCAAAGTTAAGATTTTACAAACACAGATTGACACTGAAACTGTTGGTAATTTGGGTACTAATTTAGTACCAGGTACGGTTGTTAAAATATCAAATCATTATATATCTGTACTATGTGGTGAAAACTCTTTTATAAAAATTCTAAAGTTGCAACCAGAAAACAAGAATGTGTTAGATGCTCAACAATTTATATGTGGCTACAAAGTACAACAATACGATAAGTTTTCGTAAGAATGAAATCTATAAAGAGTTGGTTGTTTTATAAATTACTATTTCCATCTTCTCTCTTGATGTCGAGTATTTTGCCAAAAAAGTTTTCTTTACAACTACTTAAGTGGATTCTAGAACAGAATAACAAAATAGTGTTAAGCAGAAATAATAGAAATATTAAAACCATACTTATACTTCTACCAAGGTGTTTACAGTACTTTAGCTGTGAATTTAACTTAGTATCATCAATTGAAAATTGCCGTAGATGTGGTAAATGCAAGATAAAAGACATTGTTGAGTTTAAAGAAAAATATAAACTTGAAAATATAAAAGTTGCACCTGGTGGTAGATTAGCAAAATTTTTTGTAGAACAGGCTCGTCCTGATATTGTCATAGCAGTTGCCTGTGAATTAGAACTTATAATCGGCATAAAAGAAATTTTTCCAATTAGAACTTTAGCTGTATCTAATATAGTAGTTAACAAACCTTGCGTAAATACTGATGTTGAGATTAGAAAAATAGAAGAGTTTATAAATTTACTAGTTAAAAGGTAAAAATGACAGAAACTGGGTTGTATGTTCATATACCTTTCTGCAAATCTAAATGTTACTATTGTGATTTTTATTCTTTAAAATACAAGAAAGAACTAGCTGATGAGTATCTAGCCGCAATGGAAAAAGAAATAATAGAATTAGAAAATAAATACGGTATACTTAACTCACAAGTTTGTACGTTATACATAGGAGGTGGTAGCCCTTCAACACTTTCTGAAAAACAATTCGAAAATTTGTTTAATTTATTGTTGCACTATTTTAATCTACAATCTTTAAAAGAGATATCCGTAGAAGTGAATCCGGAAAGTATTACAGAAACGAAAATTAGTATTGTGAAGAGTATGATGGAACAATTTCCAAATGTAAAACTAAGGATTAGTGTAGGTGTACAGAGTTTTAATGAAAAAATTTTAAAAAATCTAGGCAGGATTCATACGAAAGATGATATATATAATACGGTAGATATTCTTACCAGATCCGGAATACGTAATTACAATTTTGATTTAATCTTTGGATGTCCAGGTCAAACAACAAGAGATTTATTATCTGATATAGAACAAGCACTATTGTTGAAACCTACACATATCTCATATTATGCCTTAACAGTAGAACATAATACAAAGTTGGCGAAGATGAACTTTGTACCAGATGACAATCTCCAAGCTGAAATGTATAACAAAATTGTAAATATACTTACATTTAATGGATATAATCAATATGAAATTTCAAACTTTGCTTTGCAAGGTTACGAGTGTTTGCACAATTTGAACTACTGGTTTCACGGCAACTATATTGGTTTAGGTCCTTCATCTGTATCATTTTTTTGCCCTTTGAGAATCAAAAATACTACCTCGTTGACGGAATACCTTAAAGCAAAGTTTAGATACAGTAGAGAATACTTAGATAGCAAAAAAATTTTGTCAGAAAAAATAATACTTGCACTAAGAACAAGTTATGGTATAGATACAAATATACTTAAAAGAAAAAGTAACTCAAGAATTCTTAAAAAGATGCTTTCACAAAGGTTGCTTATAAAACAGAATAATAAATTAAGAATCGCTCCAAAATATTTATTTCTTTCAAATTTTATTATTAAAGACTTAATTTAAATTTACTAATCGTTGAAAATTTATTGTTAAATTTTGTATAAATTTAAGAATATGCAGAAAAAAATTCTATCCTTTATCATTTCTTGTATTTTTTTAATAGGTATACAATTTATTTATACTGTTACTGTTACCGAAGAAAAAATTACTTTGGAACGTTCTATTCGTGAACGTGTTGAAGAATTAGTTGAAAAGATTATAGGAAGTAAAAACTTTGTTGTACTTGTTACGGTTGAGATAAAAACTCCTGAACAAACACCAAGTGGTAATACCGATGTAAGTAGACCTGTTTACCCAGGTATGTATCTGCGTGAAGAAGAATATTTACCTGGCGTTACTTATTCATACCTTCCAGTAACAAATCCAGCAACAAATCTGCCAATGCAAGTAGCAATAGATAAAATTATTATTAACATAGCTATGGATAGTGAAGTACCAGATGAGTTAATAAACAGAGTTAAAACAGAATTGCCAATATTGTTAGGTCTTAACCTTATGCGAGGAGATTCCGTCAATATTAATAAAATTAAATTTCAAACTATACCAACCTGGAGAGTAATATTGGAACAAATGTTACCACATCTTTATATACCATTATTGATTATAATTGTTGCTTTATTTCTCTTTGGACCTGTAACACATTTTTTCAAGACAGTAGTTCAATCTGTACAATTGAGGATTGATGCGGATGCAAGATTACGTAGTACTGAAAAGACAGTAGTAACTAGCCAAGGACAGACCGGATTACTACCTGGTACTGAATTTACATTGCCGGAACCTTCGCCTGTTGCTGCATTGGGTATGCCAGGTTCAGCCGAACTTAAGAAAGAAGAAAAAATCTTACGTAAGCATTTCAGTTTTATCAACAAAGATAATTTGAAAAGTTTATGGTATCTAATTAAAGACGAAGAACCGTCAGTAATAGCTCTTATAATGAGTTATCTTCCACCAGACCTTGTAGCCGAACTAATGACAATGTTGGATATGAAAACTCAAGCAAAGGTTGCTTTAGAACTTGTTTCCATGAAAATGCCCGAACCAGAAAAAGTTCAGGAAATTGAAAATTATATAAAATCAAGGATTGACTATTGTATTGGTGGTGAAGATTACTTTTTATCACTTCTTGACCGTGCAGATAAGGAGGTGCAAGAAGATATCTTACATATGTTATCATTACAAAATCCTGCACTGGCAGATAAGATACGAGGAAAAATATTTTTATTTGAAGATATTTTATTTCTTGATAAAACGACATTACAAAAAATTATTCGCGAGGCACAACGGCGTGGTGTCTCTTTAGCTTTAGCTCTAAAAGGTGCCTCTGATGAGATAAAGAATAAAATTATGGATTGTCTGACAGAAGGTGGTCGTGCAATGTTGGCAGAATAAATAGATTTACTTGGAGATGTCGGAGAGAAAGCTATTAGGGAAGAACAAAAGAAGATAGTTGCTGTTGTGCGTAATTTAGTTAACGCAGGTGAAATTAGTATAGACAAAACAAAATTTATAAAAGAACAAATTGAAAAACAAAAGAGTGTTACAATAGAACCTGAAGTTGTGGAAGAAAAAAGGTAGTGTTTCTTAGTAAAGGAGGGATTTGAACCGTTATGGATCTAATGACGGTGGTTGGTTTACTTTTAGGTATTGGTGCTGTATATTATACGTTGCAAGCTGGTGGTTTGTTGAATATGATATATAACTTCCCTTCATTAGTTCTTGTACTAGGTGGAACAATAGCTTCTACCTTTTTAACCTATCCATACAGAATATTAAAACGCGTCCCTGCGGCAATGATGTTAGCATTATTCCCACAAAAAAGATGGACAGCTGAAAAGTATATAAATTTGTTAGTTGACTTAGCTGAGAAAGCAAAACGTAACGGTCTCGACGCTTTGCAGGAAGAATTGCCAAAAATAAAAGATCACTTTTTAGTCGACGGATTACAAATGGTGCTAGACGGATTAAATCCAGAAATTGTAAGAGAAAATTTGATTAAAGAAATTACTTTTATAAGACGACGACATCAGCAGGTACATGCTGTCTTTCGCAGTATGGGTGCTTATGCACCAGTGTTTGGTCTTCTTGGTACGCTAATAGGAGTCGTAGGTGTCTTAAAAAATTTGACAAATCCAGAAGCGATAGGCTCGTCAATGGCAGTTGCCGTCATTACAACTTTTTATGGTATTTTTGGTACGAACTTTGTCTTTCTGCCAATTGCAAATAAACTCGCAGCATATACTGAAGAAGAATTATTACTTAAAGAAGTATCAATTGAAGGTATATTAGCAATACAAGCCGGAGAGATACCTTCTGTAGTAAGTAGAAGGTTGCAAGCGTTTTTAGCTCATAAAATGAGACAACGTAAAACAAAATAATCTTTTTAATATATCGCTATGAGTTTGGAAGAAAAAGAAGATCAAGATATTGAAGAAGAAGCAGAAGAAAAAGTAGAAGTTACAGAAAGCGAAGAGATTAAACAAGGATTAAATATTTGGAGAACGGTATATTCCGATATGTCTACCAATCTTACATTATTTTTCCTAATTCTTTTTGCATTTACTAGATTAAGTGCTTCAAAAAGAGAAGAACTTTTACAAGCATTGTCTCGGCTGGGTCAGAAAGTAGAAGTTGCACAGGAAGAAATTGTAAAACAAGAAACTGATGAATTAACACGAAAACTTGAAAAAGTTGCTACTGTGGAGATTAAAGAAGAGGAGATTGTAATTAATCTCCCGTCACCAGTATTGTTTGATTTAGGCAAGGCGGAACTTAAAGAGCAAGCCAAAAATATTCTAAGTGAAATTGCGAGTAGTTTAAGGTCAATATCAGGTGACGTTGTAATTGAAGGACATACTGACAATTTGCCTATATTTGGAGGCAAGTACAGATCTAACTGGGAACTTTCGGCAGCACGTGCATTTTCTGTGAGAGATTATCTTATTAAAGAAGGTATTTCTGAAAAAAGAATTTCGTGTGTAGGGTATGGCGAATATAAACCTGTAGCAGCAAATGATACCGAGGAGAACCGTGCAAAAAATCGTAGGATTGAGATAAAAGTGGTGAGGAAATGAATCAATGGTAAATAAGAAAAAAATTTCTACAGCCGAACAAGATAGTTATCAAATTGATACAGAAAGTTGGGTTACTCCATATGGTAACTTAATGACTTTTCTTATGATACTTTTCTTTTTGTTATATGCATATACTTTCTTTCTTAATGATATTGATTATGAACGATTGATGAATAGAGTTCAAGCACAACTTGCTTCTCTTGATCTAAAATCGAGTATGGAACTAAAAAAAAGAGAAAAAGAAACCGAATTTGCAAGAAAGCTTAGTGAATATGTGAAAACAAAAGGGCTTTCTGGAGCAGCTGAAATCAATATCTCAGCTCAGAAAATAAGGATTATGTTTACTGAACGCGCCGTGTTGTTTGCTTCAGGTAGTGCAGAACTTGATAGTAATGCAATTAATGTCCTAAATGATTTAGCAGATTTAATTAAAATATTACCTGAGACTAACCGTATCATTATTGAAGGTCACACAGATAATGTACCTATAAGGACTAAAGAATTTGCTAATAATATGGAGCTTTCAATTGCAAGAGCAATTTCAGTATTAAATTATTTTACGAAAAAAAAGAACTTACCTCCTGAGAGGTTTGCAATTGCTGGTTATGGTGAATTTCGTCCTGTGGACATGTCTACGGATATTACTAAGGCTAATGATACTGAAGAAAAACGTGCAAGAAATAGACGTATAGAAATTATAATTTCGCGTACTTAGTTTTATATCACTCCCCGGAATAACAGTCAATGACGATCAGAAATAAACTTGCATCATTATTCTTTGTTTTGCTAGGATTGATTTTTATATTAGTAATTTGTCTGATCACTACTTTATATCTGCAACGTCAATATTTCCTGTATTATGTTGACATACAAAAGAGCCTTACTTTACTTGAAAGCATTATCCAAAATGTTAGTTTTCAGAGATTATATTTTGATTATTACATCTTATTTAATGATGAAAAAGATAAAGAAAACTTTACAGCCATAAGCGATAGAATCAAAAACCTGTATGATGAGTATAAGAAAAGCAATGAAGGGAAAAATTTATTTCTAAAATATCAAGCTATGACTGAAGTTGCTAATAGAGTTTTTGATGAATCTAAGCGAGAGAGAAAGGTTAGTATTGCAATGACAGAATTTTTGCCAAAATACGAAATTGTACTTACAGAGTTAGAAAATCAACGACAAAAACATAATGAAGAAAAGATGAAATTAGAACGAACTGTTACCTTACTGACGATAGTAAGTTGGGTGATTTCAATAGCAGTTATTTTGGTTGCATGTTTTATAATTGTTACTTTTGGAGTACGAATTTATCGTTCCTTAACAAGATCCCTGAGAGTAATTATAGATTTTGCGCATACGTTATCTCGTGGTGAATACAGAAATATCTTTTACTCTACAGATGATGAATTTGCTGAAGTAATATCTGTGTTTAATTATATGGTTCAAAATTTAAAAACTTTGCAAGCACAAATCATACAAATGGATAGATTATCAAACATTGGTCAACTTGCAGGCGGTATCGCTCATGAACTTAACAATCCACTTGTAGGAGTATTAGGTCAGGCACAGATTTTACTTGAAAAATTGCCTGCGGATTCGCCATTGCGTGAACATGTAGAAAAAATTGAGAGAGCAGCACGAAGATGTAAAGAAAATGTAAGTAAACTGTTACAGTTTTCACGACAGAAAGAGTACGAATATACAGAAGTGGACATGAATGAGCTTATAAAGAACGTATTGTTTATAGCTGACAGCGAGTTGAAGGCGCATGATATACAAGTGATAACGATGTTTTCTAACGATCTTCCAATGCTAAGTTTATCGATTCCACATATGCAACAAGCATTATTAAACATTGTTAATAATGCTATCCAAGCAATGAGTGAGAACACCAACAAAAGAATTTTATATATAAAAACATATACGGTAACATCTGAGGAAAACAATAAATTGTCTAAATATATAGCGGTAGAATTTCAGGATACCGGTTGTGGAATTGAAAAACAGAATCTTACTTCAGTGTTTGAACCGTTCTTTACGACTAAGGACAGAAACAAATTTGCTGGGATGGGATTAGCTATCACAAAGGATATTATATTACATCACAAGGGTAAGATTAGTGTTTTCTCTGAAGGTATAAATAAAGGAGCGAAATTTGCAATATATCTACCTTGTCATGAAGATAAATAAGGTTAAAAAAGTTTTAGTTCTAATTTGTCTTTTATTGAATTTCGTTGTGATATCGAGTAGTAAAACCGATATAAAGTTTATCACAGCTGTTCAAGTCATTGTAAATGCTCAAAAAATAATTGAGTTACCAGTTTATAAAATAGATAAAACAGAAGAAAAATACATTAGCATAAAGGATCTTGCAAAGATTTTTTCCGCAACACTTACCTATTACCATGTAGGCAAGTATGTGAGCTTTAACTGTAGAGGGGAACGAATATATTTTTTTTATAATAAGAATTTTTTTATTCATTCTAAACAAAGAATTCAGCTTTCAGCCAATGTGCTAAATGTTCATAATAGAACATTTGTTCCTATTACAATATTAAACAATACTACATTTACTAATATATTAAACGCTACGGTTGAATTTAGACAAAATGAAAACTTGGTGATGGTGAATTGGATAGATACAGTGGTTGTTAGTTATTACATTAATAACAACGATGTTATAAGGATAGAAATAAGATACCTGAAGAATACTCAATATGATTATAATTTAGATGATAGAAAAATTACACTAACCTTTTTTAATAACAAAGTTTCACCTAAAGAATATAGAATTGAACATAGCATAATATCAAAAATAAAATTATATCCTGAAAACGGAAATGTTAGGACAGAAATCTTACTAAATAATAGTTTTGTACAAATTAAAAAGGAAGAATTCAAAGATAGAATTGTTTTATTTATAGAAGAACAAAGTAGGTTAGCTGAACAGAGAAAAGTTTACAAGGATAAAGAAGTTACCAATACGGCTCAGAATTTAAGTTTAAAGAGCAATAATAAGAAACCATTAGTGGTGATAGATCCTGGTCATGGTGGGGAAGATCCAGGTGCGATTGGAAAATATGGTACTAAGGAAAAACATATAAATTTGGCAATTGCAAAAATAATCAAGGAGGAACTGCTTAGCGAAGATTACAAGGTATTACTAACTCGTGAAGATGACATATCATTAGCTCTTGTTGAGCGTACAAAGTTTGCAAACGATAACAACGCCGATTTATTTATATCTATACACTGTAATGCCTCTAAGAAACAAACGAACACTGACCATGGAGTTGAAGTTTACTTTCTTTCAGAAAAAGCTTCGGATGAAGATGCCGTAGCAACCGAGAAACTTGAAAATGAAGTTGTTTTAAAGTATGAGAGACCAACTGAAGAATTAAATAAATTACAGAAAATATTATGGTCTATGATAGTTACAGACTATATTAACGAATCGTCTAGGTTGTGTAGTTACATTGGTACAGAAATTACAGCGCGTACAAAACAGCAATATCGTGGTGTGAAACAAGCAGGATTTTATGTTTTACGTGGGGCTCAAATGCCAGCGGTATTAGTTGAAGTTGGCTTTATCTCAAACCCTGATGAAGAGTTAAAATTGAACAGTTTAGATTTTCAGAGATTAGTCGCTAATGGTATCGCGGCAGGGATAAAGAAATATTATGAAAACAATAAATAATCAACCGATTGGGATTTTTGATTCTGGTGTCGGTGGATTAACGGTCCTCAAAGAGATTCACAAGTTACTTCCAAATGAAAGTATTATATATTTAGGTGATACAGCTAGAGTCCCATACGGTAATAAGTCGAAAGATACAATTATTCGGTATTCTATAGAAAATACAAAATTTCTTCTAAAACACAAAATAAAACTTTTAGTAGTAGCATGTAATACTTCTTCATCGTATGCAATTAATGTATTACAAAAGTTATTTCGTGGTTTACATATAATAGGTGTAGTAATACCTGGAGCAAAAGCTGCAGTAGAAAAGACTAAGAATAATAGAGTGGGTATTATCGGCACAAAAGCTACAATTAGAAGTAACGCATATACCAAAGCGATCAAAAAACTTAATAAAAATGTAGAGGTGATTTCGCAAGCAACACCGCTATTTGTACCGTTGATAGAAGAAGGATGGGTAGATAAGGTTTATTCTATAGATAGACATTCGGATTATTATCGCAGGGTTAGCCACGAAAATATCCTTAGACAACTTGCAGCTGAATATCTGACACCACTGAAAAAAGCAAATGTGGACGTATTAGTTTTGGGTTGTACTCATTATCCAGCGATTAAATCAGTAATACAGGATATAATGGGTAGAGATGTTTGCATAATAGATTCTTCAGAAGAAACCGCTAAAACAGTAAAAGAAGTTTTGCAAAAACAAAGTTTGTTGAATGCTAATAAAAAATCACATTTGAAGTTTTATGTAACAGATGATGTTGTGAGTTTTAAGGCTATAGGTTCGTTACTGCTTGGTAAGAAGATTAAAGATGTTAAAAAAGTAAATATTTATTAAGTTTTAATTCTGGAATAAATATATAAGTTATATGTATGAGATATATGTAGAAACAAATTTTTCAGCTGCCCATTGGTTAAAAAATTATAGAGGTAAATGCGAGAAACTACATGGTCACAATTGGAAAGTTGGCGTTTCTGTATGGCGAAGTGGACTAAATAGTCAAGACATGGTGATTGATTTTGTTGAGCTTAAAAATATTTTAAACAAAGTAATATCAAAACTTGATCATAAATGTATAAATTCATTACCATATTTTAGGAAAAAACAAACTACGGCTGAAAATATTGCACAATTTATTCATCTTAATCTAACCAAGCTGCTTCAAAAATACAAGCTGGAAAAAATCAAAGTAATAGTCTGGGAAACACCAATACAGTATGCAAGTTATGAAAGATAAAAAATGTATAGTTTTACTTTCAGGCGGTCTTGATTCTACTACAACTTTATACTATGCAGTTAAAAATGGTTATAAACCAATATGTTTAATTTTCGATTATGGACAACGACATAAGAAAGAGATAAATTCTGCAATTAAAATAGCAAATTTGTTAGGTTTAAAATATTTTGTTGTAAAAATTTCTTTACCATGGAAAGGTAGTTCTCTTCTTGATAAAAAAATGAGAATTCCAAGGTATGTAAGAAAAAGGCAAATACCATCAACCTATGTTCCCGCAAGAAATATAATTTTTTTAAGTATCGCTACTTCATTGGCTGAGGTATATAAAGTTCAATATATTTTCTATGGTGCAAATCAAGTTGATTTTTCTGGATATCCCGATTGTAGAAAAGAGTTTATAAAAAGTTTTGAAAAAATGATTAATAAGGGTACAAAAGTCGGTGTCAAAGGTGGTAAAGTTACAGTTGTTGCACCGTTGATTAATATGACTAAAAGTGAAATTGTGAAACTTGCAGTAAAACTTGGTGTACCTTTAGAATACACCTGGAGTTGCTATAGAGGTGGTAGGAAACCGTGTGGAATTTGTCCTACATGTAAACTTCGTTATAAAGGATTTAAGGAAGCTGGGATAAACGATCCTTTGTTAGTATGATAAATGTTAGAGAAATTTTCTTTTCATACCAAGCTGAAGGTAAATATATCGGCTCACCAACGGTGTTCATACGTTTTTCTGGGTGTAATCTTCGGTGTATTTACTGTGACACGAAGTCTGCAATTAAGGTAAGAAAAAAAGATAAAACCACAATCAAAGAAATAATATCAAAAATTCAAAAATTAGTAGATAAGTACAGACCTATGTTTATTTCTTTAACTGGTGGAGAACCACTTTTGCAACGAGAATTACCTGAGTTGTTGAAAGAACTAACAAAGAATAAAACTTACAAAATTTATTTAGAAACTAACGCTTCCATCCCAGAAAGATTTAAGTCAGTTATAAACTTAGTTGATGTTTGCGCTGTTAATATAAAGTTACCAAAAGATGATAGGTTAGGTAAAAATGTAATACAAAATTCTCTTAAAGTAATTTCCTTATGCAAAAAATATCATAAAGACTTTATAGTTAAACTAGTTGTTACTGGAAATATTTATGACAAACAAGATATGGATTTGATAAAGAAAATCACTAAAATGATTAAATTGAACGAAATAATCCTACAGCCTGAAACTTATTCGCTAAAAAAAGGTAATAAGAATGTGTTTATTAATATTTGTAATATATTCAATGTACTTTATAGATTTATACCTAGGATACATATAATTCCTCAATTACATAAGTTTATATGGCGAATTAAATAAGATATGAAAACACAAAAACTTATAGTATTAATGACAGATTTTGGTAACGATTTTTATGTTGGCCAGATGAAGGGTGTCATCAGGTCTATAAATCCAAAAGTAGAGATAATTGATCTGTGCCACAATATTTTACCACAGAATATAATACAGGCAGCCGTGATACTTCATTCTTCATATAGATTTTTCCCATCAGGGACAATTTTTATATGTGTAGTGGATCCAGGTGTTGGAACTAAGAGGGAAATATTGGTAGTAAAAACAAATGGATATCTTTTCATAGTACCAAATAATGGAATAATTACAAAAATTGTTGAAACGGAATCTCATTGTAAAATTTATAAAGTGTATAATTCAGATTATTTTCTTAAGGATGTGAGTAATACTTTTCATGGAAGGGATATATTTTCTCCAGTAGCAGCATATCTTTCCAAAGGAGTAAGAATCTTATCTCTATGTAAACTTTTCCATAAAGACAAATTACAGATTTTATCTGAACTAAAACCTGAGTTAATAAAATTAGAAGGAAAGAAATTGTTTGTAGGTAGGTATATTTTTCATGATAGTTTTGGGAATATTGTTACAAATCTTAGTTCTGAATTAGTTGACAAAACCAAAATTACAGATTATAGTTTAGCAATAAAGTATGATAACAAAATAGTATTTAATTTAAAATTTAAAACTTGTTATTCAGATGTAAATCCTGGTGAGTTTCTTGTTTATTTAAATTCTTTTGGATATGTAGAGGTAGCTGTGAATAAGGGTAGCGCGTATAAAACTCTAGGAGATAAATTTCGTTATCTTAATAAACTACAGTTTGAACTATCCTATGAGCCAAATATTAAAGGTAAGAACTACAAAACAATTCAAAAATAGAATTCAATATGGTTATCTTTGGTTATTTTCTAATGAGATTGATAAAAAAGATTTACCTAAAGAAATTGCGTGTGTTGAAGTGTACGATTCTAAAGATAATTTTCTATGCACGGGAGTTTATAATCCTTACTCGTTAATTTCTTTGCGAGTAATAAGTAGGAACAAGGAAGAAAGTTTTAATAAATATTTTTTTAAAAGAAAAATTATTGAATCTCTCAATCGTAGAATTCAGTATGGGTTTGACGAAAGGTATTGTAGAATTATATACGGGGAAAGTGATTTCCTTCCAGGCGTAGTAATTGATCGTTATGATAATATCATTGCGATACAATTCTTTTCCTATGCAATGGAACTCTTTATGAATGTAATTATAGATTCAGTCGTAGAGATTTTTTCTCCAGATACTATAGTAATAAGGAATGATATTCATCAACGTAGATTAGAACATGCACCTGAGTATAAAAAAATTGTTTATTCAAAAAATAGTAACAAAAATAATATTACAACTATAATTGAACATTTAGGAGCAAAATTTTTAGTTGATGTTTATAATGGTCAAAAGACAGGCTTTTACTACGACCAATTAGATAATCGGAAATATATTGCATCCTTAGTTAGAAACAAAAGTGTATTGGATCTTTGTTGCTATACTGGAGGATTTAGTATAATTTCATCACTAAATGGAGCAAGTAATATTACAGGTGTAGATTCATCATCTACGGCTATCCATCTTGCTAAAGAAAATGCCAAGCTAAACAAAACAAAAGTTGAATTTATAGAAGCTGATGTAGAAGATTTCGTTAGCAACAGTAAAAAGAAGTATGACTTAATTATTTTTGATCCACCTTCGTATGCAAGAACTAACCAAGATGTCAAAAATGCTGAAAAAAAATATTACTCAATGTGTAACAAAATAATAAAATTACTTAATTCAGAAGGAATATTTGCTTTTTCTGTATGTTCAAGATTTATCAGCCAGCAAAAAATAGAACAAATAATACAATCTTGTTTGTTGAAAAACAAGCTAAAAGGTTTTATATTATACAGAGGAATACAATCCTTAGATCATCCAGTATATCTACCAATGAAACAGGAAACTGAATATTTAAAATTTATAGTAGTTCAAGTTTATAAAAGTTAAGAAGGTCTTACTATGAAAGATCTAAATGGACTTTACCATAAAATAAAATCTCTGAAACCAAAGTTTGACAAAATATCACCAGAACTGTTAATAGCTGTTAAATACGATTATCCTAATAATAAAATAATAATAGAAACTGAAACACAAGAGTTTACTTGTGTCTGTCCATGGAGTGGTTTACCAGACTATGGGATATTAAGAATTAAGTATGTGCCAAAAAATTTGTGTGTTGAATTGAAATCACTTAAATACTATATTCAAAGCTATCGCAATGTTGGGATTATGCATGAAAATGCATTAAACAAAATATTTGATGATTTGTGGAATTTACTAAAGCCAAGATGGTTGTATGTAGAGATAGAATTTTTTACTCGTGGCGGGATCACTACTATAGTTAAAAGAGAAAAAGGAGTAAAGTAGTAATGTTAGACGTTTTTAGCAGAGTTAAACGTATCCATCTTGTAGGGATTGGTGGTAGTGGTATGAGCGGTATTGCTGAAGTTTTACTCAATCTAGGATATAATGTTTCTGGTTCAGATGTTAAGGATAGTGATGTTATACGGAGATTAAAAAAATTAGGTGCAAAAATTGTTATCGGACATAAGAATGAAAATGTGAAAGATGTGGATGTTGTAGTGTTTTCCTCTGCAATAAAACCAACGAATCCAGAATTGTTAGCTGCAAGGAAACTCAAAATTCCTGTTATCCCAAGGATTGAAATGTTAGCAGAAATAGCTAGGATGAAATATACAATAAGTGTTTGTGGAACACATGGTAAAACTACAACTACTTCAATGTTAGGACTTTTATTAGATTGTTGTGGCTATGATCCGACAATCGTAGTTGGGGGTAAATTTAAAAACATAGGTTCCTCTGCAAAACTTGGCAAAGGGAAGTTTATAGTTATAGAATCCGATGAAAGTGACGGTTCGTTCCTACGCTTATCTCCGTACAGTGTAATATGCACAAATATAGACAATGACCATTTGGATAATTATAAGTCAATGAATATGTTAAAGGAAGCATTCTTAAGACATTTTAACTCAGTACCATTTTATGGTTTTAATATACTGTATGGTGATGATATAAATATAAAATCAATATTACAAAAAGTTAAAAGAAAGTTTTATACATATGGCATAGAAGAAAGTAATACTTTTTATGCTAAGAATATAATTGTTAACCCACAAAGTGTCGAATACGATATATACAGCAATGGTAGTTATATAGGTAAAATAAAACTCCGGATTACAGGAATTCATAACGTATTAAATGCATTAGCTGTTGTATCTTTTGGATTACTTTCAGAGATAAGCTTTAAAGAAATAAAATCTGCGTTAAGTTCATTTTTAGGCGTAGACCGCAGGTTAGAATACAAGGGTACAATAGTTAGTAATGGTAAAAAAATTGATATATATGACGATTACGGTCATCATCCAACAGAAATATATTTTACCTTGGAAGCATTAAGAGTAAAAGCTGCTAACAGAAAATTAGTTGTTATATTTCAACCACACAGATATACGCGAACAAAATTATTGTACAAGGAATTTCCAAAAGCATTTTCTAAGTTAGACAAAATTTTTCTTACTGAAATTTATCCAGCTAGCGAGAAACCTATACCTGGTGTGTCCTCCAAACTTATTTATGACGAGCTTAAAAGTAAGAAGTTTGATGTTGAGATGTTTAGTAAATCAAGATTATTAAAATACATTAAAAATTTGCAGAACGACTGTGTAGTTTTAACATTAGGTGCAGGTGATGTTTATAAACTAGCAGAATGGTTAATAGATAAGTATGGAACAGGAAATTGTTGAACAAATTAAAAATCATAATCTTATCTTTAAATTAGATGAACCGTTAAGTAAATATACAACACTGAAAATTGGTGGGCCAGCGAGATACCTTGTTTTTGTAAGAAATATAAATGAGTTAATAAAAATTTTGCAGATAGCAAAATGGTATAATCAAAAAATATTAATCATAGGTGCGGGTTCAAACTTGCTTATCTCTGATGAAGGTTTTGACGGTATTGTAATAAAATTAAAAAATGAACTTTGCAAGATAGATCTAAAATCACAAGAACTTATAGCATACGGTGGTGCAATGTTGCCTATGGTTATAAAGACAGCAGTAGATGCGGGACTTTCTGGACTTGAAGAGTTGTTTGGTATACCTGGGACTGTAGGTGGAGCTGTCATAATGAATGCAGGGACTAAAATTGCTTGTATATCTGACAATCTTGAATATATAGAAGTAATAAAAACAGATGAACCAGAGGATGGTTTAATCAGGTTAAATAAGAATGAAATTAATTTTGATTATAGAACAAGTGGATTAGAAGAAAACTATGTAATAGTCAAAGTGGTGTTTAGATTAAAATCTTCTAACAGTGAAATGTTAAAAGCAAGAATTAATGAAGTTTTACTTGAACGAATAAAAACTCAGCCATTGGGTACTTTTAATGCTGGATGTATATTTAAAAATCCTAAACATAGCTTTTTTACCTCGGCAAAGTTGATAGAAGAATGTGGATTAAAAGGTTATCGTGTAGGTGATGCTTATGTATCAGATAAACATGCAAATTTTATAATTAACCGACAAAATGCTACGGCTAAAGATTTCGTAGAAATTATGACACATATTATTAAGGTTGTTAAAGAAAAATTCAATGTTGAACTTGAACCAGAGATTAAACTAATAGGCTTAAAATTAGATATTTAAATATGATTCAATAAATGAGAAAGATAAAAATAGCAGTATTGTATGGTGGATTTTCATCAGAACGGAATATCAGTCTTAAGACAGGACGTGCTGTATTTGAAAATCTTAAAAAATGGAAAGATTTTGATGTAAAACTTGTTGACCTTAAAAAAGAATATTGTTTGGAACAAGTTTTGTCACTAAAAAAACAAAGAATAGACCTTGTGTTCATAGCATTACACGGAAAATTTGGTGAAGATGGTAAATTACAAACTCTACTTGATACTTTAGGTATTAAATACACAGGTGCTGATTCTACATCATCAATGATTGCAATGAATAAACACCTAACTAAAATACTTCTTAAGGGAAATGGAATACCCACTCCTGAGTGGGAGAATATAAATTCAATTGAGGAGATTGAACATATTAAATTAAAACCTCCTATAGTTGTCAAACCTTCAGATGAAGGTTCAACTATAGGTGTATCTGTTGTCAGAAATAAAAATGAATTAGCATTCGCTGTGAGAAAAGCTTTGAGATATAGTACCACAGTGATTATTGAAAAATTTATCAATGGAAAAGAAATTACAGTACCAATACTTGATAGTGAAATACTTCCAATGATTGAGATAGTCCCAAGGCTTAGTGAGTATTATGATTTCAAATCTAAATATAGTAAAGGTGGATCTCAACATATCATCCCACCACAAGTTGATAGAAAGATGATAAGCAAAATAGCTGACATCGCGAGAAAAGCAGCTAGAGTCATAGGTTGTGAAATACTTTGCAGAATTGATTTAATTCTTGATAAAGATAGAAATACACCTTATGTCTTAGAGGTAAATACTATACCTGGAATGACACCTACTTCTCTTTTACCAGAAGCGGCAAGTTATTGCGGAATTACTTTTCCAGAATTGGTTAGAAAAATTGTTTTTTCCTCATTGAAAAAGTATGAGTAAATATCGTAGTTATAAAATATCGTTGAGAAGAAAAAAAAGTAGTAAAGTTTTAAGAATTGGAAGAATTATTGTTCTCCTAGCAGTAATAGTTTTAGCTGGCAAATATTTTAAATTAGTAACGATGAAAATTAAAGATATCTTTTCTATTAAAGAGGTTATCATATTAAAAAATAATACGACAGTTCCAGATGATGTATTACTGAATAATTTTTCTACACCAATGACGGTTTTAACTTATACTAAAACATTGAGTAATATTAAAAAAATATATCCCGAGATAAAACAGCTTAAAGTCTTAGGTATACCTTTTCAAAAGCTAAAGTTAGAAGTTATATCTGAAATTCCAATATATTACACTAAGGTAAAAGAACAAACAAAATTTTTCTCAAAAACCATAGGATGGTACAGTGTGTACGATGTAAGTCTTGTTTCACTTAAAAATTTGATCGAGTTAGAAAATAGAATAGAGGACAAAAATATTTTATTCTTAACAGATAAAATAGTTAGAAAAATTTGTTGTAGTAAATTAAAGGGTGAAATTATTAAAATAATTGTTGGGGAAAATGGTGAGTGGAACTTGATTATAAGAAAAGAAGATGGACAGTCACAATTGTTAGTAGATGAGAATATAATAGATATTGATGAAGAAGATCTTCATTTTATCATTTCGCATATGAACAGGTTTGCTGGTAAAATCTATGCAAGGTTAATTACCGAAGGTAGAATATATGTTGAAGAAAACGAACAAAAGTTGTATAATTAATCATAATCAATGAGGGAACAGCAATGGCAAAAGAAGAAATATACTGTGGGTTAGATATAGGTTCAGGTCGTGTAACTGGTATATTGTCTAAATATAATGTAGAACACGAGTTGATAGAAGTTATAGCTGGATGTCAGCTTACTGACAGGGAAGCACTGTCAGCCGGTGTAATAAAGGATATTAATAAAAGTGCACGACTTATTAATGATGTTATCACTTCGTTGGAAGATATGGCAAAAGTTGAGAAAACAAAATTAATTGTTGGTGTGCGTGGGATTTTTGTTAGTACTTATGATACAACGGCACAAATACCAATAACTTCAACGGATAGAACAATTACTGCTGAAGATCAGGAAAAAGTTAACGATCATGCTGTTAAAAATTTACGGCTTTCAAATGATCGTATAATGATGGCGTTAATACCACAGGAGTATATAATAGATGGTCAACCCGGAATAAGTAATCCTGTGAACATGGAAGGAAGTATGCTGGAAGTGAAAGCACATGCCGTAGTAGCTTATTCAAGTTTCTTAAGAAACATAGAACGTACATTTTCCGAGGCTAATTGTTTACCTGACAGTATACATTATGGGTTGATACCTGTTGGTCAACTTATTACTGAACCAGAAGAACGAAGGTTAGGTTGTGTTGTAATAGATTTTAGTGGACAGTCAATAGGTGTCATTGCGTATAATGATGGTTGTATAAGATTTAGTAAAGAATTTAATTGTAAAGATATAGATCTTGGTGCTGACCTTGTTACAAGGGAAATTGCAGCTTATTATAAAACATCATGGAATATTGCTGAAAATGTAAAACATATGTTTGGAGTTGCACAACCTTCGTCAGTGAAAAAGGATGAACAAATTGAATTTAGGACAAGAGATGGCAAAACGAGGGTTACAAGTAAAAAAGAACTTGCCAGAATCATAGCTGAAGTTATAGAATCTATTTTTTTAGATCGTATCTTTCCAGAATTGAGGAAAATACAATGGATTGATCTAGCGTTACAATATGGTGATGTAGTATTAACTGGCGGTGGTGCAAATTTATGTGGTATAACAGATGCCCTACGCGAGTTATTTAAAAGTGAGTATACAGAAGTCGAAGGAAGTATAGACGTACGTCCTGGTAATATAGGCAGTGAATGCGGTATCATAGGTGATGAAGATATAATTTCAAACTTCTCTTATTCTACGGCGATAAGTTTAGTAAAATACGAAATTGAAAATCAGCAAAAACCGTTTAGAGGTAGGTCACAAGATAAAGGATTAAAAAAATTTTTCAAAAAAATATGGAGCATATTTGAGTAACTATCTATGTCTACAGAAGTATTGACAAAAAAGTACCCAATAAGAATAAAAATAATAGGTGTAGGTGGAGCAGGAGGTAATGCTGTTAATAGGATGGTTTCTACAGAACTTATTGAAACCTCCGAAGTAGAGATTATAAGTATAAATACTGATTTACAAGCACTTAGAAATTCTAAGGCTCCAATAGTTATCCAAATAGGTCCTAAAACAACAAAAGGACAGGGTTCCGGTGGAAATCCTGCTGTTGGTAAACAAGCAGCAGAGGAGTCAATAGAAACCATTCGTGATCTTATCACAAACACTGATATGTTATTTTTGACCTGTGGGATGGGAAAAGGTACTGGTACAGGTGCAACTCCTGTAGTAGCAAGACTTGCAAGAGAGATGGATATACTAACAGTTGCTGTTGTAACAAAACCGTTTAAGTTTGAAGGACCAAAGATAATGGAAAATGCAGAAAATGGTATCTCTGAACTAAAGAAATATGTTGATGCGTTTTTAGTGATACCCAATGATAAATTTATCGAACTATATCCAAACCTAAGTTTTACAGATGTGTTATATCGTCTCGCAGATGATGTATTGTTTAAAGCAGTTTTTAGCATGTTAAACGTAATAAGACGTCCAGGATTTGTAAATGTAGATTTTGCTGATGCGAGGAATGTTTTAAAAGGTGCTGGAGAGATAATTATGTCTTACGGTGTAGAAAAATCCGAAACTGAAGGAGCGTTAAAAAAAGCAATTAAAAGTGCAATTAATAACCCTTTCCTAAATGTAAACATTCGTGGTGCAAAGAAGTTTTTGGTAAACTTTTCAGGGAAAAATATCTTATCAGCTGACGTATCAGCTGCTGGTGAATACTTACGACAATTTTTAGACAATAAAGATGCGTTGTTATTTCTGGGATATGTTACTTCTGAAGAATTTGAAGATAAAGTTGAAGTAACTATTATTGCTAGCGGATTTCAAATTGTTTCAGATAAGGGTAAAACACGAAAGTATATAAAGCCTACCAGTGATATTGAAAGTTCTACCATAACAACTGAAATTGAACCAAAATTTTATAGAACAGGAAGATTACGTGTCTTAAAATGACGCAATCAACGGATAAAATTACAACAATAATTAAAAAATTTTTACAAGCCAAGGCAAGCGATCTCCATATAAGGACTGGCTGTAAACCTTATATTCGTATTTGTGGTAAGTTAGACGTAATGGGAGAAGAATCAGAATTAAATGAAACAGAAGTTCAAAATTTTGTTTATAGTCTTTTAACACCACAACAGCGAGAAAAATTTGAAAAAGACAAGGAATGTGATATAGGATACAATTTTCAGAATTTGGCAAGATTAAGGATGAATATTTTCTATCAACGTGGTGTAATAAACATAGCAATAAGGAATATACCATTAGAAGTTCCGTCAAAGGAAGAATTGGCATTACCTGAAGTTATATATCGCTTAGCAGAAAATGTAAGAGGTTTAGTTTTGGTGACAGGTCCAGCTGGTTCTGGTAAATCTACGACTTTGGCAAGTATGATTGATTATATAAATTCCACAAGAGCAGCACATATTGTTACAATAGAGGATCCTATTGAATTTATACATAAGGATAAAAAATCAATAATATCACAAAGGGAAGTTCCTTATGATACAGCATCTTTTATTTCAGCACTGAGGCATGTTGTGAGGCAAAATCCGGATGTCATACTTATAGGTGAAATGCGTGATTTAGAAACTATGCAGGCAGCACTTACTGCTGCACAACTTGGACATTTTGTACTTTCAACAGTTCATACTGTGGATACCGTACAAACGATTTCAAGGATTATAGATATGTTTCCTATGCATCAACAAAATCAAGTTAGACTACAGTTAGCAGATACTTTAAGAGGAATAATTGCGCAAAGGTTGCTGCCTAGGAAAGATGGCGGGGGATTAATACCAGCACTTGAGATTTTAGTTGTCACACCCGCTGTAAGAAAATGTATAGAAGAAAAAAATTTAGGTGACATTACGAATTTGATTAAACAGGGTAAACACTATGGTATGCAGACTTTTAATCAGTCATTATTAGATTTGTATAAAAGTGGGAAAATAAAACTGGAAGATGCACTTTATGCCGCAACAAGTCCTGAGGATTTGATGCTTGCGATTAAAGGCATACAGACATCTAGCGAGCCTTCACAGATTTTCGAAAGGTTTTAAAAATCTAATCCTACCAGATGTATATAATTAATTCTTCAAACTTAATACAATATCAGGTTAAAAATTTTTTACTTTTTACTACGACGAGAAAATTCTTTTCTTTTACCTCTGTCTTTACAAATAATCCTATTTCATCAATTTCCAGAGAAAAAACACAATGTTTGGTAGAATTTTTGCTTAAGTCAAAATCAAAAATAAATCTTAAAGACAAAATATTACTGCTTTGTGAACAAGTGCACGGAAATAATGTAGTTATGGTAAGTGAAAATACAATGTCAGAAAACTACCAAATAGTGAAAATGAAAGATTCCCAACTAAATGAGTTAATTGAGTTAAAATACAGAGTGTTACTTGGAACAGATGGTGTCCTTGCTACACATAAAGAGTATTTAATTATAATATTTACAGCGGATTGTGTACCTCTTTTTGTATATTGTGAAAAGCAAGGACTTTTTGGACTTATCCACATTGGAAGAAAGGGTCTTGAAAGTGGTATTATTAATAATTTGATAAATACAATAATAAAACAAAAGTTTGACCCTAAAAATATAAAGTTTATACTTGGACCTCATATTTGCTCTAACTGCTACTATGTTAATAATTCTAAGTATTATCTGTCTGAGTCTATAGTTAAAGATTTAATCGAAGCAGGTTTTTCAATAAACAATATTTATGTGTCTGACCTATGTACCTACCATCATACGGATATGTTTTTTTCTTACCGTAGAGATAAAAGCCCTTATCGCTTGGTCTCCGCAATAACTCCACTTTAAATCCTTGTTAAAGTATTACTTTAACTTATACAAAATTATCAATACAACAATATTAAAGTAAAATCTTAAAATTATAAAAAATATACGAATATTCATATTATTTCAAAATAAAAAGATAGTAATAATTTTATTTAATAAATTAACATAATATAGGTTATAGGAAGTTGTTGTGTTGATTGTGAAAATTTTGTTATAAATTTAAAATAGTTGGCTTTTAATTATTTTTTTCTAAACTACAAATACCTATTTTTGAAGCAAAGTTAAGAAGTTGAGGTAATGTTGGTTGTGTAGAGATTACTGGAAGGTATAATGATGAATAAACAAGTGGCATTTTGATAAGAAGGCCAATTAGCCGAGATTGAACAGAAGTTTTTCCTATAGTGAAGATACTTAAATTGGTAAATATATTTCTTTTAAAACTATTTAATTTTCTTAACATATTAAAGTATTGGTTTAAATTTTGTCGCCTGACAACAATTTTTATAATAGGTTTATAGTGTGTATGAAATGTTTTATTTTTAATCTTATTAAATACTTGTATCAGTTTTTTCTCTGAGATAGTTTTATTAAAATGGCAAGAAATTATAAGTTTTTTATGATAGTTGTTTGTAAGTTTTGCAATATGAGGAAAAATTTTTGAAAAAAATTCTATATCTACAAAGTTTACATATTTATGATTTTCTTTTAGTAAATTAGTAATAATATTTTTTCTTTGATTTTCGCTTATTTTAGTTTTTCCCCCTTCTGCTTTTGACCTAAAAGTCAGAATTATTTTTGTTGATGGGGACAATGATTTTAATTTTGTTATAATCTTATTTATTTTAGAAAGTTCAGGATATAGAAAATCAGCCCTGATTTCAACTGCATAAATATAATTTTTGTATTTTTTAAAAATGTCTAACTCTTTATTAAGGTTTTGACCTGTCAATACAGCAACTAATTTCATATATTTAATAAATTTTTTGTTCTGCTGTAGATACAACCACAATAGTTTTGTCTATAAAGTTTATAATTTTTAGCGAATTGTATTGTTTTGTTGAACCCGTTTTGTTTCTTGAAATCAATTTTTAAAAATTTATTTTTGTTAATTCTTTCTCCAATTAAAAAGATAGTATGTGAATTTTTATGAGGACTTATAGTTAATGTAGTAGTGAAAAACTCATAACCAAGTTTTTCTGCTAAAATTGAGGTTTCTTTCAGACGTAGTTCATAACAGATTTCGCATCTTTTTCCTCCCTCAGGTTCTAATGAATAACTTCCGCATTGTGAAAACCAAATATCTTGTTCATATTTACTTTCTAGTAGAGAAATCTTGAATATATTGGCTACTTTTTCCACAATTTTTTTTCTTTTATAATACTCTTCTTCTGGGTATATATTTGGATTATAGAAAAATCCTGTCACATTATACCCAAGCAATTTAAATCGATTGATACATTCCGCCGCACATATCCCACAACAGATATGTAAAAGTACTGAAATTTTTTTCTCATTCATATACTTTTTTTGTAATTCTTTCTATTTCTTTTTTGTGAAATTCTGCCATCTTGGGTTGATTTAAGTATGTGTATAACTTAAGAAGATCTATATGGGTATAAATAAAGTCAGGATCTATTTTTAAAGCTTCTTTGTATTCTTGTATAGCTTTTTCAAATTGACTTAATGAAACATAAATTCTTGCCAAGTTATGACGTGGTTGTGGAAAGGTATTATCTAAAGAGATAGCTTTTTTATAATGCAAGATAGCTTTATCTATTTCACCCATTTCAGCAGCTGCCATTGCAAAATTGTTGTTTGCAGCTACAGAGTTTGGATTATATTTTAGAATATGCTGAAAAAATGAATATGAATCTTTCCATACAAAATTTTGTTTATAAGTAAGAAAGCTAAAAATTATTAAGATAGGAATTAGTAAGTATTTAGTCCAGTTATGTTTTATTAGAAGAAAAGAGATAAATATTGAACAACCAATCATAGAAAAAAACAGCCAGTGTTCCATGAATATTGCGTTTATGGGTATTATTCCAGAAGTTGGAAGTAAACAGAGTAGAAACCAAGTATATGATAAAAATAATTCAGGATATTTTTTTATACTTTTAATGCATATTATAAATATACCGACTAATATTATAAAGCCTAAGATTACTCTTGTAGAGGTAAAACTAGTAAATATAGTTACTTGCCTTTCCATATAGAGTGGATAAGGTATTATTAGTAGTTTTAAATATTCTAAAAAGTTACTTAAGAAAGTATAAATTCTGACATAAAGGTTTTGACTGTATATATTAGGTATTTTGTAAAAATTAAAAGTATTTTGGAAATTAAGAATAGTCAGTCTCAAAATTAACCATACTAATGAGATTAGAGATGTAATGAAAAAAAGTAAGTAGCTATAATATGGTCTTTTGGAAATAAAATAATTCCGTTGTTTAAACGAAAAGTATAGTTCAAATAACAGTATTAGAGATGGTATAATAACTGCTCTTTCCTTGGCTAAAATTGCAACAATATTAGATAATAAGAATATTATACTTTTGAAAATATTCGGTTTTTCTTTAAAAGAAATATAGAAGTAGATACAAAAAAGTACAAAACATAAAGATAACGGATCTCCAAGTCCGGATATATATGAAACTGCCTCTGTATTAACAGGATGTACTGCAAAAAATAGACTACCCAATAATGATATCTTATTGTTATTATAAAGTTTTAATAAAAGTAGATAAAGAATTATACTGGTTAATATGTGAAACAGAATGTTAGTTATATGAAAAATTCTTTTGTCTAAACCAAAAGTTTTGTTTAAAAACAACCAAATCACTGTAGATAAAGGACGCCAGAAGTTATCAGTTAGTCCTGCGCCAGCAGTTACATTTTTTAAAAAAATATTTTTGATATATTTCCAATCTGTAATATATATATTTCTTAAAATAAAATGTTCATCATCAAAAAGAAAATCACCATCTATTACATTGCTGTAGATTAAGATAATACTAACTGTGATAAATATGAAATGTATGATAATTTTTTTCATACTGTCTTTACAATTTTGAAAATATCTTTTGGTAATTCAAATTTATCAATTATAGATTTATTTTGAGGTATCCTTTTTAGTAAAATAATACAATCTTGGTCAACAAAAACTACAGCCCAATTTTTGTCAAACACACGATTTATCAGAAATTTTTGCCCCCAAGGTGTGAAGTCGTGTCGGTAAAAGAATATTACATTGAAGTTATAAATTCTGTCAAGTTCTAACCATTTACTTTCATTTTCCATCATAGGAAGATAAACTTCAGTAAAGAAATTTTCTGGATATGCCTCAGGACGATTGTCCACAAATACTTTCTCTTTCGGGTAAAGATAATATATTAAATATCCTCCTACATCATAATTGTTTAGAATAGGTCCATTTAAGTTATGATGTAGAAAAAACATAGCTGCAGATTCGTTATTAGTTTTTAGGCCAGGTACTTTAAGATTTAACTTCCAAATATAGGGATTGATTTTATATACGAGAATAAAACAAAAAAGTATAACGATAAGCATCGGTAGAGGCTTTTTAGTAAATTTTAAATCTGACAAGTTTAAAGTTAAAAATACTATAGACAAATAACCAAAAATTGCAAAATTTCTTATAGCAATTAAAGATACAATAGAAGAAAATAAGAAACACAAAATTATAAATGAGGAAAATGGTTTATTTTTGGTAATTGAAATAATGATTTTCCATATCCAACTTACTGTAGTAATAGCTAATAATATCTTATAATTTAAATTTAGTGGATAATTTTTTACAACCTTATCTATGAACCAAACCGGTTGATTTTCAAAAACTTTATATCCATAATTTCTAAAAATATTTACAGGCATTAAAATTCCTTTAACTCCATATGGATTTATTAAAGAT
>JANXDG010000044.1 GCA_025059805.1 Endomicrobiia bacterium
TGTCTGAGTACAAAAAGTTAACTGAGATTTTTCCTGAGATTGACCCTCAAATTGACAAAATCATAGCTAAATGTTTTTCAGTAGAACCCAAAGACAGATACAATTCAGTTGAAGAATTAAAGTATGATATTGAGAAATTAAGTAATAAAGATTAAAACTTAATCCGAAAGGAGGATACAAGTATGATAATGAATTATATTAGAAAACTTCAGTCCTTTATTCAAAACAATAAGGAGTATATTTGTAATATAAATGAAGAAGATACTGCTTGTATACTAATAGAAGAACTAATACGAACACTTGGATGGAATACTGAAAATCTTTCAGAAGTTAAACGTAGATATCCAAACGGGTTAATTAATGCAAAAAGTATTCGTTCTAGGATTGAAATGGAGCAAAACGATACACTTGGAGATTATATATTGATTCACAATGAATATAAGATAGTTATAGAAGTTAAACCTTTAAGTAAGTCACAACTGTGGGGAAATCAATTTCATTTTAAAAAATTATTAAACAACAATTCATGCAAGTGTAGTACTTGTAGAGCTGTGCGTCAACAAATACTAAAACTATTGGACTTGTGTATTAAAGAATGTAGTGTGAAATATTTTGTATGGACTACAGGAGATACTATTATAATATGGGAAATTGATAAAAATTTAACATCTGAGAAAGTTTTTAAAAATAAAAGTGAAAATAGAATTTTTGTTAATTTTTATAAATGTATGAAGTGTGTTCGTAAATGTAAAAAATGTAATATTCAGAGGATTGAGGAGTTATTAAGTAAGAAATAAAATTTATATTTGAAAATTATGAACTTTTTAAATTTTTGATATGGTTCAAATTTAGATACTTTCCATAATTACTTATCTTATAGAAAAGATAAAACAAAAAGTTAAAAAGTTTAACACAATAGAATTAATTTCTTACTGATAATCAAAAAATTTAGTTTTTTAAATGAAATTTTTGTTTAAAATTTGGTATTTATTCTTTATAGAAGACAAAAGATTTACAAGAAAGGAGGTGAGAGGTTATATGAAAAACAAAACAAATCTAATAAAATATATAGTTTGTGTTTTGTTAATAATTTCATCCTGTGGGCCAAAACGTCCTGCTGATGTAAAAAAAGAGGTATCTTTTGACTTTGGAGATGTTGTGCCGTTTCAACAGTTAAAAGAGGAAATAGAAGGGACAATAGTTACAGGTATAGGTTTTTCAGAAAAACGGGCAAACCTGGTTTTAGCGAGGGAAGCAGCAATAACTTCTGCTTTAGCTGACCTTGCAAGAAAAGTTGAAACAAAATTAGAAGGTGTATGGAAACGCACAATGGCTGACTGGACTGAGTATATGAAAGACGGGGTTAATGAAGCAATGTCTATTGAAGAGATGAAAAGTATGATAAAAAATATTGTTGATACTGAACTTCGTGGTCCATGGTTGATACAAGAAAAAATACAAAAGTCAACCGGTAGATACTGGGTTAGAATTTTACTTTCATCTGCTACTGTAGAAAAGTGGTTAAAACAACGTATGAATACAGAGGCTCTGCTTAGAAAATATATTATTGAATCTCAGATCAAAAAAGTACAGGAAGACCTCCAGAAAGATTTAGATATGTTAAAAGATAAAGAAAAGAAAGATGTGCAAAGTATAAAGGAAATAATAAAAGAATAGTTTATTGCTGTAAGTTTTTGTTTAAATAAATAGGTGATGAAATATTTTGGTTATGTATTATTTTATTATCTTTTTTTATTTTTTTGTAGTAATGTATTGTGTGTTGATGTAATAGTTTCTTCTGTTCCAATAGGTGTTCGTTTAGAGTCAGAACTTGATAAAACAATAGAAGAGTTAAAACACAGGTTGAACCAAGAGACGGATTCCCAGCAAAGAAGAAAAGTTAAGAAACAAATTAGAGAGTTAGAAAAACAAATAAAAGTTTCGCAAAAAAATAAGCAAAAATTTTATCAACAGGAAATAAAGTTTTTTAGAGATCTTCATGGCAGTGAACTTTATGTTGGTGAAGCTGTTACATACAAAAGTTTTAATGAAGAGTTTGGAGAGACGATTGAAAAAGCAAAACAGCGTGCTATTAACAACCTTGCTATGGGAATAAGGGTGAAAATTGAGGCAGTAGTAAAAGATGAGATAAACTTTACTACTGGTAAACCTCTGGAAGAAAAATTTAATCGTGTAATAAAAACTTATGTTGATGATTTGTTGACAAATATACAACTTAAAGTTTACGAACATTATCCTAAAAGAAATGCTGTTACTGTGATTGCATATATATCAAAGAAGATATATGATGAATTTCTTGAAAAAAGGTTAAAAGCACAAATAGAATATATTGCAGAATACATAAGTAAAGGATTGTTGTTTATAAATTCAAATATGGTTGTTGCTGCTTTAAGAAGTTTTATCCAAGCACAGAAATTACTTGAGAAAGAGTTTAATTACTTGCCTTTGCAATATGACATAGATAAGGATGGAAAACTTGAAAATCTTACTATAACAGCTGAAACAAAAATTTTTGAAATACTACAAAGGATAAAATTTATCCCGCCTAAAGAAAATATTTTTTTCAATGCCGATGGTATCCTGAGAAAAAATTTTGTCATAAAAACAGTTTTTGTAAATAATAGTACGGAAATACCGGTTGAAAACCTACCTGTGAAAGTAAGTGTAATAAAAGGAGCAGCTGCCCCTTCTATTATTAGTGCTGTATCTAACAAACTTGGTGAAGTTGAGATAAAACTTAATAAAGTTACCGCAGAAATGAATGAAGTTCAGCTTTTAGCAGAGGTAGACCTTGATGCTTTAGATATATCTTCTAAGTTGAGGTATATTACGCCACCTGGTTGTATTATTAATCTCGCCAAAACAAAGAAGGTAATGTTAATATGTAATCATTTCTGCGATAAAATTGTAAAAGAGCCGCAAAGAGTGAAATCAAAAATTATTTCTTTACTTCATCAACAAGGTTTTGAGACTGAAAGTTTAGTGTATAAAAATACGAAATTGACAGATTCTGAATTTGATAATGCAAGAGATAAAAAAGCTGATTATCTGGTGTTTATTAACCTTTTTTCTCAAGTAAATAAACTTAGTGAGTATGATATGTTTATTTCAAATCTTAATGTGAAAATAGAAATTTATTCTGTAAAAGATAAAGAGTTAATTTCATATATTGAAAATGGTTTAACTTCAAAAGGTTACGGTGTAGATAAAGAAAATGCAACATCAAGTGCTGAAAATGAAGTTAGTGATAAGATTACAAGAATTTTAGCTGATGAGATTAAAAAATTAAGGTAAATTATTTTTATGAGACCAAACAAGGTTTATAAAATTATTAAAATTTTTCTTCTTACAATAATATTACCTGCATTTTTAATTTTGATGTATAAATATAAAAAGATGTTTCCTCCAAAAATCTTACCTGAAGGATTTGAAAAATATAATGTTCCACCTGAAGAATACGCAATAGTAATTTTAGGGAGTGATGTAGTAGAAAAGTTATATAAGAAAAACTTAACTGGCTATGCAATGAGTGTAGAGAAAGTATACGGACCTAAAGAAGATAAAAGTATAGACAATCTAAAATTGAGTTTTAATAGTATCATTTCGGGTTATCAAAAATGGAAGTTGATTACTAACAGAGAACAGTTTGAGATTATAAAACAACGCAAAAAGTTTGACCTTGAACAGAAAAAAGAACTTATCCGTGCTGGGTTAATAAACACACAAAAATATGCTGAATTTCTTACAGAGAGTGAAAAACTACAGATAAATTATGATGTTTTTCTTAGATGGAGATATAAGAATGTAGATGAAACATTGTGTGAACTTACCTGTGAAATTGTAAACCGTTCAAACTCTGTAGTTGAAGTTGTATCAAGTGTGATATTTACACATCCTGTAATTTATAAAAATTATATTAAAAGTATAAAATTATTAAATTACTTCTCTTATATAAGTAGCGGATATATTGTATTAGTAGTATTCATAGTATTCACATTGTTAGTAAACTTAAATTTAAAAAAGAAAAAAATAATATCAAATTTGTCTTTAATAGAACAGGAAATTTATAATTTAATACAAAATGGTAGTTTCACAACTGCATTGAAAATGATAGACACAGTATTGGATTTTTTACCAGATTATTCTCCAATTTTTGCTATAAAAGAAAGATTAATGGTTGTTACTAAAAATGACCCTGAAAAAGCACAACAAGCATATGTAAGATACTCCAATCTAAAGACAAAATTTCATAGTGGTTTGTTATCGCAGGTTGAAATGAGTGAATTAAATAGTATAGAAGAATCTTTGGATTTACCTGAAGTGGTAAAATTTGTTTCGTTATGCAAAACTTATACTAAACTTTTAGAAATAAATACATTGTTATCATTACGGAAAGAGAAAGTGTTAAAGTTAATTTCAGCAGGTAGTTTAGAACAAGCAAAAAATGAACTTGATAAATTACAAAATGAAAAAATTTTGACCGAATATCAACTGTTAACAAATACTCTTAAAGATGAGAACCCTTCTTTCTTTCAGGTATCTCTTCCACCATATGATGATTTTTTAGAACTTGTCCGTGATGTAAACGAAAAAATTATTATAAGTAAACAAAAATTAGAAGAGGCAAAGAAATTAGTTTCTGAAGGTGATATATATCAAGCAGAAGAACTTCTAAAAGAAACTATTATGTTAAATCAAGACCTTGAAGAAGCAAAAAAATTGTATAAAGAAATTAACGAAGCAAAAAATATAACTGCTATTAAGCTAGTTTCGGAAAAGATAAATGAGGAAATTGTAATCATAAAAAAAGATGTTATCAGCATATTTCGTAGAGATAAAAAACATCCAGATATAGAGGTAAACTTACCACAGATAAGCAGGGATAAACATCTTAAAATATCAATATTTGAAAACGAGGTTATTGCTGAAGATGAAAACTCTACAAATGGAACATTTGTGTGTGGTAAAAAGATTCTAAAGTGTCAGCTTCAAAATGGAGATATAATAAACCTTGCTGGTATATATGAAATTATCACCCATATATATTATGGAAAATCTGGAAATTTAAAAGATAATCAACAAGTAAGAGATACAATTCCCTCTGAGATTAAAATCTCAATTCAAAATTCAACTGTAACATCCCAAGTTATAGGTTTGTTTCTCAATACACAGGATAACAGAAAGTATATAATCATACCTTCCGTCATAGATAAGAGTTGGAAAATAGCTTTACCTTTAAAATTATCAGCTGCAGGGTTTGAATATAGTGAAGATGAAAACTCTAAGATTAAAATTTTATTTAACAATGGTGTCATAATGTTAGGGTTGGAAGAACAATATAGTATTCTTCTTGTAGGAAAAGTTTTAGAATTTAAAGGATATAGATATAAGGTAGAAAAATATTAGTAAAAGTGTAGGTTGATATATTTTTTTATAATTAACTCTTAAAACTAATATATCATAACTGTTTCTTTAAACTGATTATAAGCAGATGATGACAAAATTAAAAATATAGAGTTGAAAACGGAAACATTAGATTTATATGGTTTAGAAAAACCTGTATAAATTACACTTTTATTACAAAAGTGAATGTTAATGGTATCTGTGATACTGGAAAAATTTAGCTGATGGTATGAGTGTTGAAGAAATCATCAAACAATATCCAAAACTTACAAAAGAAGACATTGATGCAGCAATTGTTTATCAAGCAGAATGAGTTTCTGAAGAGAGGATAATACTATTTGTTCCACATAAGAAAAGATGAAAATTAAGTTTGATGAGAATCGTTGTTTGATGAGGTTGGTTTGAACATTACTTAGTTTGTGTTGGATTTAAATTCTTACGATAAAACTTGTCGTGTTTAAGATTTTCATCTACAAGTAATATTAGAAAGGATTTTTGCCGTATTTTATCTTCTTGACAAATAAAATCAAATGTATTATAATTTATTACAGGGGGTGGTAAACTATGAGGATTACAGCAACGATAAGTATTCCAAAGACATTATTTAAAGAAATTAAGAAGATTAGTAAAGAAGAAGAGACAACGCGTAGCGAATTAATTCGGCAAGCATTAAGAGAATATTTGATAAGAAAGAAATTTGAAAGAGCAAGGAATAAACTTATGTTAGAAGCAGCCCGTAAGGGTGTTATTATGACGGAAAAAGAGATATTTGATGAGATATCTTAATGAAATTTTATTTTGACACCAATGTAATAATAGCTGCATTTTTAACGAAAGGGATTTGTTTTGATATGCTCGTAGATGCTGTTTTGTGTCATCAGGGTTACTTCAGTGAAGTTTTGATAAAAGAAGTAAAGAAAGTGTTACAAAAGAAAAAATTTTCACAAAAAAGTATACAACTGCATTTGCCAACGGTGTAGAATTTTTTTGTTACTGGAGATAAAGAGATATTAGAATTAAAGCAATATAAAAACATAAAAATTATATCACCAGATAAGTATTGGATAATCAAAGCAAAGGAATTTTTAAAAATCAAGAAATAGTATATAATATTAACGGTTGCCAGTTGATGATAAAGAACCAGCTGTTGTTATAAGGAAGTTTAAAATACTTAGTGAGGTAGTGAAGAACTTAACTAATTACCGAAAGAATTAGAATTGTAAAATTTCTTGATAATTTAGTAAGTTTCAGAAGAAATTCTATACAATATTGTTTATTATTCTGGTTCGAACATTGTTCAGTTCGTGGAGGTTTTGTTGTAAGATATGTTGTTTATAGAAGGGAGGATAAAAAAAGTGAAACGGTTTTATGAAATAGTTGTTATTTTTGTACCAGATGTAAGCGAAGAAAAACTAAAAAAAGATGTTGATAGAATAAAAAATATAATAAAATCTAACGAAGGTGAAGTGTTAAAAGAGGAACATTGGGGTAATAAGAAATTAGCGTATGAAATTAAAAAATTTAATAATGGAGTTTACCATTTCATCTTGTGTACAGTAGGTAAAAATTACTTCATAGAGGAACTAAAGAAATTTTTGTTAACTAACGATTCTGTGCTAAGATATGGTATCAAAAAAGTAGAGAAAAAATTAGAACCCGCTGTAGAAAATATAGAAGCTAAAAAAGTTGAAGTTTGAGGTTTTATCATTTGACTTAAAGGATGAATACTGAGTTCAGAGATGAAAATAGAGTTATTTTAGCTGGAAGATTAACTAAAGATGCTGTGCTTAAGTATACTACTTCAAGTATGACGCCTGTGGTAAGGTTTACAATAGCTGTAAACACATATGTTAAAGAGAAGAAAGAAACATTATTTATTCCAGTAGTTGCATATGGTGATTTAGCTTTAGAAATTTCTTCACTTATAAAACAAGGTACGCCTGTAAGAGTAGAAGGGAGATTGAATAGTCGTGTGGTTAAATTTTCTGAGGAAGAAGAGTATAAAGTTTTTGAAGTTATAGCAAATAAGATTGAAGTTTTTACAAAATGATTTTAAAATAAAAGGAGGCATAGTGAATGGTTGATAGAATATTCACACATGGAGAACCTGAGGATTTGTATAAAGTTAACAATCCGAAGGCATATATAGTTGTACCGAAGTTACCAGAAAGGATTAACAAACTTATAGATATTGCGTATAATTTGTGGTGGGTATGGAATTCTTCTGCATTTGAACTTTTTAGAAGGATAGACCGTGATTTGTGGGAAGAAGTATATCATAATCCATTACAGTTACTTGGTAAGGTGTCAAGGCAGAAATTGTTTGAACTAGCTGAGGATGAGAGTTTTATTGCACATTTGAATCAAGTGTATGATGAATTACAAAAGTATTTAACCGTACAACCATGGTTTTTTAAAGAGTTTGATAAAGAACATCATAATTGCAAGATTGTGTATTTCTCTATGGAATACGGGTTGACCGAGGCGATACCGATGTATTGTGGAGGTTTAGGAGTTTTAGCAGGAGATTTGTTTAAGTCAGCCTCTGATATGGGTTTACCAATGGTTGGGATAGGGTTAGCATATAGGTATGGTTACTTTAAACAACATTTAACAGATGACGGTTGGCAACAAGAAGAATATGATGAGATACACTTCTTCAGATTACCAATGAGACGCCTACCAGATAGTTCTGGGAATCCACTAAGATTATTCATTACTATTCCAGTTGTGGAACCAGGTAAGACCACAACCACAACACAAGAAAAAGTTTTTTTTGAAGTGTGGGAAGTTAAAATTGGCAGAAATTCATTATTTTTGTTAAGTACTGACATTCCTGAAAATTCTTTAGAAAACAGAAGAATAACATATTATCTTTATGGTGGCGATCATGAGATGAGGTTAAAGCAGGAAATTCTATTAGGTATTGGTGGTGCAAAACTCTTACGAGAACTTAATATTTCACCTACTGTTTGGCATATGAATGAGGGACACTCTGCGTTTGTAGTCCTAGAGCGCATAAGACAGTTAGTAAAGGAAGGTTTGGATTTTAGTCAAGCAAGAGAGTTTGTAATTTCAACATCTATTTTTACAACACACACGCCAGTACCTGCAGGGATAGATGTTTTTTCACCTGAACTAATTAAGAAATATTTTTCCTCTTATTGTAACGAAGTTGGGATTACGCTTGACGAACTTTTATCTCTTGGAAGGGAAAGTCCAAATGATCCACATCAAGGTTTTTCAATGGCAGTTTTTGCAATAAGAAACTCCCACTTTGTTAATGCCGTTAGTAGATTACACGGGATAATTTCGCGGAATATGTGGAAACAATTATTCCCTGGTTTGCCAAGATTTGAAGTACCAATTGTTCACATAACAAATGGTGTACATACGAACACTTGGATTTCAAATGAGTTTGCAGCGTTATTTGACCGGTACATTGGTCCACAATGGAAAGAAGAACCTGAAAACCAAACTGTATGGCAACGTGTTAAGGAAATACCTGATGCTGAACTTTGGAGGTCGCACGAAAGAAGGAGAGAACGTTTAGTAGCATTTGTTAGAAAACGATTAAAACAACAACTTGAACGTGCAGGTGCTACACGTACTGAAATAGAACAAGCAGAAGAAGTGCTTGACCCTGAAGCGCTTACTATCGGTTTTGCAAGACGTTTCGCAGAATATAAAAGAGGAACATTAATCTTTAGGGATATACAACGTCTTAAAAAAATTTTGTTAAACAAAGAACGTCCTGTACAAATCATAATCTCAGGTAAGGCACATCCTCATGATAATATTGGTAAAGAATTAATTAAGTATATTATTCAAGTTACACGTGATCCTGAACTTAAAGGCAAAGTTGTATTTGTGGAAGATTACGATATGAATGTAGCGCACTATATGGTACAGGGATGTGATGTGTGGTTAAATCTTCCAAGAAGACCACTTGAAGCTTCAGGTACGAGTGGAATGAAAGCTGCAATTAACGGTGTGTTAAATATCTCAGTTTTAGATGGCTGGTGGTGTGAGGCTTATAATGGTGAAAACGGTTGGGCAGTAGGTGGCGGTGAGGAATATACAGATTATAATTTACAAGATGAGATTGAAAGCAGAATTTTGTATGATATACTTGAGAAAGAGGTAATACCTTTGTTTTACACACGTGGTACCGATGGTTTACCTCGTGGATGGATAAGAAAAATGAAAGAATGTATGATGAGTATAGGTCCAAAATTTAATTCAAATAGATTAATAGAAGACTATACCAGGATGTTCTATTTAAAAGCTGATTCAAACTATTGGTGGAACAAAAATAACAACTACCAAAATGTAAAAATATTTGCTGAATGGATAAACAAGATTTATTCCTGCTGGGATAAGATTAAGATTTTGGAAGTTACAGATAATATCCAAGGTTCTTATAGTGTAGGAGATAAAATAGAAGTAAGATGTAAAGTAAATCTTGGCAAATTGTCAACAAGAGATGTTTCCGTACAAGTTTATTGGGGATATCTGGATTCAAAAAGTAGAATTTCGGAGCCCAAACTTAAAGAAATGGAAGTTATGGATGAACAGAATTTAGTTTACAAAGTTGAGATAGAAGTTGACCGAGTAGGACATTGTGGTTATGTTGTAAGAATATTGCCTAAGTTTAATAATACAATTATTTATAGACCAAACCTTATAAAATGGCAATAGTAGTGTGTATAAAAATTTTAATAAATAGGAGGTGAAAATGAAATATGAATGAAGAAAGGAAAGACTTACCTACAAGTGTTGTTTCTTCAAGAATCGAAAGAAGAATAGAATTCACACCAGAAATAACCGACCTGCCAAGAAGTTATGGAGATACAAAAATTGTATTGTTACCTAGAGATCCGTGGTGGTGTTTTGCATATTGGGAAATTGGTGAGAAGACAATGCAGGAAATAAGATCTATATACGGAGAAAATTTAAAATTTATACTACGTATGTATGATGTAACAAATGTTGATAATTTCAATGGACATAATGCAAACAAATATTTTGATATAGTTGTGAATGTAAGTGCAAATAACTGGTATATAAACCTTCCTGAAACAAACCGTAGCTGGTGTGTAGACCTCGGGATAATTACTCCTGATGGAAAGTTCGTTATGATAGTAAGATCAAATATAGTCATAATGCCAAGATTTGGTGTTTCAGCATTAACAGATGAACAATGGGCAGTGTTACAAAGAGAGTTTGAACGGTTACTTGAACTTTCAGGTGTGCAAATGATCGGTAAAGGTTCGTTTGATATTGCGAAACTTATGCGTGAACGTTGGGAAGAACTAATGGCAATATCTCAGATGCCACAGTTTATCAGTTCAGGTTTTGTTTCATCTTTTGCACGAAGAGAACAACAAGAAGTAGTACCTAAGGAATTTTTCTTAAAAGCTGACACTGAACTTATTGTTTATGGGCAGACACTACCTGATGCTAAACTTTTTATCAACGGTGATGAGTTCAAACTTACACCTGACGGCAGGTTCTCTTTAAGGTTAAGTTTACCTGATGGTGAGAAAGTTATACCAATAAAGGCTGTCTCATCTGATGGTACTGTGAAGAGGGAGATAATATTTGTTGTTACACGAAGTAGTGAACAAAAATAGTTAAATACTGGTACCTTTGAGTTCCTATCTTTTATAAAACTTTGGAAAGGAGTTAGTACGAGAATGGTGCAGGGTTATTGGTGTTTAGTTCTTCATAACCATTTACCGTATGTTCGTCATCCTGAATATGAAGATTTCCTTGAAGAAGATTGGTTCTATGAAGCAATGACTGAAACATACATTCCTCTAATCTCTATTATGGAAGGATTCCTTAATGACAATGTAGATTTTCGTATTACGATGTCGCTTACACCACCGTTGTGTAATATGATGGCAGACAAACTTCTTCAAGATAGGTATTATAACCGGTTATCAAAACTTATAGAACTTGCTGAGAAAGAAGTGTGGCGACTCAGAGGGCAAGAACCTTTTTATTCCACGGCTAAAGTGTATGAGAACAAATTTAAGCAGTGTATGCAGTTATATGAGAAATATAATAGAAATTTATTATCCGCATACAGAAATTTGTTGAATACTGGCAAGGTTGAAATAATAACTTGTAATGCGACACATGGTTTTTTGCCACTGATGAGTTCTGACCGTGTACGTCGTGCACAGGTTAGGATGGCGGTTAAGGATTACGAAACAAAGTTTGGAAGGAAACCACGAGGGATATGGCTTGCAGAATGTGCATATTACTATGGAGTTGATAAAATACTTAAGGAATGCGGAATACAATTTTTCTTTGTTGAAGCACATGGAATTTTGTATGGTGAGCCTAGGCCAAGATATGGCGTCTTTGCGCCCATCTATACACCAGAGACAGGTGTTGCAGTTTTTGCAAGAGATATGGAGACAGCACATCAGGTATGGTCTGCAGATGTTGGTTATCCTGGTGATCCTGACTATAGAGAATTTTATCGTGATGTTGGGTACGACCTTGAATATGAATATATTCGTCCATATTTACACAGTGATGGTGTAAGACGTAATGTTGGTATTAAATACTATCGTGTAACTGGCAGGGTTGGTCTTGACAAGAAAGAACCATATGTGCCACAATGGGCAATAAACAAAGCTGCAACTCATGCTGGTAATTTTATGTTTAATCGTGAGCATCAAATTAGGTATTTAAGGAATATTTTTGATAGGGAACCTATTGTTGTTTCAATGTACGATGCGGAACTTTTTGGTCATTGGTGGTTTGAAGGGCCAGATTTTCTTAATTTCTTGTTCAGGAAAATACATTTTGACCAAAACATCTTTAAACCTATATTACCAACAGAATATTTAGAGAAATATCCAAAAAACCAAATTTTACAACCATCAGCATCTTCCTGGGGTGACAAAGGATATTATGAAGTTTGGTTAAACGGTTCTAACGATTGGATTTATAAACATTTACATAAGTGTGAAGAGTTGATGTGTGAAAGTGTTGATAGTTATCATACAAATGTACTCAATGGTGACACTCTAAAAAAACGTGTATTGAATCAGCTTGCACGAGAGTTGTTCCTTGCACAATCTTCTGACTGGGCTTTTATAATGACTACAGGTACAATGGTAGAATATGCTCATCGTAGAACTAAAGAACATGTAAGTAACTTCTTAAAATTATATCATCAACTTAAAGACAACAGGATTGATGTTCAATTCTTAGAGTGGCTTGAGTATAAGAATAATATATTCCCTGAAATGGATTATACAATATTTATATAAAGATGACAATCAGACGGATACATATTGTGATAATTCTAGTTATCCTTTTTATTTTGGCGATTATTACACATGTTTATCGTGAGGAGATATGTCTAACGTTGCTTGTGCTCAAAAACGTTTTTTGAAAGAATCTTAGTTTATGTTGTAGGTATTGGGGTTACGTTTTTAAAAACGAACATATATTTACATTTTTTAAAATCTATTGATTTTATAAATAGAAATCAATCGTTATTTAAAATATGAAATTTTTTCAATTAAAAAAGTTGACATTTTATACCTTCTTGTATATATTAATATAAATTAGTATCCAAAATTCATATATATATTAGATGTTTGCATAACCTGGCTTTTCTCTCCGTTTCCTAAATTGTTGTCTTTAATCAAAGTTACAGCAATAGATTTCTGTCGCGGGGAGGTTTTTCCTCTCTATGAAAAACTGTATTTTTTGTAGAATTATTAATAAAGAGATACCGTCGGAGATAGTTTATGAAGATGATGATATAATTGTATTTAAAGATATAAATCCTCAAGCACCTATACACCTTTTGATAGTACCTAAACAACATATTGAAAGTATAAATAATATAGATAAAGACAGCATAAGCATTTTAGGTAAAGTGTTTTATGTCGCAAAAGAAGTTAGTAGTAAATTTGCTGTATCAGAGGAAGGATATAGAATTGTGGTAAACACAGGTAAGAATGCAGGACAGGAAGTTTTACATTTACACTTCCATTTTCTTGCTGGAAGAAAATTCTCATGGCCACCTGGATGAATATCTTATAAAGGTGGTTTATGATATTCTCTTATACGATGGAAAGGAGGCGATTTAATAATGGTAGAGGTTAAAGTTCGTGAAGGAGAAAGTTTGGAAGACGCTTTGAAACGTTTCAAGAAAGAAGTTGAGAAAGAAGGTATTTTAAAGGTAGCTCGTGAAAAAATGTTCTACAAAGCACCAAGTGTGATTAAAAAAGAAAAAATGGCACAGATTAAACGCAGACAAGAACTTAAGAGAAAAAAGTTAATGATAAAAAAGAAATAAATATTACAGCTAAAAATAGGAGTTTTGGAAAGTTATGAAACTAAAAGAGTTTTATAACTTTATAGTTGAACATGGAATAAAAAACGATCCTCGTGGCGAAAAAGTAGTTAAAGAATTACTTAAACGGGAAAAACAAAAGTTTGATGAAATGCCAGAGAAAGAAAAAAAGTATTACGATAAAGAGAAGTTGTCAAATCCTTATAACGATACACGTATTCTTGTAGGAGAAGATAATGTTGAAATAAAAAGTATTTTAGTCGGTATAGATATGGAGATGCCAGAGGTTCTTCTTGCACAGATTTTGCGTCAACAAGGTAATACTGTAGATCTTATCCTATCTCATCATCCGGAAGGTGTAGGATATAAAAATTTCTACGAAGTGATGAATATGCAGGCGGATATTCTTGCAAAATTTGGTGTACCGATAAATGTCGCTGAAGGAATACTGGAACCACGGATAAAAGAAGTTCATCGTAAACTCATGCCAATGAACCATAACCGTGCAGTAGACATTGCGAATTTGTTAGGAATACCTTTTATATGTTGTCATACACCTGCGGATAATTGTGTTGCTACATATTTGCAGAAACTATTTGATGATGAAAAACCAAGATATATAAAAGACGTAATTGATATTCTATTAGAGATACCTGAATATGATCATGCAGCCAAGCTTGGCTATGGACCACATATTTTAACAGGGAATAAAGACAGGAAAGCTGGCAAAATTTTTGTTGATATGACGGGTGGTACTGAAGGGTCAACTGAAGTGTTTGAAAAATTAGCAGTTGCTGGCGTGAGTACAGTAGTAGCGATGCATCTTTCCGAAGATCATTTCAAGAACGCACAAAAGTTCCATATTAATGTAGTAATTGCGGGACATATCGCTTCGGACAATTTAGGATTGAACCTTATTTTGGACGCTACTGAAAAAAAATTTGGCAAACTTAACATAACTTGTGTTTCAGGCTTTAAACGTTTTAAACATATAAAATAAGTTATTATGATAAAAGAAGAAAGTATAAAAAAATTATTAGAAGTTGCAGATATTGTAGAAGTAATCAAAGAATATGTACCGAATCTTAAAAGAAGCGGGAAAAACTATTTCATTTTGTGTCCATTTCATAGCGAACGTACACCATCGTTTTCAATTGCTCCTGATAAAAATTTTGCACATTGTTTTGGCTGCGGATATACAGCTAATAGTATAAAATTTGTCCAAGATATTGAACATATAAGTTTTGTAGAAGCAGCTGAAAAGTTAGCAAGAAAGTTTAATGTTCAACTTGAGTATATTAGTACCGAAGAACAAAAACTCCTAAAAGAAAGATATGATGAAGTACAGTTTTTATCTGAACTTTTGACAAACGTAGCTGAAGTATATCATGAGATATTGGTTAATTCTACTTTAGCAGTAGATGCAAGAAAGTATCTTGTTAATCGTGGGATAAAGATGGAAACAGTTGAGCAGTTTAAACTTGGCTATGCTCCTTCAGGGAATTATATCGCTAAAAATTATAAAGATATACCAAAACTTGCTCAGTACGACTTAGCTTCGTTACATAAAGCAGGAATTGTAAATTTTTATGAACCAGATGGAAAAACTTACAGTTCTACAAGTAAATTTGATCATCCATACGATTATTTTAGAAACAGAATATTATTCCCAATTTTTAATTTACGAGGAAAAGTTATAGGTTTTGGTGGCAGGATTGTCCCCGGCGGATGGACGGAATATAGTGATGCTAAAGAACCGCCAGTATATTTAAACAGTCCTGAAACAGCAGTTTTCAGTAAAGGTAATATTTTGTATGGTCTTTACCAAGCAAAGGATCATATAGTAAAAGAAAAAACAGTGTGTATAGTGGAAGGATATATGGATGTGGTTTTGTTGTCACAGGAAGGGATAAAAAATGTTGTTGCACCATTAGGTACTTCGTTAACAGAACAACAAGTAAGGTTGTTAAACAGGTTCACTCAGAGGATCTATCTTATGTTTGACCCTGATGATGCAGGTGCGGAAGCAACATTATCTGCCGCAAGGATTATATTTTCAATGGGCGGGTATCCAGAAGTAGTTTCGCTTGATGAAAATATCGATCCAGATGAGTATATACTGCGCTACGGATATGAAAAGACTAAGAATTTATTTAACAATAGTTTATCTGTAGTGAAATATCTTGTGGGTCGGTACAGAAAAAGTAAAGCAATAACATCTGTTATTGACAAAATCTTGTTATTGCGTAAACTGATGGAATTAATTAATAGTATCTCTGACACTATCATACAATCTGAGGTGATAAAAGAACTTTCAGTAGAGTTAGGTTTGAATGAACAGGATGTACGTACCGAACTTAAAAAATATAAAAGGCGTATTAGTAACACTGACATACAAAAGATTGTTAGTAATAAACCGTACTCATGTGAAGAAGAACTGCTTTGGATTTGTATTCATTATCCTGAGATGATAGAAAACATACCAGCAGAGGTTTTTTCTCATAACAATTGGTATTTAGAGATTTTTAAGAAACTTAAGGAATGTTATACGACGAGTGGTGATCTTAGCAAGTTATTTACACTCTTAGATGATGATGAAAGCAAGACACTGATTTCAAGGATGGTTTTTGATGATAGAAAACTTGTTGCTCCTGTTGATGAGAGGGTAAAAACTCTTTATCTTGAAATATATAAGGTGAAAACAAAACAAAGATATAAAGAACTTAAACCAATTATAGATGAAATGTTACAAGGCAAGATAAACTACGATGATCAGTTAATTAATGAGTTTAAACAAATTGTTGCAACATTAAAGATTACACGGAGGTAACCCAGAAGTGAGCAGTAAGGAAAGAATTGTTAAAGTTTTAATGGAACAAGCTAAAAAATATGGTTATTTAACTTATGATGATATTAATAAAACAATGGATGAATACGAAATAGGGAGGGACGAAATAGAAACCTTTATTGAATTTTTAAATGAACGCGGTGTTAGAATCATAGGTGAAAAAGAACAAAAAGAGTTACTTAGAGAGATTGAGATTTCTGACGAGATTATCCATGAAGAACCTATAAGAATGTTTCTTAACGAGGTTAGTAAGATAGATACGATAGACAGAGAGACTGAGATTAGTATTGCAAAAAATATAAGAGCAAACGAAGCAAGGTTGTTATCTATTGTTTTAAGTTCACCGATTGCAATCCGTGAAATTAACAACTGGTCAACTTTGGTTAAAAAAAACGAGATGACACCTAAAGAATTGATGAAACGTGGCCGAAAAACAAAACGTTCGTTACAAAAAATGAGGAAAAAACTTAACACGATTGTTAAATCTGTTAATAAACTACTAAAAAAACTTTTCTTCCTAAAGAAAAAATTAGACAACAAAAATTTGCCGTTAAAAAAACAGGTTAAGTATCAGAACCAAGTTGAGAAGTTAAGGATGAAGATAGCAAATAAAATTATGGGTTTGGAATTAAATACTGAAAGGATTAAACGGTTAATAAAAAGAACAAAAAGTATAACTGAAAAAATTATCCAATACATAAATGAAGTTAAAAAATACGAACAAATATTCCAGGTAAATTGTGATACAGCAATGAAACTCTTTCAGGATCATAAGAAAGGTAAAGTATCAGCTGCACAGTTTAAACGTATGACAGGGTATAGTGTTACAGCGGCAGAGACTATACTGAATAATTATCAGAAAGTTTTAGCAAAATTAAATCATTATAAAAAAGAGTTTAACATAACAGAGGATGAGGTTGTAAAACTTGATACACAGATTAGTCAGATAGTTCACGAAATTGAAAAAGATAAACTAAGAATGATACAGGTTAACTTAAATCTAGTTGTGTCCTTCGCAAAAAAATTCTCCATACTTACTGGTGAGGACATTAACGACTTGATACAGGAGGGAGCAACAGGTCTTGCTAAAGCAGTAGAGAAGTTTGAGTGGCGCAAAGGTTACAAATTTTCTACCTACGCGCACTGGTGGGTACGACAAGCAATAAGTAGATATATGGCAGAATATACAAAGACAATAAGATTACCTGTTCATATAAGAGAACTTGTCTCTAAAATGATAAAAGTTTATAAATCTCATCAATACAAAGTGCAAAGAGAAATTACAGTTGATGATTACGCACGTGTACTGAAAGTTCCAAGGAAGAAAATTATAGACACGCTCAATGTGTTATTAGATCCAATATCTTCTTTTACCCCAAGAGGACAAGATGAAGATTCTGTACTACAGGACTTTATACCGTCTCCTGAGAAAGAAACACCTTTAGTACAGATATTTCAGTCATACAGGCGCGAAGTTTTAGAAAAAGCAATGGATAGGTTTCTTGACGAACGTGAGAGAAAAATACTTAGGATGAGATACGGTCTTGATGGCAAAGAATATACTTTGGAAGAGGTTGGAAAAATTTTTAAAATAACGAGGGAACGTGTACGTCAAATTGAAGCCAAAGCAATACGCAAATTGCGTTCACCTGAAGCATTAGAAGTGTTACGTGAAGTTTACCCTGTTAAAGACTAAGTATTGAATAACTATGAATAGTTTTGTAAAAGTATCTTGTCAATAAAATTTAAGACTTTTTTGGGAGGAAAAATAACAGATGAGAGTAAAAAGTGGTGCTTATACCAGAAGAAGGAAAAAAGATGTATTTAAATTAGCAAAAGGGTATTATGCAAAACTTGGTTCTGCATACAGGCAGGCAAAACAACAAGTATTACGTTCACTGAAGTTTCAGTACATTGCGCGTAAAGATAGAAAATCTGTTTTTAGAAAATTGTGGATTACAAGAATTAACGCAGCTGTTCGTGAACACGGACTTACTTATAGCAAGTTTATTAACCTTTTGAAGAAACTTAATATTGGTTTGGACCGGAAAATTCTTGCATACTTTGCCTGTGAAGAGCCTGATACATTTAAGCAGATAATAGAATTTGTAAAAAATCATGCCAATGCAAAAGATAAAACTGCAATGTCAGTTGAAACTTCTCCATAAAACATAAATTTTTACTCCCACCTTAAAGTATATGAAATCACAGATTTATAAATTGATATTAGGATTTTTTATTATACTTATTTTTTGTGGCACTATATTTTTGTCACTGCCATGGGTGGCTAACAGGCAGGTACCTTTGATTGATAGAATATTTACTGTGACATCTGCAGTGTGTGTGACCGGTCTTACTGTTTTGGATATAAGTAGCACGTTTAACTTTGCTGGACAGTTAATAATATTGTTGTTAATACAAGTTGGTGGTTTAGGATATATGATACTTGGTACACTTATAATTGTGCTGTTTGGAAAACTTAGTTTGGTGCAGAAAAGTGCGGTTGGTGAATCACTTAACGTTGTAGAGTTTAACACAATCTCGCAGATTATACCGTTAATGAAAAAAGTTTTAATTTTGACTTTTATATTTGAATTTATTGGGGCATTATTACTTTTTTTAAAATTTTTTATCGGTGAACAGTTAAGTGTCTCAACAAGTATTTGGTATGCTGTTTTTCATTCGGTAAGTGCATTTTGTAACGCAGGTTTTAGCTTGTTCCCTGATAGTTTTGTTAGATATAGAGGAGATTTGGCAATAAATATAATTATACCTTTATTAATAATCTCAGGCGGTCTTGGATTTTTTGTATGGTTAGAAATTTTGCAGGTGTTGCGTAAAAGGAAAGAAAATTTTAGTTTACATACAAAAATAGTAGTTTTAATGACATTAGTTTTAGTTCTTATAGGTATGTTGGTTATTTTTATTTTTAACAATTATAATTTTTCACTTCAGAAAATACCGTTTAAAACACGAGTGTTGATAAGCTGGTTCCAAGCAGTAACTCCACGTACTGCTGGGTTTAATACGTTTCCAATACAGGAGTTATCGCCAGTGTCAATAATGATAATTATTCTGCTGATGTTTATAGGTTCATCGCCAGGGGGTACTGGTGGTGGTATAAAAACCACTACATTTTTTGTGTTGATGTCAAGTGTTTATAATTATATTGCTGGTGAAAGATATGTAACAGTTTTTAAACGTAGAATAGATACCAATGTGATTCTTAAAAGTTTTACAATCTTTTTTATTTCGTTATGTTGGGTATTCTTAGTATCAATGTTATTTTCTTGGTTTAACTATACATACGATGTAGTTAAATTTTCATTTAAAGAGATCTTCTTTGAAACCGTATCTGCATTTGGAACGGTAGGACTGTCACTAGGGATAACACCTTATATTGATAATTTTGCTAAAATTTTGTTAATATTAACGATGTTGTTTGGCAGAGTTGGTGGTCTGGCTATACTTTCGTTGTTACTAACAAAAGAACAGAAAGAAATTAAGTATTTAGAAGAACCAATTTCTGTAGGATAAATATATTTTAATTTTATTTGTTAAAAGCTACTTTTATGGGAGGTTTGATTTCTGATGGCAGAAGAAAAGTATAAGACGTTTGTAGTTATAGGATTGGGAGTTTTTGGTTCACATGTCGTTCGTCACTTAGCAAGATATAATGTTGATATAATAGGAATAGATAAAGATGAAAAAAAAGTAGAGGCTGTGAAAGAATTTTTGAGAATACCAGTTGTTGGTGATGCTATGGATGCTGAGCAACTTTATCAAGCCGGAGTTACACCTCAGGACGTGGATGTAGCGATTGTAGCAATTGGTGAAAGTGTTGAAGCTAATGTTTATGTATCTTTATTATTGAAAGATATGGGAATAAAAAAAGTGATGTCTCGCGCATTGAACACTCAACATGCAAACATTCTTGCTAAAATAGGTGTGGATAGAGTTGTTTTCCCTGAAGAATCTACTGCTGAGAATCTTGTGCATGAGTTGTTATCGCCACAAATAATAGATAGACTTGAGTTATCAGAAGAATACAGTATAGCAGAGGTTACTCCTACAAAAGAGTTTTATAATAAAACCATACAACAATTAGCTATACGGACAAAATATAAAATAACAGTTTTAGGAATAAAACGTAAGACCGCAGTGATAGACGAAACTGGTGAGACAGATACAAAAGACGAGATAGTATTGTTGCCAGGTCCTGAGGAAAAAATTTTGCAGGGTGATATTTTGATTGTTATTGGAAAAAATATGGATATAGAAAAATTTAAGAGTCTGTAAAAAGGTATATAAAAAATGACAAACGAGGAAAAACAAAAAGAAGAGGATTTATTTGAAACGGGTAAATTTTATCTTCTTAATAATCGCTATGACGAAGCGTTAAAGATATTTGAACAATTACTTAAATGTTGTCCTGACAACCCAGAAGTTTACTACCACATAGGACTTATCAAAGAAGCTAAAAATGAACTTATAGACGCTAAAAATATGTTTCTTGAAGTATTGAAACGTAAACCTAACCACAAACTTGCCAAAAAACATCTTAACAAACTTATAGGAATAAATGATGAAGGACAAAATAAGTAAGTCAGGTATAGAACAGTTAAGGAAAGAATGCTTGTCTGAGATAGAAAGTGTGACAACATCCCAGGAAGAATTAGAAAAGATTAGGATTAAGTATTTTGGTCGTAAAGGTAAGTTTAAACAAATGTTTGAAGTTTTGAAGGAAATACCTTTAAATGAGAAAAAAATATATGGTGAACTACTAAATAGTGTTGTAGCAGAGTTAAAGTTAAAGTTAGAAGGTAAGCTTAAGGAACTTTCAGTAAAAAAGGTTAAAGAGAAAAACGAATTGTCTATATTGGAACTAACTTTACCAGGAATGAAGTTTTCTATTGGCAGAGTTCATCCGTTACAAAAGGTTTATGACGAAATTATTGATGTTTTTTTGAGGTTAGGTTTTGATATAAAATATGGGCCGGAGATAGAGTTTGAAGATTATAATTTTACGATGCTTAATATTCCGTATGACCATCCTGCAAGAGATATGCAAGATACTTTATATTTAGATCTCCCTGTTACAAAAAATGGTAAGTTACTTTTAAGGACACACACTTCGCCTGTACAAATTAGAGTTTTACTTAGTGAGAAACCGCCTATAAAATCAATAATGCCAGGTAGGGTCTACAGGCACGAAAATTTAGATGCTACACATTTGTTCAACTTTCATCAAGTTGAAGGACTTGTAGTAGATAAAGGAATTAGACTTTCAGACCTTAAAGGAGTATTAACATATTTTGTAAAGTCAATTTTTGGCCAAGATATTAAATGCAGGTTTAGACAATCGTACTTCCCGTTTACTGAACCTTCACTGGAGATGGACATATGTTGTCTTGTATGCAAAGGTGAAGGATGTGGTGTATGCAAAAATTCTGGTTATGTTGAAGTATTAGGTTGTGGTATGGTACATCCTCAGGTTTTGTATAATGTAGGGCTAGGATATGAAGAATATACAGGTTTTGCATTTGGTCTTGGAGTGGAACGTATTGCAATGTTGAAATATAGAATTGACGATATTAGATTATTTTACGAAAACGATATAAGATTTATTAATATGTTTTAAATTATGAAACTTTCATTGCAGTGGTTAAGAGAACTAATTGGTTCGGTACAAAGTGATATTTCTGATACAGACATACTTAACGCATTGGAACAGCTTGGTTATGAAGTGGAAAGTATAAAAAGTTTTAATTCAAAAATTCTCTCCAACATAAAAGTAGTTAAAGTACTGTCTGTCAATAAACATCCTAACGCAGATAAACTTACTGTTTGTAAAATCACCGACGGAGTAGAGAACAAAGAAATTGTCTGTGGTGCACCTAATGTATATGAAGGAATGTATGCAGCGTACGTGCCATCAGGAGCTGTTATTTCTGGTAATATAAAAGTTGAAAAGAGAAAAATACGTGGGATAATTTCAGAAGGGATGTTATGTTCAGCAAAAGAATTAGACCTTTATGATGACCATTCTGGAATTTTGGAGCTTGATTCAGAGTTTCAATTAGGTTCTACTTTGGATAAATATTTTCATGATAAAATTGTAGAAGTGTCAACTCCAGCGAATAGGTATGACTGTCTTGGCCATTTGTTGATTGCGAAAGAGTTAGCAGTAAAGTTCAAACTTGATTTCAAGATGGAGACAGATGTTTTAGCAGAACTTGAGAATAAAAAACTGCCATTTTTTGATGTAAAAATTAGTTCATATGAACTCTGTAAAAGATATATAGCAATACAAATCAACAATGTGAATAATAAAGTAAAACTACCATTTCGTATTATGTTTAGGTTAAATTCTTTAGGATTAAGAAGTATAAATCCAATCGTTGATATTTCAAACTATGTAATGCTTGAGGTTGGTCATTCGGTACATATATTTGATTATGATAAAATTTCTAACGGTAAAATCTTAGTTCGTAAAGCAATTAATGGTGAAGAAATACTTGCTCTGGATGGTAAAAGTTATGTCCTTAATGAAGAAGTTACCGTTATAGCAGATGATGTAAAACCTATAGCAATAGCTGGTATTATCGGAGGTGAAAACAGCTGTGTTGACGAAAACACTACAAATTTGCTTATAGAATCTGCGGTATTTAATCGTAGTAAGATACGTATTGCAAGAAAAACTTTAGGTATTAACACTGAAGCTGCGTATAGGTTTGAACGAGGTAGTGGATGGAACCTGTGTGAGTTTGCAGCTGGTAGAGTATATCAGTTAATAATGAAACATTGTGGTGGGCAGGTCACAAAGTTTTCTGATATGAAAGATGTGGAATACTATAACAATCTAATGTCTTACCAACATAGTGGAATTAAAACAGATTTAAATTTTATAAGTTCACTTTTAGGTGTTGAGGTTGATAACAAGGAATTTATAGACATTATGCGACGAATAGGGTTTGAAGTAAGACTTAGTTATGAAAATCTTTCTTTAAATAGACAGGTATACTTATTACCCCCTGTTAATCGTCAAGATATAAAATTTCAGGCTGATATAGCAGAGGAATATTTACGTTTTACTGGATATGAATCTGTCCCCGAAACGTTGCCTACATCAATACAAAAATTTGTTGGCCGTGATGATATAGGGTTTTTTGTTGAAACAATAATAAAATATTTAGTTTCTATGGGACTAACACAAGTAGTAAACTATAGTTTATGTTCATCTAAAGAAAATGAAATTGTGGTTAATGTTGATAACAAAAAGGTTTTAGTTTTAAATCCTGTATCTAAAGAATTTTCAGAACTTAGGTTGTCATTACTGCCATCGCTGCTAAGAAATCTTAATACGAATTATAATAACCAAGTTGAAAACGTTGCATTGTTTGAGTTAGGGAAAGTTTTTTATAAAACTGACCATAGGACTACAGAAGAACTACAGATTGGAATAATAGCACATGGTGAGTATGATTATTTAGGTTGGCAACATAGGAAGTATAAATACGATTTGTATTTCATATGTGGTGTTATAGAAACACTGTTTAAATACTTAGGAATTGATTTTATAAAAGAAGTTAAGTTAAATTCAAATATTCGTACTTTTATCAACAAAGAGTTTTTTGTTAACACATTATATTATATTGAAAAGAGAACAATGACATTATTATCGTTTGTTGGTGAACTACAGAGACAAAAGTTGAAATTGAAGTTACCACAAAATGTTTATTATGCAGAGATATATATTGAAGAGTTAATGAAATTTGTAAAACAAGAAAAAATATATCAGCCATTGCCGAAGTATCCGTTCGTAATACGAGACTTATGTTTCATAGTGCCTGAGAAAATGAATTTTTGGCGGGTTGAAAAAATGATTAATGATATAATATCTTCTGAAGGACTGATACACAGTTTAGGATTAAAAGATTTATATAAACGAGATGATAAGACATTTATTACAATAACATTGCAAATTCAGGACAGAAATAAAACTTTAACTGATGAGGAAACGAATATAGTTGTTAACAAGATTATTGATGTATTAGAAAAAAATGGATTACAATTAAGAAGAGAATAACTTGAAGGAAAATAATTATGACGACCGCAATAGTGTTAGTAAAAATTGCATCTGGTAAAGATAAACAGGTTTTGGAAAAATTGAGACTTATTGAAGGTGTAACACACATAACTGCTGTATTTGGCAGATGGGATTTAGTAGTAGATGTTGAAGCTAAAGATCTTCAAGAACTAAGTTGGATTGTTATAGCAAAAATAAGAAAAATAAAAGGTGTGGAAAATACAGAGACCTTGATAACTACTTCAATTTAGACTATTGCTAATGATTAATTTGCCACTTAGTTATATAAGGATAGTATTGAGTTTTTTGAATTAATATGAGTTAGTAATAGTCAAATAAAGCACATGTATTTTAACGCAAAAAGTGCTAAAATATGTTTAACTTTTATATTGATATTTTCATTAAAAACTATCTTACTCTCCTCCACACCAAATCCTGTAACTGACCTTAAAGTCGTTGAAGTAAAATATAAACAAGTAAAGCTTAGTTGGACGGTGCCAACTTCAACTGAACCTGTTTCTGCTTACCAGATTAGAGTTTCGTCTTTTTTAGCTTTAACAACTGAAAACGAATGGAATAAAAATTCATCCGTAACCACACCACCATATAGAATCCGTATTACAACATCTGGTGTTACAGATGGTGAAAAGGTCTATTATACTGTCACTGGATTGCAAAACGGTGTTGGTTATTTTTTTGCTGTAAAATCATCAACTTATGTAGCAAACCTTGATGAGACTACAGCATGGTCAGGAATACAAGAAGGCGGTACTGTTTCGGAACGATATGCGTTACCACAAAATTCAACGCCGCAACAGTTCTATGCAACCTGGCCAGTTGAATCTATCATAGTCACTTCTCAAACTATTACATTTAATTGGGAAGATGTGCAGGATAACGATATAAATTATGGCGATGTAATAAAATATGAATTTTATATTTCTACAGTACCATCGTTAATAGAAACTACACCTCCAAACTTAGCAGGAGCACAGGTTTTTCCCAACATAACAACTTCATATTTTGAATTGTCATTAGCTGGGTTAACAGATAACATAACATACTACTGGCGAGTAAAAGCTTTTGATTCGGAGAACACATTTGTATGGATGTGGGGCGAAATTTACGGTAGTGGTAAGAACCCGAGGTTTATTTTAAATTATATACCCGAAGCACCATCATTAGTTACATTATATGCACCTGATAAATCAACAACAACTACTACACCTGTATATTTTGACTGGAATGATGTTTTTGATCCAGACCCTCAAGATGTTATTACTTACTGGCTTTATATTTCATCTCAGTCAGAGAAGGTAGGTTTTAGTTTATCCGTTGGTGGTATTACTTGGTCGTCTTATACTTTGAGTTCAGTTTTTGGTGGTTGGGTGGAGAATGCAACATATTGGTGGCATGTTGTTGCAAAAGATACGTCTGGGCTTGAAAGTCGTTCATCTACATGGTGGTTTATAGTCAATAACGAAAATGATTTCCCGATACCTAATACGTTATTATCACCAGGAACTACTATATATGATCCAATACAAATAGTTTTTACCACTAGACCAACGTTTTACTGGACAAGTTCCTATGATCCTGACCCTTATAGTTATGTGAAGTATCAACTATATATTTCTTCTTATTCCGACTCGCCATATGATCTTAATTCCTTAATACAAACTTCAGGAATTAATACAACATATTACTATCTATCCGATAATGAAAAACTTCAAGATGACACAACATATTTCTGGCGTGTACGTATATGGGATAAAGATAATAATAATGTGTGGTCATCAACAGTTGCATGGTTTTATGTATGTAGCAACCTTGATCCTGCAGACTTATTACTTCCACTGGATGGGATTACAACTTCGTACCTTCGGCCAGCATTTATATGGCAACCAAAATTTATAGGTTATGAGATAAACTTTGCATCGCAAACATTAATCTACTGGACTGGAGGTAATACTACAACAATTTCAGGTCTTTCACCGTATACAACATACTATACTCCTGATTTACCTCTAAAAAACAATGCTACATATTACTGGAAAGTTGTTGCACATAGTAATTCTACAAATATTCCTTTAACTTCAACTTCAAGCGTAGTTTTTAAATTTTATACTCGTAATTTGCCACCTTCAACATTTGATATTATTACACCGTCAGGAACAGTTATAATGTCAACATTTACTGTACTAAATTGGCAGACAGCGCAAGAACCTGAGAGTGAAAAACTAACATATACAGTTTTTTATTCAACAAATAATTTTGTTCTTACTTACTCATCATCTAATATTGAAAACATAAGTTTCACACTTCATCATCTTCAGGATAACACTACTTACTGGTGGTGCGTTTCTGCAGTTGATGTTTGGGGAAATACTACATTTTCAAACTCTACGTTTTACTTTGTAGTAAACAATGTTTTACAACAACCTACCACGTTTAATCTGTTTAGTCCGTCTAATAATAATTTGCTAACTAACACTTATACAACTTTTTACTGGCAACCATCGTTTGACCCTGACCCGTTTGAAAGTATCGTTTACCGACTTGTAATTTCCACAGACATAGAATTTAAACATATCAACTTTGCAACAACTACTACAGATACAAAATTTTTCTTACCAAAAGGTTTCCTTAAACAAAATTATACTTATTACTGGATTGTTATTGCAAGTTCCACTGGTAGCGGATTTACATTTGCAAATTCTACTTTTAGTTTTACAGTGATAAATACTGCACCTACGGGTTTGAATGTAATTTCACCTGAAAATTTTGAACTCGTGATCTCTTCACCAGTAGAAATAAGATGGAGCCCTGCAACTGATCCACAAGAAGACGAGTTTTGGTACAAACTTTATTATACAACTTCTGTTATAAATAACATCTGGATATCAAGCCGTACAGTTGTTCTATCTTCCACAGTATATTCCTATGTTATAGATGATGTTGTAGATGATACTACTTACTACTGGTATATTGAAGCAATTGATGTATACAACAACGTTACTACAAAAGGGGAGTATGTATTCTGGACTTGTTATAACAACCAGCCACCCACTGTACCACAGATTAGTAAACCAGCTAATGATGAAAAAATTGAGTTGCCTTATAACATCAAGTGGCACATTTCTACCGACAATGATATTTTTGACAAAGTAAAATATACATTACATTTATCTACTAGTTCAGATTTTATAACATTTCTGACTATCGCAAGTTCTATAACGGTAACAGAATTTAAATTTTATAATTTTGAACTGATACCTTCAAAGTATTATCTCAAAGTTATTGCTGAAGATAAATATGGTGGAACTAACATTTCAACAGTAAGTTTTTATATTGATAGATACCATATATCTATAATTTCACCACAGAACGGTGTAATAATAAAATCTTTACCTATCAAGTTTAATTTTTCAAAAGTTGTTGCAAAATATGCAGGTGATATAATTAGTTATAAACTAGTTTATTCTTCTGTAACAAACTTTGAGCAAAAAATTGACTTTAACTTGCAGGAAAATTTTTATGAAATCACACAACCACCAATATATCCTGCAACATACTATTGGTATGTTGAAGTTTATTACAATAACTCTTATGCTGGCAAAAGTGATTTGTTTAGTTTTGTCATTCCTGAAGTATTACCGTCTGCACCTACAAACCTTCGTGTTTTAAACCAACCTTATGGGGTCGTCCTAACTTGGGATAGTGTTGAGATAGAAAATATTTGGGGTTACAAAATCTATAGTGGATATGAACTAACATCACTTAATTTAATTGCATTCACTACACAGACTGTTTATACAGACGTTTACGGATTAGGAAAAAATTTATTCTATATGGTTTCCTGTATAAACCAATTTGGTAAAGAGAGTGTGAATAATTTAGTTGTTAGATTATATTTTAACGAAACAGCAGACATATTCATAAGTTCTGACAGTTTAGTAGTTTTGACAATACCTTCAAAAGAGCGATTAACTAATGTTAAAATTCTTAGATTACCACAGGAAGATGACGGAGTTATTTATACATACGAAATTCTTGCGGATAAAAATAAACTTAATAATTTTGTTGAGATACGATTTATGAAACCAACAGTTGAAGATGGTAGCTATATTGTTGAATATTACGATGGTTATAACTGGAGAGTTTTTCCATCAGAAGATTTTGGCAACAGTATAGTTGTAAGAACACAATATCTTGGAAGATACAGAGTGGTTAGGTTTACGGGTCAATCATTAGACGAAATTACTATAATTGGATGTTCACCTAATAAGCGTATTATTACACCTAACAATGATGGTAAGAATGATTATATTGAGTTTCATTATAAAGTCGGTTCGTATATAGACGGTGAGATTTATGATATAAATTTACAACGAATTTGTAAACTTAAAAAAATTGCAAACAACATACTTTACTTTGACGCTAAAGATGAAAACGGCAGGTATTTACCTCCTGGCTTGTATATTTACAGTATTAAATCAACTGATAAGACATTCAATGGTACTATAGTTATAAAGTATTAGATCTAACATAGATGAAAAAAATCTTAGTGTTTATTATAGCATTGGTTACACACATCTATAGTAGTATGCTCTATAACTATAGTTTTTCTGGATATCCACAAGAATCTTTCGCTGTGTTTAGCAATCCAACGATATTTGGTTGGTTTGGAGTTTATAGTATAAATTCTGGCTATGGCTTGTTGTTAAACAATGTATTAAAGGACAAAATTGATACTAAATGGTTAGTAGCGGGTGGGAGTTATAAAAAAATTTTTGCTGGTGTTGGTTATCAAAACTTACTGCTGCAGAATATTTATTCGGAAGAAGTTTTTATTTTAAACTTTGGTTCTAAAATATTATCAGAAAATATATTTCTTGGTAGTAACATGAAAATGTACACGTATAAGTATTTTTATGATGAATACTATAAAGACGATCCCATCGCAGAAAATACAGTTAGTATTTACAATATAGATATAGGTATAAGTAAAAGATTTAATATTGGCATCTACTCAGGATTAAATATATTAAATTTCTTATCAAGTAAAGCAGGGAAAATTGTAGAATATACAGTTCCAAAAAAGTATAGTTTCTTTTTTGGCTATAATTATAGTACTACGGTTCTTAATATAGAACTGTTTTTTCAAGATGTTGAAGTAGGTAGAATTGTACATAGTTATTCAGGCTATAAAATAGGGCTAAACCAGGAACTGTACAGTAGTAAACTTGTAAGTTTTGATGTTACTGTTGGAGTATCTGGTGGATATAAAAATACTATTTTTGATTTTTCGTTACAGACAAAACTTTTCTCAAATAGGTTGTCACTGAAATATACAATTGTATATACAGTTGCAGATATCTCAGGATTTGTTGGTAATCACTACATAATGTTAAACTATTTACCTAAGGAAGTTCCTAAACGTAGAATAGTCAAACAAGTACAGGAAGTTGAAGAAATTGTAGTAGTAGAGCCTAAGAAAAAGAAAGTTGTAACAAAAAAAGAAGAGTATGAAATAGAACCTAGTACAACTGAAGTTAGAGAACCTTCGGAGGAGGTTTCTCCTAAAGAGTTAGAAATATTGCCAAAAATGATACCTGAACAACAAAAAATTGTAGAAGAAAAAGTTAGAATTATTGAGAAAAAAGAAATTATAACTGAATACAAATTTCCTTTAGCACATAAAGTTAAGGAAGGTGAAACCTTGATTTCTATATCAGAAAAGTACTATAATAATAAGAAGAAATGGAAGAAAATCTACGAAGTAAATAAAGACAAAATTATAAAAGGTGTACCAATTGTAGGTGAAGTTTTAATAATTCCAGAACCGTAGTAAAACATTAGGAGGGAAATTACAATGGATAACGAAGAAGAAAAATTTTATACTTGGGATGAAATAGAAAAAGAACTTACTGACCTTGAACTGCAGTATGGTGATAGTGACGAAATTGTCCGAAATATTATTACACCGTCAGTATCAGCGTACTGGAGAAAAAAACTTGAAGAAGAAAAGATACTTTATGAAAAGAAACTACAGACGAAGGAAGAAGAGAAAAAACAGGTATTATTAAAGTTACAAGAACAGGAACAACTAATAGAAGATCTTAAGAAGCAAATTGAGAAACTTGAACGTGGTCAATATGAGAAATTGAAAGATCAATACGAAGAACTTAGACGTAAAGAATTAGATCTTGAAAAAGAAAAAGAAAAACTTGTATGGCAGCAACAAATACAAGGTCTTGAATTTGATAAGAAAATAATTGAACAAGAGATAGAACGTACAAGGAAAGATTTTGAGCAACAGAAACAAGAATTATTAGTTTATTACAATCGACAATTTAACTCTCTTTTAGAAGTGCAAAAAGAATTAATTGAAGAAACACAACGGTTAGAACAAGAAATTGACAGGATTGTTGTAAGTGCAAATGATGAAATAAAAAAAGTTCTGTCAGAGAAAGAAGAATTGCTAAAAGAATTACAAAATATAAAACAATTGTCAGAAGAGATAAAACGAAAAAATGAACAACTCATAGTGGAGAATGGCAATTTGACTAAGAAAATTGATGAACTAAGACAATCACATATACAGGATAAAAGGCAGCTTGTATTAAACCTTACTCAGAATGTAAGAAACTATATTACAGAAATAAGAAATCTCTGTGGTGTCCTTATTGGTGCTGCGAATTTTATAAACAGCTATACAAAATATAAACGCTCGGTTAAGTTTCATATTGAGTTGATACTAAACATTGTACAGAGGATATTAAGTATTCTTGACGAAATTGTCAAATCGTTACTGGAATATCCTTTATGACAAACCAAAAAATACTTTATATCGTCCCAAAAGATATACAAGTAGAGTTACCTGAAAAAATTAAGAATCAATATAAAGTGATTACAGCTTTATCAACTACGACTGCGAACAGGTTAATACATATAATTGTTGAACAAAAACCGCAATTGATTATATTTGCTGAGCATGTAAGTATAAATATTATAAGACGTATTCAAAAACAATTTAAATTCATACCGATATGTGTAATTGGCAGTTTTCAAAATCCGAAATTAACTGAACGTATCCTACAGCTTGGAGTTACTACGATAAATATTTCACAAAATGAGCAAGAAATTAGTTCTACTATTGAAACTCTTTTGTGGTTCTCATTATCACGAGAGGAATTTTGGCAGGAGGAGTATAATTTAGCAAAGTCTGAAATTTTAACACAGAAAGTTTATACTGGGATAAAAATCGTTGCTGGTTTCGCAATAGTGTTGGGATTAATCTTTGTTATTCCGAAACTATATACCATGATAACCTATACTAAACCATTTTATACAGAAGTTGATTTGAAATATCTATCCCCTTCAGATATTACAGTTGTTGGAGATAAATATATAGTTTGTGATTGGTCAGTAAGAACACTGTTTGAATACGAGATTTCAACTAATGAACTTATAAAGACATACACACCAGAGGAACAATTCAATTCTATTACAGCAAATGATTCAGGATATTTTTTTACTTCATCAGTTTTTTCTAATAAAGTGTTTATATATAAGTATCCAGATTTTTCAATAGTTATTTCTACTGTGACTTTGTTAAGAGATAATACCATTTTGTCTATGCATTTTATTTCTGATAGTTTATATGTGCTTGACAACAAAAAGACACTGTATAGTTTCGTAGTTGATGAAAATAATAAATTTGTGTTAACTTCATCAGTTACAATTAGAGAATTTTTTCCTGTGGATATCTACACACATAATAAATATATTCTTCTGTTAGATAATAACAACAATATTTATATGATGAATAAAGATAATTATGTTGTAGAAGCCAGAATTATATTAGATAAATATTTTGATGTTAAAAATGTACAGTTTACGTCAATAGCTATTTCTAAAGATTCTCTATTTCTTGTTTCAGAAAAAGCACACAGGGTCTATAAACTACCACTTAAGCTTATAACATAATACTTTTGAAAATTTTTACTAACTGTTTTTTGTTATTTTTGTTGATTTAAAACTGTTTTTTTCATTTTTAGTAATACAACATATTTCACAGGAAGGAGTTAATGATGCATAATTTGAAACGTATAGATGTTGAAATTTACGAAGCGATAAAACAAGAGCTAGGCCGTCAAAGAGAGTGTTTAGAACTTATCGCATCTGAGAATTTTCCATCTTTAGCGGTGTTAGAAGCACAGGGTTCTATTATGGGTAATAAATATGCAGAAGGATATCCTTCTAAACGTTTCTATGGTGGATGTCAATATATGGATGTTGTTGAGACGATAGCTGTTGAACGAGCAAAACTTTTATTCCATGCAGAACATGCAAATGTGCAACCTCATAGCGGGACACAAGCAAACATGGCGGTATATTTTGCTGTGTTAAATCCAGGAGATGTTATAATGGGTATGCATCTTTCACACGGAGGACATCTTTCTCATGGTCATCCGACAAGTTTTTCTGGTAAATATTATAAGGTAGTACAGATTAATGTAAGAAAAAAGGATCAATTGATTGACTACAAAGAAGTTGAAAGATTAGCAAAAAAGCATAAACCTAAACTTATCGTTGCGGGTTCATCGTCATATTCAAGAATAATAGAATGGGAAAAATTTAGAGAAATTTGTGACGAAGTAGATGCTTATTTTTTAGCAGATGTGGCTCACTATGCAGGACTTATTGCTGCAGGATTATATCCCTCACCTGTTCCATATGCAGATTTTGTTACGTTTACAACACATAAAACTTTACGAGGGCCACGTGGCGGAGTAATTTTATGTAAGAAAAAGTTTGCTTCATTAATTGATAAGATGGTATTTCCAGGTATTCAAGGTGGACCTATGATGCATACAATCGCAGCAAAAGCTGTTGCTTTCAAAGAAGCTATGAGTGAAGAATTTCGTCTTTATCAAGCTAGAGTTCTTTCAAACGCGAGAATGTTAGCAAGTGAGTTAGCAAAGAGAGGGTACAAAATTGTTTCTGGTGGTACTGATTGCCATATGTTTTTGGTTGATCTTTCATCGTTAAAGATTACAGGATTAGATGCACAAAATATGTTAGAAGCTGCTGGTATAACAGTAAATAAAAATACAGTTCCTTATGATAAGCGTTCACCTGCGGAAACTTCAGGTATAAGAATAGGTACACCTGCGGTGACAACACGTGGTATGGGGGAGAAAGAGATGGTTTTAATTGCTGATTTAATTGACCGTGTGATAAAATCACGTGGTAGCAAAAATGTAATTTCATATGTTAAAAATAAAGTAAAACAGTTGTTGGATAAGTTTTCATTATATTCAAATTTAAATTATTGAACCTATGTTTAAAGTTTATGTTGTGTGTTTTTTCTTATCTTTTTTCTTCTCAATCTTCTTTGTACCGTTTTCAAATTTTCTTGCAAAAAAGTTAAATATTTATGATAGGCCATCCAAACGTAAAATAAAATTTCGTAAACTTACACGCTGGGGTGGGTTCGGGATATTCCTATCTTTTTTCCTTGCGTTGGTTGCAATAGTAAAATTTTTCCCTGAAGTTAACGAAATTCTTAAGTATAAATATGTTCTTACCTGGGGTGATTACCAAGAAACTATTGTTTTAGGTAAACAACTGTTAGGTATATTTTTTGCTTCACTAATTACGATAATTGTTGGTACTGTAGATGACAGGTCAGGAGTGCCTGCCTTGGTAAAATTTTTATTACAAATAATAATTGCGTATTGTGTAATGGACTATGGTGTTAGGATTTTGGGTATAACATTACCGTTCAGCAACAAATACATTGTATTTCCGAGAATCTTAACTCAAATATTAACAGTGTTATGGATTTGCGGATTTATGAATATGGTAAATTTAGCTGACGGAGTGGACGGTCTTGCTGCTGGTATCGTATTTATTGCTGGGCTGACATTTTTTATTACTTCTATCTTGCAAAAACAAACCGGGGCACCACATATTGTTGGTCAACTTGCTATTTCTGCAATTTTAAGTTTACTGCTTTGTGGTAGCGTTGCGGGTTTCTTAATTTACAATTTTTATCCTGCAAAATTGTTTATGGGAGATACGGGAGCGCTATGGTTAGGTTTAATTATTGGCTGTATTACTACTGTTGGGATATTAAAAAGTGGTGCAATAATGTCATTTGTGTTACCAATTTTAGTAGCTGGCATACCTTTTGTAGATGTAGTTGCAGCTATAACTAGACGAATAAAAAAAGGTGAACCAATCGGTACTCCTGATAAACGACATCTTCATCATTTGTTACTAAACTCAGGATGGACAGAACGCGAAGTTGTCCTATTTTTTTATGTAATTACACTTTTTCTATCAATAATATCTATTACAATTGTGGCATTAAGAAGATGAGATTTTATTTTTATGGAGGATAGCGATGGAAAAATTTATACCTTGGATTAAGAAAATACAAAAGGTGAAAGAAACTTCGTATAAATTTTCAAATCTTCCAGAGGAAATATATAACTCAATACTTAAAGAAATAAAAGATAAAATCGTAGAAAAAAAGCAACAAATTTTTTCTGAAAATAAAAAAGATGTTTTATTAGCTGAAAAAAATAATTTATCAAAAGCATTGGTTGACAGGCTCACATTAACAGAGAAACGGTTTGATGAGATGGTTTCTGGTATAGATACGGTGATAAGTTTAGAATCCCCAGTGAATAAAATTATAGCGAGATGGGAAAGAAATGTTAAAAATAACAAATTCATTATAGAAAAAGTTAAAGTACCGCTTGGTGTTATACTTATGATATATGAATCAAGACCAAATGTAACAATAGATTCAACTGTTCTTTGTATCAAATCAGGCAATTGTGTAATTTTACGTGGTGGTTCCGAGACAATTAATACCAATAAAATTTTAGTTAAGATAGTAAATGAAGCTATTAACAACGTATGGCAGAAGTTTAGTATGAAAGATAAAAAAGATGTTGTACTTTTTATAGATAATCCATCTTATGAGTTGTTATACAAAATTTTAACATTACACCAATATATTGATTTAGTAATTCCTCGTGGTGGTGAAAAGATGGTAAACACTATTAAGAGAAAGTCATTAATACCAGTACTTTCTCACGGTAGCGGTGTCTGTCATACATATGTAGATAAAGATGCAAACATAGATGTGGCGTTAAAAGTATGTTTTAATGCAAAGGTTCAAAGGCCATCGGTATGTAACGCGATGGAAACATTGTTGGTCCATACAGATGTTGCGGAAAAATTTTTACCTAAAATGGCAAAGATGTATATAGACAATAATGTAGAACTACGTGGGTGTAGTAGGACAGTGAAGTTATTGAAAAAGTATAATCTGGAGATAAAACCAGCGAAACCGTCTGACTGGGGTTATGAATTTCTTGATTATATTCTTGCAGTTAAAATTGTAGATAACATTGATGAAGCGATAACACATATAAATCATTATGGTTCACATCATTCCGACGCGATTATTTCAGAGAATAAATCTGCCCAGCTTAAATTTTGGCAGGAAGTTGACTCATCAGCTGTGTTTATAAACTCTTCAACACGGCTTCATGATGGTGGCGTGTTCGGTTTTGGTACTGAGATAGGAATTTCAACTTCTAAGTTACATGCGAGAGGAACTATGGGAGTTAATGAGTTAACAACGACTAAGTATGTAGTTGTAGGGAATGGTGCTATACGAGAATAACTATATGATGGTTTAAATAAAACTTATGAGTTCAATAATTCTTTTCGGTGGCACGTTTGATCCGATACATATGGGACATCTGATACTTGCGGAATATGCAGCTGAATTTGTCAAAGCTAAGAAAGTTTTATTTATTCCCTGTTATAAACCACCGCATAAATTAAAATATGAACCAGTCCATTGGAAACACAGGTTGAACATGGTCAAATTAGCAGTTAACGGTATTTCAAAATTTGAAGTTAGCGATTTTGAGATTAAAAGAAAGGAAATATCATACACATATGTTACTGTAGATTGGTTTTCAAAAGTGTATAAAGCTGATGATTTATATTTTCTTATAGGTTTTGATTCTTTACTTTCGTTACATACCTGGCAAAATTGGGAAAAAATAATTCAAAAAGTGAAATTTCTTGTTGGTGAACGTATGGTTGATAAAAGTAAAATGGGTTTGTTACCTTCTAAGATTTATAATAAAGTAATTTTTTTTGATTCGCCAATTATTGAAATATCATCAACTGAAATTAGAGAACGGTTGAAAAAATCTTTAAGTATCAAATATCTTGTCCCAGAAGAGGTAGAAAAGTATATCTTGCGACATGGTTTATACAAAAAATGAAGATAAAACATTTAATTTTGATTTTTCTTGTAGGACTAATTTTATCTTTAGCTTATTTATCTCACAAAAGTGTGTTTATCAATAATAATTTATCCCAAAAGCGGACAAATTTTGTGTTATTCGGTATTGACGGTGTAAAAGAAGCAGTACATTCAGATACT
>JANXDG010000057.1 GCA_025059805.1 Endomicrobiia bacterium
ACTTCTTCAGACTTAGCTGAAAGAAAAATGATTGGCACATCGCTTAGTCTTGTATGAGATTTCAATTTTTTACATATCTCAAAACCATCCATCTGTGGAAGCATTATGTCAAGTATAATTAAGTCAGGATGTTTATTTTCAACAAAACTAAAAAATTTTTTTGGTGTATCAAAACAATGAACTTCAAACCCTTCTTTTGTTAAATTTACCTTTATAAGTTCTAAAATATTTTCTTCATCATCTACTACTGCTATGAGTTTTTTCTCTTGCATATTACATCCTGTGCCATATTTAGTACTTTAAAAATTTTGTTTACTTGTTGTTTAAGTTTCTTCTTAGTACCATTATTGTTAATAACAAAATTTGATAATTTTATTTTTGTACTTATGGGTAATTGTCTATCCAATAGTAATTTAATTATGTTTCTGTCAACTTTTCTTTTTTTTAGCCGTTCTTTCTGGATTTTTTTTGAGCAATATATTGTTATGACAAAGTCAAATTTCTTTTGCAATTTTTTTTCAAACAATAGTGGTACATCTACTATGCAAAGTTTGTTTTTATATTTTTTTCTATATTGTTTTATTTTTGTAAAAATCTCGTTTAGAATAAAAGGATGGGTGATCTTTTCTAATACATTTAGATTTGATGGATTTGCTAAAATTTTTTCGTATAATTTCTTCCTTGAGACCTTACCATTTGTTAAAACATCACTACCAAATTTTGCTACTAATTTAGATATCAACTTTTTTTCTTTACTCAGCAGTCTATGGTAAATATCATCACAACTTAGTGTTATACAACCTAATTTTTTAAAAAACTTTAGTGCTGTTGTTTTACCGGTAGCAATGTGTCCTGTTAGACCAATTGTTTTCATATTGTGATTAATTTTCACCCCAACGGTTAAAAACGGCAACATCAACAACTATTGGTACTCTAAGTTCAACAATTGTTTCCATAATTTTTTTGATAGCTTGTACCGCATCATTTAAAACAGATGTATGGATTTCAAATAACAACTCATCATGTATCTGTAATAAAATTTTAACTTTATCATCTAAACCATTAGTTTCTATAAACTTATCTATTTCTATCATAGCAAGTTTTATAATGTCAGCGGCGGTGCCCTGTATTGGCGTGTTAACTGCTAAACGTTCACCAAAAGAAACAAGTTGTTTATTAGAAGAACTTATTTCAGGGATTGGGCGTATCCTTCCAAGCAATGTTTTAACATATCCGTTAATTTTTACAAATTTTATAGTTTCTTGTATCCATTGTTTAACCTTCGGATATCTGTCAAAGTACCTCTTGATATACTCGTCAGCTAATTCTACAGGAATTCCAAGTTCTTTAGATAATCCCTGTGGTGTCATTCCATATATTATACCAAAATTTATAACTTTAGCAGTACGACGAATATTATCATTTACTTCATCTTCGTTGATCCCAAATATTTCACATGCAGTTAAAACATGAATATCTTTATTTTTTTCAAATGATGCAATTAAAGTATCATCCATAGAAAAATGTGCAAGAATTCGTAATTCAATTTGTGAATAATCCATTGAAACAAATTTATAATTAGTTTCTGGAATAAACATCTGTCTTATTTTTTTGCCAAGTTCCGTCTTTACAGGAATATTTTGCATATTCGGTTCTTCAGAAGATATTCTTCCTGTTGCAGTACCTACTGGATTAAATATAGTGTGTATACGTTGTGTCTTAGAATTAACATACTTCTCTATCGGATCAACATATGTACTTCTGAGTTTTTCTAACTCTCTGTACTGCAAAATCAAAGGTATTACAGGGTGAACATCTCTTAATCTTTGTAATACTTCTTCATCAGTTGAATATCCCGTTTTCTTTTTTTTCACAGGTGGTAGTTTCAATTTCTCAAACAATACAAAAGCTAACTGTTTTGGTGAGTTAAGATTAAATTCTAAATCTGCAATTTTATATATTTCATTCTTAAGTTGCGATATTTTTATTTCAAATTCGTCTTTTAAACTTTTAATATATTCTAAGTCAACCTTAATACCATTTTGTTCCATTTTTGCAAGGATTGTAACTAATGGCAATTCTAATTTTCTATAAGGTTCATAAAGATTGTATTTCTGTAATTCATCATTTATTTTTTTGTAAATTTCGTCAATTATCTCAACCGTATCCACCATTCTTGTTACAAGTTTTTCTACTGGAAATAAAGATGGATTAAATTCTTTTTGCAAAATATTATCTGCTATAATGCGTCCAGGATAGAAAATGTCAACTAAATCTTGTATTTTTGTCATTTTCTTATTCGGCTCTATTAAATGTGCTAAGAGATGTATATCATAAATACTTTCATAATTAATCTTGGGAATAAACTCAAAATCATCCTTTAATTTAACTAGTTGAGATTTTATATCGTAAGTAACAATTTTCTTATTCTGCTCAAAAAATAATGTTGTTATGAATTTTATAAAAATATTTCTATCTAGTGATGATAACATCTTACCTTCCAAAGTTATATGTGAGACTGTAGGTAAATAAAAAATCTTTTTTGTATTTGCGGAGACTGCTATACCAACGTAACCAATAACACTATTTTCATTTTCTTTACCTAACATCATTATAATAACTTTCTCAGCAACATCTATCTCTCTTAATAAACTATCAATATTATGATTATCAGCATAAAAAATCTTAACTGTTTCTTCTGCAACTGTAATCTCATTCTTCTTTTTTTCTATTAACAAATTTAACAGATACTCTTTTTTATTATCACTTTTTAAATCTTGCAAATCTGAAACTTTGTCTAATTCTTTAATTATAGATTTCATCTCGTATTTGATCAAAAATTGCTTTATTTGTGGAACATTTAATTCTAACATCTTCAGATCATCTATTTTAACATTTTCTACGTATTCTATTTCAGCATTGAGTTTCACCAACTGCATACTTCTATAGAGTTCATCTTTATATTTTAAAAACTTTTCTTTCAACTCAGGCTTAATACTGTCAAGATTTTCATAAATCCCATCTATTGTAGCAAACTTATTTAACAGTTCAGCAGCAGTTTTTGGTCCTATACCCGGAATGCCTGCAATGTTATCTACCTTATCACCTATAAGAGCAAAATAATCTCCTAAAACACTTGGTTTTACTCCGTATTTTTCTTCTACATCCTTTACGCGATACCATATATCTTTATGCTCATTATAAACTACTATATTCTCATCCACAAGTTGCAATATGTCTTTATCACCACTAATTATTACAATTTCATAATCCTTTTTAAACTTATGTACTAGTGAACATATAATATCATCTGCTTCGTAACCATCATATCGTAAATACGGAATACCACTTAGTTGTATAAACTCGTTCACTATTGGAAACTGTATTTTTATATTTTCATCTAATTCTTTCCTTGTACCTTTGTATTCTTTATACATCTTATGCCTAAATGTAGGTTTATCAGAATCCAGACAGATACAAAAATATAATGGTTTAAAGTTTTTAAGCGTTTTAAAAATCATCCGTACAAAACCGTATGTTGCATTTATAGGTAAGCCAGAACTTGTAGTAAGTAATGGTATCGCATGAAACGCTCTGTGTATGTATGCATTACCATCAACTAAAAATATTTTATTTTTCTCCATTAAATCTCCTAACACTTTTTGATAATATTAGGTATGACAGAATTTATTCTTTAATATTCTCTCTATTTTCCTTAGAGGAAAGTTGTTGCTGAAGTATATTTATCCTTTGCTGCAAATTTTCTTTAAATTGTTCTAATCTTAAAACTGTCTCTTTAAGAACGCTAATTTCACGCCTCATATTTTCCATCTTTGTTTCATAATCAATTTTTATACCTTTTAAAACTTCATTTTCACGTTGAAGATCTAAGTTTTTATTATTTAAAATGTCTATCTTTTTTAACAATTCGGTACGTTCCAAATTATAATTATCAAGTTGTGTTTTATAATTTTCTTCGATTTGTTTAATTTTATCGTTGAATTCGCCAGTTAGCGTTGCTATCTCTTTCTGTTTAAGTATTTGTAAGTCTGTATAATCTCTCTTTAATTCTTCAAGTTTAGTATTAAGATTTTTAATAATGTCTTCATAACTGTCTTTTTGTTCATTAAGTTTCCTTTCATTTTCTTTTTCTTTAAAACTTAATAATTCTTTAATTTGTAGTTTTTCTTCTTCTACCTGCTTTACTTTTAACTCTAAATCTTCTTTCAGTAAAACTAACTTTTTATATTCCGTATCCATCAACTGTATTTTGTTTATAAGTTCTTCGTTAGTAGATTTCATAAGCGAAATTTTATCTTCATAATCACCTCTCATTTTTTGTATTTCGTCTGCATACTGTCTGACACGATCCTCCCAGTTTTTACGTTCTGTTGCAATAATATCAGCAAATCTATCACGTTCAGTTTGTATCACTTCTTCAAGTTCAGTTGTACGTTTTCTGAAGTATTCTAATGATTCTTGTAACTGTTGATTTTCTATCTTTAATTCTTGATAAATCTTTCTTAATTCACTATACTGATTTTCTATCTCTGTTAACTCTTTTTGTAGTTTTTCTATCTCTTCATTACGTACAGTAAGTATACCTTCGTATCTTTCAACTGCTGATTTTAACCGCTGTTCAAACCTATTCTGTTCTTCATTAATAGTTTTTTTCCAAGTATCTACTTCATTAACTAACTGTGAAATTTGTCTATTTTTTTCTTCTTCCAACTGTTGTAGTTTTTGTTCATATAACACTCTTAATTTATGTTCTTCTTCGTATTCATGTTTATGATGTTCTGCTTCCAATATTAACTTTTCATTATTTTCAATAAGTTGTGAAATTCGTTCGTTTAACTCTTTAAACTCTTGTAATTTTACAGATTCAAAACTTTCCATTTTGTTTTCTAACGATTTAATAGTCTGTTCTCTCTTAACCAATTCTTCTTGCAAGGATTTATATAATTCAGATAAAGCATTATATTTCTTTTGCTCATCTTCCAGAGTTGTTTTTAATTTTTCTATCTCCTTAGTATATGTTTCTTCTATTTTCCTTTTTTCAGATTCAAAATTTTCAATCTGATGTTTCAATTTCTGTTCAAGACTAGAAATTTTTTCTTCATATTGTTTACGTTGTACTTCGTTTTCTTCATATATGTGTTTTATATTTATTTCTAATTGTTCCACTTGTAAAGATTTCTGTTGCAGATTTTCCTTATATTTTTCAACCTCAAATTTATACTGTTGCATTTGCAACACTGTCTGGTTAAGTGCGTCCTGTAATTTCTGAATAGTTTCTTGCATTTCATTAATTTGAGATTTATAAAGTTTATGTTCTTCTTCTAACTTTGATTTCAAATTTTGAATTTCTTGTTCCTTCTCAGTTAACATTTGGTAATGTTCCGATTTAAGCTTAAGTATTTCCTCATCTTTTTTTGCTAACGCTTCTTTATGCTTTTGTATTTCAGCTTCAACTTCTGCAAATTTTAACTGCCATTCTTTGACTTTTTCCTCATGTAACTGTTTTAATTCTTGGTAACGTTTAATTTCTTCTTTCAATCGGATTTCAGATGAATAGGATATTTCCTTAAATCTTTTTATTTCTTCTTCAATAGCTTTCCATTTTTCAATTTCTCTTTCCTTTTGTTTCTGTAATTCCTCAGTAGTACGTTTTAAACGTTCAACTTCAGATATTCTGTAACTTTCAAGTAAGTCCTGTGTCTGCTTCAACGCATTCTCTGCATCTTTTAACTTATTCTTTAACTCTTCAACTTCTCTCTGTTTATTTTCTGCAAACTTCAAAAATTGTTCTTTCTGCTCAGCAAGTTTGTTACGTAAAAAATCTATTGTTCTCTCAGTAATTTCTCTTTCAGTATTCACAATTTCTTTATCTAAGTTCTGTGTTGAATATAATTCTTCTTCCATAGTTATTTTTTTACTACTAATTTATGTGCTCCATCTACAATGGTCTTCGTCATTATCGTAGGTGTAACTGCACAAATTATTTCATAATATTTATTATTAATTTTTTTAATTTCACATACTCTGGCAGAAAATTCTTTAACATTTTTTGAAAACAGTATATGCATTATATTTTTTGCAATTTCTCTATTATCAGTGAATTCAAACAAAATTTCAGTTTTAGGTTTGATTTTTTCAACTTTAAAACCTTTTCTGTCATCACGAATAGGTTTAGCTTTAATAAAAAATTTTTCAGTACTCATTTTATTAATTGCTGCATCTATCACTGAACTATTAAACTTTTCTTCTATAATTTTTTCACTTTTAATAATTTCAAACTTCAATTTTGATTTACATTCATCGTGTTCTTTTATGTTCAATACTTCATATACAATTCTCTCTATAGCATCACTTTTCTCTTTCTGAATTGCGTCGTAAACATCTTCTTCTGCTTTATACATTTGTAATACAAGTTTCCTTGCTATTTCTTGGATATTACCCTCTTCAAGTTTGTATCTATATACAAGATTTTCAACTTTTTTTATTTCATCATCTATATTTATCTCAAATACAGCAGGATTGCACGAACTTACAATAGAGATCCTCAATATACTTTTTAATTTCACATTCGTGATAATAAAACCACAAAGATATAAATGTTTTTTTAAACAAGCAAATTTAAACTTAAGCACTTTAAAACTCATAGATTCATTTTCGTGGATGGATCTCCTCATAAACTTTTTTTAACCTTTCCAATGTCAAATGTGTATATATATTCGTAGTGGATAAACTCTGATGCCCTAACATTTCTTGGATACTTCTAAGATCACATCCAGCATCAAGTAAATGTGTAGCAAAAGTATGACGAAAAGTATGAGGTGTCACTCTTTTATGAATAGCAGCAAGTTTTACCCATTTTGACACTATATTTCGTATACTACGAACACTTATTTTTTCACCAAATTTATTAATGAACAAGTATTTAGTTTTCATTCCTTCCTTATGTTTATACTGTAAGTAACGTTTTATATATATAAGTGCTACATCGCCAACAGGTACTATTCGTTCTTTCCCACCTTTCCCTCTCACAGTCACTATCCCTTCATAAATGTCAATATCATCTTCAGTAAGTTCACTGATCTCAGATATTCTTAAACCTGAAGAGTATAGAAGCTCCATTAACGCTCTGTCTCTTGCAGAAAAAATATCTTTCGGTTCTATAAGTGATAACAATTCTTCAACCTCTTTTTTTGTAAGAAAATTTGGTAGATTTTTTTCTCTCTTTATACTGCTAACATATATGATTGGATTATACTTTATATGTTTCTTTCTTACCAAAAATTTAAAGAATGTACGAATGGCATTAAGTTTTCTCCGTATTGAAGATCTTTTATAACCCGCTGTTTGCAATAAAGAAATATAGCTTCTCAAAATTGTTTTGTTAACATCTTCAATTGACTTAACTTTCAATTTAACACATAGGTATTCCAAAAAATTACAAATGTCAAAAACATACGCTATCAATGTATTCTTAGATACACATTGTTCTGCTATTAGAAATGTTTTAAACTTTGTTAATAAACTTTTGTAGCTTTCTGTTAGTCTTTCAAGACTTTGTTTCAGTTTTTCTTTTTTCATATTCAGAGACTTTATATTTACACTTTGGGTAATTACTACAAGCTACAAATTTGCCGTATTTACTAGTTCTTATAACAAGTGTGCCACCACAAAGTTTACATTTTTGATCTTTAACAATTTCGTTTTTAGATTTTATTTCTTCAAAAGCTTTTTTTAGATTCTTAATTAATGGGTTATAAAATAAAGAAATAACTCTTACCCAATCTTCTTTACCTTCAGAAATTTTATCTAATAATTCTTCAACTTTTGCAGTATACGATTTATCTACAATTTCGCTAAAGTATTTGCTTAATAATTCAGTTACTTCTTTCCCTAACGGAGTTATATAAAATTTTCTATCTTTAAGTTTTACATAACCACGAATTTTTAATGTATCCACGATAGTAGCATATGTAGATGGCCTACCGATACCGTTTTTCTCTAACTCTTTAATAAGAGACGCTTCTGTATACCTTGGTGGCGGTTCTGTAAAGTGTTGTTTCCCGATACAATCTTTTATTTTGAGTAAATCATCAACATTTACTCCTTGCAAAAATTCATTTTTATCTTTTTGTTCTTCAGCCAAAATTTTTGTATAGCCATCAAATAAAATTTCTTTGAATTCCGTCTCAAATAAATATTTATTCCCAACATTAACAGCAATATTAATATTCTTATACTTTATGTCTTTCATCTGTGTTGCTACAAATCTTTCCCAGATTAGTTTATAAAGTTTATATTGATCTTCGCTTAGATACTGTTTAATTTCTTCCGGTGTGCGATATACACTTGTTGGGCGTATCGCTTCATGAGCTTCCTGTGCATTCTTCACTTTACTTTTAAACTTTCTAACTTTGTCATTAAGATATTCTACACCAATTTTTTCAGTTATAAACTTTCTTAGTTCTTCAATAGCATAGTCAGATACAAATGCAGAATCTGTCCTCATATATGTAATTAATCCTACTCGTTCCTTATCGCCAAGATCTACACCTTCGTATAAACTCTGTGCAATTAACATCGTTTTTGACGGTGAAAATTTAAGTTTCCATGATGCATCCTGTTGTAAAGTTGATGTTATATAAGGTTCAGGCGGAGATTTAAACTTTTCTTCTGTTTCAATTTGTACTACTTTGCCTATACCGTAATCTTTTACTTCTTTGACTATATTTTGTGCATCCTGCTGAGTTTTAATATCTAATTTTTGTAGTTTTACGTTGTTAATATGAGTCAACTTAGTATTTAGTAGTTTTTCTTGGCCATCTTTATAGAAACTACATTCAATTGTCCAATACTCTTCAGGGACAAATTTTTCAATTTCTTTTTCTCTATCGTAGATAAATTTTAATGCTGCGGATTGTACTCTGCCAGCCGAAAGTTTGTTTGTTATTTTCTTCCACAATAATGGTGAAAGTTTATAACCTACCAACCTGTCAATTATTCTTCTTGCTTGTTGAGAGTTGACAAGATTTAAATCTATCTTTCGTGGATGGTCTAAAGCGTATAATATTGCAGGCTTGGTAATCTCATGAAATGTTATCCTTTTAACACTGTTTATGTCAAGTCCTAAAACTTTAACTAAATGCCATGCAATAGCTTCACCTTCACGATCATAATCAGTCGCTAAATATATTTCTTTCACATGTTTAACAATCTTTTTTAATTCTGCGATAACTTTCCGTGCCTTTGGTAGAATAATATATTGTGGTCTAAAATTATTTTTTTCATCTACTCCGAGATTATTCGCCGGTAAATCACGTACATGACCATAGGAACTTTTTATTATAAACTTTTCTTCATCTGTTGTATTGTTTAAAAACTTAGCTATAGTACGTTCCTTTGTTGGAGACTCAACAATTATTAGATTCATAACTTATTAACTTAAACAAGAATATATATTTTACCAGGCAATTCTTTGATTTTATTAGCCATTTCTAACTCAAAAATTGCTTTCATCAATCTATTCATTTCCATATTCGTAACACTTTGCAATTTGTCTATATGTATACCTTCGGGTTCTAACATTATTGCTTCCATTATCACTTTTGCATCATCTGAGATTTCTTCCATTACTTGTTTTTCATCTGTTGTTTTTTTACTTGCAAATTTTTGTTCTAACAGTGCGGAAAGTTCACCTATTTCTTCCATAACATCTTCTGCTGAAGTAACAAGCTTCGCACCTGTTTTTATTAGAAAATTTGTTCCTCTGCTCTGCTTAGAAAAAATACTTCCCGGCACTGCAAAAACATCCTTACCAAGGTCCGCTGTAAACTTAGCTGTTATCATTGCACCACTTTGTAAATCAGCTTCTATAACTATGGTGCCGAGTGATAACGCTGCTATTATCCTATTTCTTTGAGGAAAAGAAGTTTTGTTTGGTCTGTAATAGTATGGAAATTCTGAAATTAAAGCACCATACTGAGGAATTTTGTCTTGTAATTTTCTATTGCTTGCAGGATAATATACTCCTAAACCATTTCCCAGGATTGCAATTGTTCTTAGACCATATTTTATAGCACATTCATGCGCTACAGCATCTATACCATGAGCTAAACCACTTACGATTGTAATCTTGTATTTAGAAAATTGTTTTATCAAATGTTCAACAGCAAGTTTACCATAAGATGTTGGCTTCCTAGTACCAACTATAGCAACAGAGTTTATGTCTATGTCTTTAATTTCACCTTTTATGTAAATTAACACGGGTGCATCTGGTAAATATTTCAATTGTGGCGGATATTTATCATCTAAATATGTTACTATTCGCACACCATTTTTTGATGCAAGTTGTATTTCTTTTTCGCCCATATCTGTTTTTTGACGATACATCACAATATTTCTTGCAATACTATTTCCTATACCTTCAACACTGCTTAATTCGTCTTCATGTGCAGATATTATTTTTGTTGCAGAACCAAAATAATCTATCAATCGTTTTATTCTAAGAGGACCTAAGTTGGGAATAAGATTCAGAGTAACTAATGCGATAAGTTCGTCACCTGAATTAAATTTAGTCATAAAAGTTCATCCGGAGTATCAGTAGATTCAAAATTTTGGGCCTGTGGTGGATTTACCTCTAAATGATTCTTATTTGGTATCTTATCTTTAATACTTTCCGTACTGAAATATTTAATAATTTTTGAAATGTTTGCTGAGTTAGAAAAATACCGTTGATATTTTGCTGGTATTTTACCTGCTGAAAAAATTAGTTCTTCTTCATCAATATTTAAATATTTTGCTATTCTTCTTATAACTTCCTCCTTATATGGAGGATTTCTTTTCCCCGATAATATCCTAGAAAGATACGATATATCTATATTCGCATATCTTGCGACATCTTTTAATGTACATTTCTTCCGTTCTATAGCTTCGGCTATCTTTTGAATAAATTCCTTATAAATCATTTTTTATTACTCGTCTGGCACCTGCATAACGACTTTTGTAATATGGTTCTTCAAGTGAAGAAATCGTAACTCTCCTTGCACCACGTGTAGCATGGATAAATTCATTATCCTTAAGGTAAATTCCAACATGGTTAATATATTCATACTTCCTTATTTTATTTTTTACTTTTCTATAACGTACTTTTTTAAAAAAAACCAGATCGCCAGGTTCAAGATTATCTTTGTCAACAGCTAGGCCAATTTTGAACTGTTCACGTGAAGTTCTTGGTAAATTGATACCTAGTTTTTTGAAAACATATTGGACAAAAAATGAACAATCTATACCACGTTCAATATTAGTCCCACCCCATTTATAAGGTACAGCGTAGAACTCCAATGCTAAACTAATAATTTTAGTTATTCTTTCATCAGAATAAAGTTTCAAAGTTTCAGTTGTTATTTCTTTATCATATTCTGATAAGACCATTTCAGAATCTTCCTTATCGCTGTTAAAGTTAGTGTCTGGTAAAAATAATTTGCTATTTAAATCTTCTTCTATATCTACTACTGATACATTTATTGTAGTCACAAGGTTTAATTCAGTTTCTAACCTCTTACGTAAATCTTGGGCTTCGTTTAAATCACAGGGTCCTATCAGCACAGAAGAATTATCTTCTTGAACATAGTTTTTCGGAAGCCACGGTTGCGAATATAGCAACTCTTTTATCGCTAACTGTTCTTGTCTGGAAGTACAACATATTTCCAAAAAATAGCATGGTTGAGACAAAACAGTATAAATAAATAACAGTAAAAAATATAGAGATGCAAATATTTTCTCAATAAACTTCTTCATCTTTATATCCTATTAGAAGTAAATACTCATACCTTTTCTTCGCAAGTCCACCATAATAGTTGTTAGGATATTTCTCAAATATCAACTTATAAATTTTAATCGCTTGATGATGTTTTTTACTATCCTCGTATATCTGTGCAATATCGTAATAACTTGCTGGTTTAAACTTATCAATGTTGTAATTATCAATTACTCTTTTAAATCTAAAAATTGCACTCTCGTTTCTACCTATCAATAAAAATATATAGCCCAAATAATATTCTATCCCTTGTGCATATAACGAACTTGGATATTTCTGTAATATATTATTAATAACGCCGTTTCTATATATTTTGAAGTAAAACAAATATGTAGCAACCAATAAGCAGATGGTTATCATCATCAACTTCTTCATACCTGTCCATTAATGTCTAACAGTTATTAAGTCACCAATTTCTACTGGCGAGTAAGCTCTTATAATTTCGCAAAGAGCTCCCTGACCGTTTACACTTAATACTTTTGCCTTGGCTACTAAACTTAACTGACCACGTCTCATACCAGATAGTCTTAAATTGTACTGTGAAGGACCTTCATGGTAGATACCCACAATTTCTCCAATAGTTAACGGTACATTTTTTTCAAGATTAATTTTTATTATGTCATTGTCAATATATACAAATTTTTTCTCTTCACCTGCAACGATTCTGCCAATCTTATTAAAATCGTCAATACTGACCATCTTAGGAAAAGATAGCTCAGATATAACCTGTTCACTTACTTGATAATTTTGAACTTGCTGCTGTGTTTCTTCTTGTGTTGAATTTATAACATAGTTATTATCTATATCTTCTGTTTCCCTACTAACTTCTAATTCCGGTAATATAAACACCTGACCAGGATAAATCAAGTTTGGATCTTTAATTTTTTCAGAATTAGATTCATATATTTTTTTCCACAAAAATGGATTCCCGTAGAACTGCTTCGCTATGTTCCATAAACAATCACCCTCTACAACAGTATATTCGATACAAAACATTATTGATGTAATAATTACAATCACAATAGTCGTCAATACTAAAACTTTGAAAAAATTTTCATAAAATTTCCCCTCCTACAAAAGTTATAAATTCAACATACCATAATGTTTTAAGTTATTTTAGTTCTTCTTCAAGTTTAAGCCATAATTTAGTAAAAATTATACCTATTAAAAATCCGCCAATTACATCGCTTAAGAAATGTGCACCAACAACAACTCTACTAATACCTACTAAGATAGCTAGAATAAACAAAACAAATGTTAACCATAATTTTTTCATACGTTCAGATAAAAACATAGCAGATGATACTGCCAAAAACGTATGTCCTGAAGGGAAACCTAATTCACGGAGTTGTTCACCTATAACATTTATCGGCTGCTGTAAAATATCAGAAAAAAGTTTCAACGGTCGTGGCTTGTCAAATATATTTTTTAATATTTGAACTAACAGTCCTCCAATTATAATTATAAAAATATATGAAATAATGTTACGAAAAGAATTTCTCCTATCTATTAACAAAAGTATAAAAATCATAATAGGAACTAAAACAAGTCCGCTGCCTAAGTTTGTTACAAGCAAAGCGACTGTCCTAAATAATTTACTGTTGTAAATTCTTGCTTGATTAATTTTTAGAAATATCTTCTTATCATAATTTCTATAAAACTGTGTTGTATACAAAAAGTTGTTATATTTTTGTTGAATTAACCTATGAGAGGTTGAATAATTAAATTTTTCACAAATATAAAACTCAAATATACGTTTAGGCCACCACTTACTTTTACGAAAAGTCACAACTGAAACAAGTTTTACTCCCTCAAATGGTAGAACATTTAATACTTTTTTAGCATCTTTATGTCTACCTTCAATAATAAAAATTGCATCTTTACCATTATACTTATCTAAATCTTTATACCAGAAGTCATATTGATTTATTTCTTCATCTAAACAGTATATTTTCGGGATATCATCTTTAAAATATTTAGCTAATGCAAACCGTAGCTGTCCTGCTGTATAATACTTGCTTGTAATTAGAAAACTTGCAGAATATTGTTTCATAAGTCTTTTTGTTTCCTTCGCTGCAACTTCCCAACCATAAAGCTTATCAGGCGTATCTGCATCCACAAGATGCTCTGGAATTTTAATTAAACCAAACAAGGTTACAATAGTAACTGCTAAAGTCATAACTCCAGCACTGATCAAAGATAAAAAATAAGCTATTTTATTAGTATTTAAACATACCAGAAGTGGTAATAATACAAAGTATGATATTGCAGGCCAATGTGGCAACACTGTAGTTTTAAAAGCAAAAATATTGAACAAAATTAACCCTGGCAAGGAGAAATATAAAAGATATCTATATCTCATTTCATTTATATTTTTTAGGAAACGAAAAATACTATACCAAACAAGTAGAAACACAACAGGTGAAATATAAGCAGCTTGGTATGACAAATTTGAAATGAAAAGACTTATTGACGGATATTTCTGTCCATTAAAACCACGAAATAATTGATATTTAAAAGATGCAAAATCATGTGCAATATTCCATAAGAAAACAGGAGAAGATATTGCAAAACTTATCAAACAGAAAACATAAAAATCTTTTCTAAGAAAGTATTTCCTTAGCTTATAGTTTGAAAACATTATAATAATACTGCTAACGAATAGTAACAACGCAGTATATTTTGACAAAGCAGCTAGACCTAAAATTAAACCTGCAAGATATAACACCAAAGTATCTTCTGTTATCAAAAACTTATAAAAATAAAACATATACATCATCCAAAACATTGACAATGGTGCATCTGGAATTGTTACAATAGAACCTGCAAAACCAATAGGTATCACTTGGAACAAAAGAGAACTCCAATATGCAACTTTTGTGTTAAATAACTCTTTAACTAGTCGATAAAAGTATATAACTGCTAACGAAAAACAAAATATAGCTGGTAATCTTACACCATAAATATTATTCCCAAGAATTTTCGTAGATAGATATATAATATAACCAACCATAGGTGGATGATCATAATATGAAAACTCAGGATGTTGTGCATACTGCCAATAATGAGCCTCGTCATCAGTAAGACCAAACAATCCAGCTATTACAAATCTTATTAAACTTGTAAAAAGTAGAGTTTTTGTAAATAAAACATTATATTTATCTAGTAAGAACCATTTAATTACTAACCTCACAATTTTGAATGGGTAAGCTAAAAGTTTTGATATTGAAAGTTTACTGTGACCATACAACCTTTTATGGAATGTGATAGGTATTTCAGTAAATTTGAAATCAAAATTTTTAGAAATATAGTTTACTTCGGTTACAATAAACGGATCTGAAGATGATAAATATGGAATTATGGTTTCTAAAACTTTTCGTCTAAAAATTCTATATCCGGAAGTAACATCTTTTAGGTTTATACCTGTTAATATTTTAACGCAGATTCGTGCAAATAAACTTATAATCTTTCTTAAAACACTTCTTTCCTGATCTTTGCCACCAGGAATGTATCTCGAACCTATTACAATATCTACACTATCATTTTTAATAAGCGCTTCTATAAGCTTTGGTAATTCATATGGTGAATGTGATAGATCAGCATCCATCTCAACTATAATGTCACCACCCAACTCAAGAGATTTCTTAAACCCTTCAATGCCAGCATAACCACGACCTTTTTTTTCATATCTTGTTATAAGATATAAATTTTTAAATTCTCTTTGTAATTGTTTTACTTTTTCTGAAGTGCCGTCAGGTGAATTATCATCAACAATAAGAACTTTGCAGTTAGGCAAGACTTCAAAAACCTGTCTTACAAAGGTTTCTATATTATCCGCTTCGTTATATGTAGGCGTGAAAACTACAATGTTAAAATTATTATTCATTGGATAATCAACTAATTATCAATTTTAATAAAGTAAAATGTTTTTAATCCCGGTTTAAAACTTTATCTTATCAACCTATCTATACTGCGATACTGTACAGCTTCAGAAATATGTTGTATATCAATTACTTCTTTACCGTCAATATCTGCAATTGTTCTTGCAACTTTAATTATTCTATCATATGCTCTTGCAGAAAGACCAAGTTTTTCTATGCTAAGTTTTAACATTTTCTTTGCTTCTTCTGTCATTGGACAAAATTCTTTTATTAATTTACTTGCAAGTTGTGAATTTGTAAATATTTTTTTATTTTTGTAACGTTCATATTGAATTTTTCTTACTCTTTCTACACGCGTTCTAATTTCCTCAGAAGTTTCTTGTGGTACACTACTAGTAAGTTCTTCGATTTCAACTGGCGGAACTTCTATTTGTATATCAATTCTATCAAGTAAGGGTCCAGAAATTTTTGATATATACTTCTGAATCTGGTACGGTGAACATACACATTCTTTTTTAGGATGACCATAATATCCACAAGGACATGGATTACACGCTGCTACAAGCATAAACCTTGCTGGAAAGTCACATTTAAACGCAGCTCTTGAAACAGTTATATATCCTTTCTCTAACGGTTGACGTAAAACTTCTAAAACATTCCTGTCAAACTCTGGCAGTTCGTCTAAAAACAAAACACCGTTATGTGCTAAAGATATTTCTCCTGGTCGTGGGAATTGTCCTCCACCAACAAGTGCTACATCTGAAATAGTATGATGTGGCGCTCTAAATGGACGGATTGAAATAAATCCTTCATTTAACAAACCTGCTGATGAATAAACTTTTGTAGTTTCAATTGCTTCTTCAAGCGTAAGTTTAGGAAGTATTGTAGGTATTCGTGAAGCTAACATTGTTTTGCCTGCACCAGGCGGACCTATCATAAGAATATTATGCCCACCAGAAGCTGCCACTTCTATTGCACGTTTTGCAAATTGTTGTCCTTTAACATCTGAAAAATCAACATCATAAAATAGGTTATCTTCATAAAGTTTTTCTAAATCTATCTTAAATGGTTCTATTTTTATCTCACTGTTTATAAACTTGACTACTTCTTGCAATGAGGAAACGGGATACACATCAATTTTTGCAACTGCTGTTTCTTTAACACTTTGCTGTGGGATAATAACTGCACGATTGTTCTCGCGAGCGAATTTTAACGCAAGCGGAAATATGCCTCTTACTCTACGTACACTACCATCAAGTGCAAGCTCACCAACTATATAATATTTATTCAACTCCTGCATATTAACCAAACCTTGTGCAGCAAGTATACCTAAAGCTATTGGTAAGTCAAACCCAGCTCCTTCTTTTTTTAACTCTGCAGGAGCTAAGTTTACTGTGATTTTCCTAGAGGGTAAGTCAAAACCAGAATTTCTTATTGCAGATGTGACTCGTTCACGCGATTCTTTAACAGCAGTATCAGGTAAACCTACTATACTAAATGTAGGAAAACCACTTGTAATATCAACTTCTACCTCTACAATGTATCCTTCTATACCATAAACTGTACCTGAGTAAACTTTTGCTAACATATAGGAACTATGACTTAAATAATCTTTTTTGTATTTCTCTCTCTAATGATAACAATTCTTTGTTTTTTGGAATTAACTCTTTCAATTGAATTATAAGTTCATACGCACTTTTATATTCACGAAGATGATAAAATGTCCGCACCAAATATAACGAGTTTTCTATATTGTCAGGATAATTTTTTTGTTCCTGAGAAAAGTATTCTTTTGCTAACTCATAATCCTTACTCTCATAATGAATTCTTCCGAGGTAATAGTTAACATTTCTTGGCTCTGTAATTCTTCTCTTCTGTGCTAATTTAACAACCTTCAGAAAGTACTCTTTAGAAACATCATAATTTTTATTTTGATAGTATAAAAAACCCATATTAGCTAACGCGACAATGTTGTTTTTATCCCTCTTGAGTACTTTTTCCAAATAAATATAAGCTTCGTTAAGCTTATTGAGTTTGTAGTACACATTACCTAAACGTATTAACACTTCTATATCATCTGGAACATTTCTTAGAAATTTAGAATATTCTATAGCTGCAAGTTCATAAAATTTTAGAAATTCGTACATACAGCCTAAATAATAAAAGATTCTAATATCGGTACTACCTAACTTCCACGCATTGTGCAAAATATTTATCGCAATATCATAATATTTTGGTCCCTTAACAAAATAATAGACACCAAGATCAACCATATGTTCTAAATTATCCGGGAAAAGTTTAATCTTAGCAGTTATTAGTTCTATCTTTTTATCAATATCCGTTTCATTTATAGTTTTAATTTCATTTTCTCGTGGGAAAAATATTTTCCTAGGAGTAAGCAAGGAAAAAGTTATTATTATAGTAAATAGGAGCACAGATGATACCACTATAATTAACTTAATTTTCATTTATAATCAGCTTAATTCTCATTCCTCGGTTAGGATATCTTTCAGGGTAGGATGTTTAACTTCAGAATATTTTTTTATAAGTTCTTCACGAAGTATTTTCTCCATTTGACGTAGTGAAAGTTCTATTCTGCGTTTCGTCTCATCAGAAGATATCACCACAGCTTCTACCTCTTGGCCAGGTTTGTATAAAGATTTTAAATCTTTGCTAACATCTTTTTTATCAATAATTGCCTCTTTCTTAGTAATAATTCCTTCAATATTCTCATAAAGTTTTACCACCATAATGTTGTTTAAAACTTTTTTAATTTTACATTTAACAATACTGCCAACATTATATTTCTCATATGGATTTTCAAACAAATGTTTAATTGACAGAACCGCAGATTCTTGTTCCGGCATAACATCTAAAACTTTGTATTCCACATAATCACCTTCTCTAAATTTTTTACGAAGATCACTTATTCTTTCAGTCCAAGAAATATTTGATATATGAACTAACCCGTCAAAACCTGGCTTTATTGAAACAAAAATACCATAAGGCATTATCTTTGTTATTCTGCCTTTATGGACAGAGCCCGGTGGAAAATTTTTCTTGATTTCTTCCCATGGATTAAACAAAACCTTTTTTATTGACAATGCTATTTTATGTTCTTGCTTGTCTATATTAATAATTTTTACTTTAATTTCTTGTCCTGGTTTAAACATTTTTTGAAGGTTTGGATTTTTATCCTCCCAGGATACCTCCGAAATATGCACTAGACCTTCCACTCCAGGTTCTAGTTCTACAAATAAACCAAATTTTGTTATATTTTTTATCTTACATTTTACAATCTCACCAACAGTATATTTCTTATCAACTTCCTCCCATGGATGTGGGAATAACTGTTTCATCCCAACAGAAACTTTTCCCGTCTCAACATCCATTTTTAGAATTTTAACTTTAATTTTGTCTCCGCAATGCAATTTTTCATTTGGATGGTTAACTTTATACCAAGCTATGTCACTTATATGAAGTAACATATCATAACCATCAACTTCAACAAAAGCACCAAAATCTGTTATATTTTTCACTACTCCTATAACTTCATCCCCTTCTTTAAATTTTGTGAATATTTTTGATTTTATTTCTTCTCTCACAATCTCTTCGTATAACTTATTTGATACAACAATTTGTGGCCTTTTATCAGGTAAAAGTTTAAAATCTTTTATTACAACTTTAAAAACAATATTTTCCTCCTGCTCCAGTGAAAGATTCTGTCTAAGTTCCTTCCCTATTTCGCGATAAGGTAAAAACGCATCTAAGCCAATATCTACCTTATATCCAGTGCTAATCTTTGAAACAATTTTAGCATCAAGCGGTGTCTGTCTTTCAAAGTTCTCCTTGTATTGGTCAGAAAGTTCAACTTCTTTTGCTTTTTTGTACGACAACAGATGAACATTATCATTATCAACTTTAACTACATAAACTTTTATAAATTGATGAGGCTTAAACATCTTTTGTAAATCTTTATCACCAAACTCTTCTTTAGGGATAAAACCATCCACTTTTGAACCTATATCAACATATATCCCTTCGGTTGTAACTTCAATAATTTTCCCTTCGACTATTTCACCAGGTTTAACATTTTCTATGTATTTCGTATACTTATAAATATCTTCAGGAATAATATCGTCGGTGTGGTCAAATTTATTCATACTTGTATTTCTTTTACTTTTAAAATTGTAAGTTGTTGTCTATGACCGTATTTTCTTCTCCAATTTTTCTTAGGATTCCCTTTTCTTAATACTATAATTTTTTTACTTTTAATATGTTCTGATACTTCTGCTAAAATTTTAACATTATCTAAATATGGTCTTCCGATTTCTATTTTTCCATCCTCATGTTTTACTAATAATACTTTATCTATCACATACTCATTGCCTTTATCTAATTTTAATTTTTCTACGATAACTTTATCACCAGCAGTAAGTATATACTGTTTCCCACCGATTTCTGCAACTGCGTACATAGTGTTTACCTCCTGTGTATAATTTTAAGTTTATTAACATAATTCATTACAAAAATTCAATATTTTATTATAAAAATCTTATGTTGACATTATACTTTAAATAAATTATAAATACCAAAAAGTATTTTAAAAGGTAGGAAGTGAATATGAGCAAACTTGTCTCTGTAGTGCTACCATGTCTAAATGAAGAAAATTCCATAGGTATATGTATAAACAAAATTATTGAAACATTTAAAAACTACAATATTAATGGTGAAATAATTGTTGTAGATAACGGTTCAACTGATAACTCTGTAAACATAGTCAAACAATATAGTACTGTAAAACTACTATTTGAACAACAGAAAGGTTACGGTGCAGCATTAAGAAAAGGGATAGAAAATGCTGAAGGAAAATACATAATAATGGGTGACGCTGACAATACATATGATTTTTACGAAATACCAAAATTTATTGCAAAATTAGACGAAGGATATGATTTAGTTATGGGCTCAAGGTTCAAAGGTAAAATCCTTAAAGGTGCAATGAGTTGGTCACATAGATATATTGGCAACCCTATACTTACAGGTATGCTAAGACTATTTTTTGGTGGTAATGTTTCTGATGCACACTGTGGACTTCGTGCGTTTACTAAAGAAGCATATAAAAAAATGAATTTAAAAACTACAGGTATGGAATTTGCTTCAGAAATGGTAATACACGCGTTAAAAGAAAAACTTAAAATTACTGAAATCCCTATAACTTACCATCCTCGTATTGGAGAATCAAAATTATCTTCGTTTCGTGATGCTTGGCGTCATATAAGGTTTATGTTGTTATATAGCCCAGATTATTTATTTTTAGTGCCAGGTTTATCTTTACTTATTATAGGTTTTTATATTACTTCACATATTCTAATTAAAGATTCTATTTTTCTTTTCGGTAGAACTTGGAGTATACATGTTATGTTTTTTAGTAGCGTGATTACTCTTGTTGGTTGGCAAGTTTTAAACATTTGGTTCTCTGCCAAAGCTTATACTCATAATATAGGTCTTGAAGAAAACAAACTTGTTAAAAAACTTCTTTCTTTTTTAACACTTGAACGTATATTGGTTTTAGGATTAATAATGTTTTTCATCGGCATATCTGGACTTTTATATATAGTTTACATCTGGGCAAAAACTAACTTTGGTGAGTTACATCAAGGTAAACTCGGTATATTTTCAGTAATGATTACAGCAATGGGAATACAAACAATCTTTAGCGCATTCCTATCAAGTGTAGTCCAAGTAAAATACAAATAATTTGATGTGTTTATTAATTTATGTATGAAAATATTTATAGTTACACCTGCCTGGAAGATAAAGAAAAAAAGTGAGTTTTATAAAGGGATAAAAATTTTAGAAAAATTAGGACTCAAAGTTATAAATAAAAACTTTCCTACAAATAATTTATCAATAAAACAAAAAGTTAACCAGATACATAAAGCTTTTTTAAACAAAAATGTAGATATAATTCTTGCGCAACGTGGTGGATATGGCTGCATAAAACTTTTACCTTATCTAAATTTTAATTTAATCAAAAAACAGAAAAAAATTTTTGCTGGTTTCAGTGATGTAAGTATTTTGTTAAATTTATTATATGAAAAAACAGAAACTATTACTCTACATTCGCCAATGCTTATAAATTTTTCTGACACAACAAAGTTTACAATAAATTCTTTCCTTAACGCAATTAACGGTTTTAAAGAAAAAGATCTTTTCAAAAATTTAAAAGTAACAGTATTTAACCATGGTAAAGCAAAAGGAATTCTAAAAGGAGGTAATCTTATAACTTTAACTTCAACTTTTGGTTCACAATGGGAAATAAATACAAAAAATACAATCCTTTTTTTGGAAGAAGTTGACGAACCACTCTATAAAATTGATCGTGCATTAACACAATGGATATTAGCAAAAAAACTACAACATATAAAAGGTCTTATACTTGGCAATTTTAGAGGTGTCAACATAGAAGAAGTATATAAAATTTTAAACCAACAGATAAAAATAACTTTCCCTGTGGTTCATTGTAACTACATAGGACATATAAGAAACAAAATTACACTACCTATAGGAGCTGAAGTTTTACTTAATACTTATAAAAAATCCTTGACTATAATTAAATTATAATAAATATTTATGAATACAATTTGGTTTATTTTAACTACAACATCTATAATCTTTTGCATTTTCACAGGGAAAACTGAAGATTTCACAAAAGCATTGTTTGACGCAACCAAATCTGCTGTTGAAGTTTCATTATACCTTTTAGGAATTATATCATTATGGTTAGGAATAACAAAGATTATTGAAGATTCTGGATTAATATATCATATTTCTAAAACTTTTCAACCTATTGTTTGTAGATTATTCAAAAAAATACCTAAAGAACATCCATCTATAACTTCAATAACATTAAATTTCTTAGCAAACTTGTTAGGATTAGGCAATGCCGCTACACCTTTAGGAATAAAAGCAATGCAGGATTTACAAACACTAAACGAAGATAAAGAAACTGTAAGTTTTGATATGATGCTTTTCATAGTAATAAATACAGCAAGTATTCAACTTATACCATTTACAGTAGTTGGAATTTTGTCTCAGTATGGTGCAAAATATCCAAGTTCAATTGTCCTACCAACAATTATTGCAACAGTAACTTCTGCAGTTGTTGCAGTTATTAATCTTTATGTTTTTAAAAAATTTTTTAATAGAAAAAAATAAACTGTAGATAAAATTTTTTAACTTTGTAATTATGAAAATAATATACCTTATTTCACAACTTATTATACCTGTATTTATATTTTTCGTAATATTCTATGGATTTACAAAAAAAGTAAAAGTTTATGATTCATTTATTAATGGTGCAAAAGATGGAATCAATCTTACTTTACGAATTTTTCCATATATACTTGCAATATTTATAGCAATAAAAACTTTTCAAGTATCAGGTATATTTGATTTTGTTAAAAACTTACTGTATCCTATTTTGAACTTTTTTAGTATTCCTTTAGAAGTTTTATCCATTTCAATAATTAAACCACTTTCAGGCAGTGCTTCAATTGGAGTTTTCACAGATATTGTAAAAACTACCGGACCAGATTCTTTTGCTTCTAAAGTTTCAGCAGTAATAATGGGTTCAGCAGAGACGACATTTTATGTACTTGCGGTATATTTAGGTGCTGCTGGTATTAAGAAAACAAAATATCTAATACCTGTATGTGTTATATCTGACATAATTGGGATAGTTATAGCAATCATTGTGACAAAAATTTTGTTAGGATAAAAATATGTGTAGGATGCTTGGTATTAAAAATTTCATCTATCCTAAACATAAACATATTGTGGAAAAATTTTTTCCCTTTGCAGAAAACGGTAAAGTCCCACCTAACAGTTCAAAAGGACATTTAGATGGCTGGGGTATAGGTTGGTACAAAAATGGTCAAGCGGAAAATTATAGAAGTGGAAAATCTGTAGTAGAAGAAAAAGAAAAGTTTTGGAATGTAATAAAAACCATATCTGAAACAAAAATTTTAATAATACATTTTAGAAAATCTGCTTGGGAAAATACAAATTCTGAAATTCATTCTCACCCATTTAAAGATACAAAATCACAGATTATTTTTGCACATAACGGTACAATATTTGATTACAAAAATTTACTAAAGTATATAACTAAAGATCTTAAATTTTGTCTTGATTCAGAAGTTTATTTCAATCTAATTTTAGAATATTACAATAGAAAAAACAATTTAAAAGAAGCTTTTTTAGATGCAGTAAAAATAATTGAAAGAAACTCTAACTACACTTCTTTAACTTGTATTTTTTCAGAAGGTAAAAACCTTTACTGTTTTAGAAAATTTACAAAACTGCCAAGATATTATACATTATATACTGCTAAAATAAAAAACACACAAGTAGTTGCTTCTGAACCGTTGAACAAACAACTATCTTGGAAACTTTTACCACAATCTAAATTAGAAGTGTTTTAAGTTTAACTAATATTATCCTAATTCTTTTTTCTTTATTAATTCTTCAACAGTACTTTTAAGTTTTTCCCAACGTTGTTGAGAATAAAGTTCTTTATGTAAGAAGAAATTATATGGTGGGGTATGCTTTCCTTTTTCTTCTTGTTCTACTATCTCATATAAATAAACATAATTCATTGGGTCTGAAGAATAAATTTTCCACCAATCAGGCATCTGTTTTTTTACAGAATAAATTCCTCGTTCTGGTAACGCTATATCTGCTATATCACGATAAATCTCTCTCACATATTTATCCCAAAATTCACACCATATCTTAAACTCCTTAGGTTCAAAATAAAAAATATCGTATCCAGCAAGACGTCTTGCTTCTGGAACATTTAACAAAATATGTGTTATGTTTTGTTTCTTAAATTCATTATATAACTCAGTAGAATTATCTACTTTCTTAAGAGTTTCTATTAGTGGAGAGTATTCTAATACACCATGGGTCAAAAATTTTCTTTCAAAGAAAAGTCCTCTTGTT
>JANXDG010000006.1 GCA_025059805.1 Endomicrobiia bacterium
ATGAAATATCATAGAGAAAATTATGATATAGACAAAATATGTCCTTTATGGGCAGATTATCAGGTTGTAAATCTCATCAAACCAAACTCAACAATTTTAGAGATAGGTTGTGCTACAGGATATATTGGTAAATTCTTAAGAGAAAAGCGGGGTTGTAAGATGTATGCTATAGAGATTAACAATGAGTTAGCAGAATTTGCTAAACCTTATTATGAAAAAATTATAGTTGGTGATGTAGAAGATGAAAATACATTAAAGCGTCTTGCTAGTGAGATTTTATCTTATTATAATAACTTAGATACAAACTTTTTTGACTATATATTATGTATGAATGTTTTGGAACATTTAAGATATCCAGATAAAGTTTTAGTAAATCTTAAAAAGTTTTTAAAACCCAATGGTAGTCTGATTGCCTCCATACCTAATATCGCACACTGGTCAATTAGACTTAAACTTTTGTTTGGTAACTTTGATTATGATAGAGGTTTATTTGGGAGTGACCATGGAAAAGGGATAATGGATGAAACACATTTAAAATTTTTCACATTAAAAACAATGAGAGAGATATTTACTAAAAGTGGATATAAAATTGAATATATTTCATTTGATCCTGATAAGGGTATACCTAAACTTCATGGATTATTATTAAGAATACCTGGGGGGTGGAAATTACTTAAGAAGTTATATTCTATATCCCCAACTTTATTTGCATTTCAGTTTATATTTAAAGTAAGCATTTATTGTAAGGAGGAGAAATAATGGATGTATCTATAATTATAGTAAACTACAATTCTAAAGAGTTACTTAAAGAATCGATAAGTTCTTTATTAAAATACACTAGAAATGTAAAATATGAGATAATAGTAGTTGACAACAATTCTACTGATGGTAGTGCAGAAATGATTGAGGAAAATTTCCCACAAGTGATTTTGATAAAAAGTGAGAAGAATTTAGGTTTATTTGCTGGAAGAAATTTAGCTTTGAAACATGTAAAAGGAAGATATATACTAAACAGTGCACCAGATATTTTACTTATAGAAAATTCAATTTATGAAATGGTAAAATTTATGGATGAACATCCAGAAATAGGGATGATGGGGCCCCAGCTGTTAAATTCCGATGGTACTATCCAGGAAAGCGGTGCAAGATTCATAGACTTATTAGATGGTTTGTGGAACTTTTTAATGCTTAATGGATTAGTAGGACTTAATAATCCTGTTAGATTACGTCATCATTATTATCCCTGGGATCGTACAACAGATAAAGAATGTGATGTAGTATCTGGTTCTTTCTATATTTTCCCAAAAAGTGTTTTAGAAAAAATAGGATATTATGACGAAAATTTTTTTGTATACTGTGATGAAGAAGATTGGGCACAACGGATAAAAAGGTTAGGATATAAAGTATATTATTGGACTGGCACAAAAGTAATTCATTATCATGCTAAAGGTGGTACACACGCTTTAGGAAGGGACAAAGCAGATCTTGTTTATTTTAATGATCTGCTTTACTATTATAAAAAATACTATGGAATAATAGCCTATTTGATGTTCAAATTTATTTCATGGTTTACACTTCCAATGCTTTTTTTATTTAGAAAATTTAAAAATTTTCTTTTAACTAAAATTTTTAATGCATAGTTATAAAATATAAGTTTGAAAACTCACAAATGGTTAGGGAGTTCAAAGACTAATGTATATTTTTATTGAAATAATTTTTACTTTTATACTTTAACTAAAGAAATCTATTTATGAATACTACATTTACTTTTGAATTAATTTCCCAGTGGGATAAAATTTGGAAAGGTCAGGATTTATATAAAGCTATAGAAAATTGTAGAAAAGATGATTTGTTAAATTCTATTTTTGCTAAGTATTTACCAAAGAATGATAAAATATTAGAAGCTGGTTGTGGTATTGGTAGTTGGGTAGTTTATTTAAAAGAATTAGGATATGATATAATAGGCGTAGATATTGTGCCATATTGTATACAATTATGTAAAAAAGTTTTTCCTTCGGTTGACATTCGTGTTGGTGATGTGAGAAGCTTAAATTTTCCTGATAATTTTTTTGGTGGATATATCTCTTTAGGTGTAGTTGAACATATGATAGAAGGACCGGAGGTGGTGTTGAAAGAAGCTAAAAGGGTATTAAAAAATGGTGGGGTAGGAATTTTTACTGTCCCTGCTTTTAATTATTTCCAAAAAATTTACTTTCCATTAAGGAATATAATAGCGACAGCTTTGAAAGAAAATAATTTTTTAAGAAAAATTCTAAAAAAAGATTTAATTGTTAACAAAAAAGAATTTAAGATAAAACTTCAAGAGATAAGAAGAAATCTTAGAAGTGGTTTGTGGCCTATACTTGGAGTTCAAGAAGGTAAGCCCGTTTTTTGTGAGTATAGATATCCAAGAAATTACCTGGATAAAATATTTATTGAAATGGGATTTAAGATAATTGTTTCTAAGCCAGCTTTTTATCCAGTAGTTTTTTATTCAACTTTTGGTTCTATTATGATGAGAAATAAAAGTTTAACAGAATTAAATATATTTGGTAAAATATTAAAGAAATTTTTTGATTTTTTTGGTCCATATTTTTTTAATATGTATTTATTATATGTGGTTAGGAAAATATAGAGAAAAAATATGAAAATTGCATTTAACGCAATACGAGTTTCAAATAAAGCAGGTTCTGGATTTGATACTTTTATTATAAACTTTATAAATGAATTTGCAAAATATGTGTATAGTAAGCCTGAGCTTAATATTGAGTTTGATGTATATACTTTATATCCAAAACATTTTATTGATGTAAAAAAAGAAAACATTAAACAAGTGTTGAAATTCATAATTCATAGTTCGCAGTTTATAGTTCACAGTTTGAAGTTTAAAAAAAAGAAGTTTAACGAACAGCTGGACGCGGATAAAAACAGAACTGTAGAGAATAAAATAAATAATTTATTTCAAATTATTAATTCTCAACTCCTAACTGTTAAACTAAAAACTTTTTTTGGAGATTATTTTCGGATGTTTTGGACGCAATTTATATTTCCATTTTATTCATGCCGTTATGATTATGT
>JANXDG010000013.1 GCA_025059805.1 Endomicrobiia bacterium
ACGTATTGACCATTTGGAGGTAACTATTGATCAACGATTGACACAGTTAGAAGCTCGTATAGATCGTAGGTTTGAATCTATAGATAAGAGGTTTGAATCAATAGATAAGCGGTTTGAGTCGATAGATAGGCGATTTGAATCTATAGACAGGCGGTTTGAATCAATAGATAGGCGGTTTGAATCAATAGACAGGCGGTTTGAGTTGATAGATAAGAAATTCAATTGGGTTATAGGATTAATATTTACTTCGTGGTTGACATTGTTTGTTGCGATATTGTTGAAACGGTAAGTAAGAAATTTACATTAAGAGTTTACAAAAAGACAAATAGATAAGATGTTTGAATTTGTAAAGAAATTAAAATCAATATTGGAATTATGAACTATTTTGATATTTTAGTTGAACGGAAAAAGCAAAAAGATGAGACTGTTGAAAATCTTAAAATATATTTAGATAAAATAAAAGAATTTTTGAAACAAAAGTTTAAAGATTTCAGAGTAATACTTTTTGGTTCATATGTTAAAAATCAGATGAATGCAAATAGTGATATTGATATTCTGATAGTTATTCCTCAGATTGGTTCAGTTGAAGAGGTACATCATCTTAATTTTGAAATTAGAAAACAGATAGATTTTAACCAGTTTATTGAGATTCATATTGCAACAGAAGAGGAATATAATTCGTGGTGGTCTAAGTTTGTTAAAGACAATTATATTGAGTATTAAAATCCTTAATTTGGAGGTATGAATTATGTCAAAAGAGGAAAAACTTAAAGCATTACAATTAGCAATATCACAGATTGAGAAAGAATATGGGAAGGAAGCAATAGTTAAACTTGGTGAGAAGAAAACACTTGCTGTAGAGGTTATCCCTACAGGTATTTTATCACTGGATTTAGCGTTAGGTGTGGGTGGAGTTCCAAGAGGAAGAGTAATAGAGATATTTGGTCCTGAAGCATCTGGTAAGACGACGCTTGCTTTAACCATTGCAGCAGAGGCACAAAAACAAGGTGGTTTCGCTGCAATGATAGATGCTGAACATGCGTTCACGCCTGATTTTGCAAAACGTCTTGGTGTGGATGTAGCAGAGCTTTATGTATCTCAACCTGATTATGGTGAGCAAGCGTTAGAAATTGCAGAACGACTTGTGCGAAGCAATGCTATGGATGTTATTGTTATAGATTCTGTTGCAGCACTTGTCCCTAAAGCAGAAATAGAGGGAGAGATGGGTGAGGCACAGATTGGTCTTCAAGCACGGCTTATGTCGCAAGCGTTAAGAAAACTTACCTCTGCTGTAAGTAAGTCAAAATCAATTATTATTTTTATTAACCAAATAAGACAAAAAATAGGTGTAATGTTTGGTTCACCTGAGACCACACCTGGAGGGTTAGCATTAAAGTTTTATTCTTCTGTACGGCTTGATGTAAGACGAGGTGATGCAATTCGTGTAGGTGATGATGTGATTGGTTATTGGGTAAAAGTTAAAGTTGCAAAAAACAAGGTTGCACCACCGTTTAAAGAAGCTACATACGAGTTTTATTTTGATACTGGTATTGACAGGGTTGGATGTTTATTAGATACAGCTGTAGAGGAAGGTATTATAGAAAAAGCAGGGTCCTGGTTTACATATAAAAATGAAAAATTAGGACAAGGTAGAGAACAAGCAAAAAATTTCTTAAAAAATAACCTACAATTAGTTCAAGAGATTGAAACTGCTATACGTAAAAAATTTGTTCAACAACAAACATCTGAAGATACAGAACAAACACAACTTAAAGTTAAAAAATAGGTTTTTTGATCTCACCTTGTTAGCTCTTCTTCACTTATGAAGTTTAATTTCGGGTTAAACTGGTTTCGTTATGTTAAAAATGTAGTAAATATAAAAACTATTTTTCAAGCAAAAGATAGTTTATTAAAATACTTAGATGAAAGATCTTATAAAGGTAAAACTTTTATAGATGTAGGTTGTGGCAGTGGTATATTTTCATTAAGTGCGATATTATTAGGATGTAGAAAAGTTATAAGTTTTGACTATGATATACAAAGTGTCCAAACGACAAAATTGTTGAAAGAAAAATTTAAGTATTTATTGCCATCTGATGTTGAATGAACAATTCTTCAAGCGGATATTTTAGACGATAATTTAGTGGAAAAATTTAAGAATGTTGGTGATATAGTATATTGTTGGGGCGTACTACATCATACAGGTAATATGTGGAAAGCTATAGAAAATGTTTGTAAAATAGTAGGGATAGATGGAGTTTTAATACTTGCAATATATAATAAAACACCGATATCTCATATATGGTGGTTAATAAAAAAATTTTATAACGAACAACCAATTTTACAACCTATCCTTGGTCTTCTTTATGGAAGTTTTGTATGTATAGGTTATATGTTAAAGAATAAAACTTTAAATCTCTATAGGGAAAGGTCAATGCATGTTTTTTATGACGCTATAGATTGGCTTGGTGGGTTTCCATACGAATATGCAAGTTTTGATGAAGTAAAAAACTTTGTTGAAAATAAAGGATTTATACTTACTAAAGAAGTAAAAAAATTACCTCAAGAAAATTATACACCAACAATATTTAGTATTCTTCGTGCAAAAAATACAGGTTGCAACGAGTTTGTATTTAGGAAAATAAAAATATACTGATGAAGATTTTATTAATTTCTACTTTTTTTCCTTACCCGCCTGATGAAGGTATAAAAATGCCTGTGTTTAATCTTATAAAAGAATTTAATTTGTTAGGACATAAAATAATACTTTTAAGTTTTATAAAAGAAGAGGAAAAAAAATACATTGACATACTTAAAAATTTTTGTGAAAAAATAATAGTGGTTGAACATAATATATCTAAAAACATTGTTAAACGAATTTTGTTAACTTTATTTGGTAGCCAACCATATAATGTTTATCAATTTTATTCAAAAAAACTATTAAGAAAGCTAAAAGATGTTCTTTCTTTAGAAAAGATAGATGTTATCTTTTTTGATTTTTTTACAACAGTAAGATATAAAGAAAAATTAAAAACCCACTTGCCAACAATTTTACATTACCACGACGCAGTAAGTATGTTGTTTTATAGAAATTTTGTTTTAGAAAAAAATTTATTTGCTAAATTTTATTGGTTTATCCAGTATAAAAAATTGTTGAAGTTTGAAAATAAACTACAATTTTTGTTTGACAAAATCACAGTTGTTGCACAAAAAGATAAAGAATGGCTTGTTGAAAAATCAAATGTTGACCCTGCCAAGGTAGAGGTTATACCTAACGGTGTTGATGTTGAGTATTTTTATTATAAATTTAATACAAATTTTGTTGAAGAACCATATAGTTTACTTTTTCGTGGAATAATGAGTTTCAAACCAAATATAGATGCATGTTTGTATTTTTTAGAATCAATATATCCACTTTTGAAGGAAGAATTGCCACAAGTTAAATTTTTTATAGTTGGACCTAACCCACCAAAAAAAATATTAAAATATGTAAAAAATGATACAAGTATTATTATTACAGGATATGTTGAAGATATAAGAGAATATATTGTAAAATGTAAGATAAACATATCTCCAATGATAAGTGGTTCAGGGATAAAAAATAAAATTTTAGAATCGCTTGCAATGGGAACACCTTCTGTTGTTAGTTCAATTGCAGCTGAAGGTATTCCCGAACTTAAAGATTCTGAAAATATCTTAATAGCAGATACACCACAAGAGTTTGTAGAAAAAATTAAACTTTTGTTTGAAGACGAAAAACTTTATCTTAAACTTGCAACAGACGGAAGGAAACTTATAGAAGAAAAATATACATGGCAAAAAGTTGCATTACAGTTTTGTGAAACTTTCAATGAAATAATTAAGAAAATCTCCTAAACTCCTAAACAACTAAATGACTAGATAACTAAATTATTATGAAACTTTCAATAATCATACCAGTATATAACGAGGAAAAAACAATTCTTGCTGTGGTTGATAAAGTATTAAAAACAGACTTTGGTATTAGTAAAGAGATAATAATAGTTGATGATGGTTCAACTGATGAAACACCAAGTATATTAAAAAAACTACAAATCTCAGATTGTAAAATTATATTTCAT
>JANXDG010000012.1 GCA_025059805.1 Endomicrobiia bacterium
CCACTAAAAGTTCTTTCTTCCCAAGTGGTACCATTATATCTTAGTAATATAAATTGTTGTGTTTCATTATTTACTCTATATGAAAAACAATATCCTGCTCTAAAAGGCAGTGTATGTGTTCCTGCAACATTTGAAGATGTAAAAGTTCCCCAGGTTGAAGTTGGTACAACACTACTAATATATATCCACAAAATTTCATTCTCTGAAAAAGTTTGTGTACGGTCATACGCAAAATAAAAATAATTTTCATCCCAGGTGAAATAAAACTGTCCAAATGAAGTACCGAGTTTTTCATCTTCGTGCCAGTCAGTTAAAGAAGCATCTACAGTAATTGTATGTGGTGTTGTTGCAAAAGTTTTGTTACATAACAGTAGCGACAGTAAAAAACTTATTAGTAATGCTAAATATTTGGATAATTTTCCCATAAAAAAATCCTCCTTTATTGATTAGTCTTCTTATATATAATTAATTTCAAAAAACTGAATGGTAAAACAATACAATGTGACAAAAATCACACTTTTTAATTAATATAGTTAGGATAGTTTTTATCAGAGAGCAAAACATCTGTCACTAAATTATGCAGGATAAATGGTTGTAGAAGATTATAAATCACAAAAAGAGTAATAAATTCACAGTGTTTGTTCCCTATTTTCATAGAGAGTATTTTGTTAATAATATAAAATAAAAATTTATCCTGTCAACAGTAGAGTAAAAAAATAATTTGTTGCATTTTATTGAATTTTTTGTTATCTTAAAATAATGAGTGATACAGAAGTAATAATATACGAAGATCAAGATTATGTTGTTTTAAACAAACAACCAGGTGTACTTACAATACCTGACAGGTATGATATCTTCCTTCCGAACTTACAACAAATCTTGGAAGCAAAATATAACAAAATCTTTGTTGTGCACAGGTTGGATAAGGAAACCTCAGGAGCAATAATTTTTGCAAAGAACGAACTTGCACATAAAGAAATAGTTGAACAATTTTTTCACCGTAAAGTAGAAAAAATTTATCTCGGAATAACCTATGGCGTAATCCCTATTGATGAAGATAAAATTAACCTACCTATTGGCGAGAATAAAAATGATCCACAAAAAGTAAAAATAGATTTCTCTGAAGGTAAACCATCAATTACTGAATACAAAGTATTAGAAAGATTTAAAAATTATACTTTAATAGAGGCAAAACCTATCACTGGACGAAGACATCAAATAAGAATACATCTTGCGACAATTGGCTACCCCTTAGTTGCTGATTCGCTTTACAGTGGAAAAGATAAATTTTTTCTTTCCGAAATAAAAATCAATTTTAAGTTTAAAAAAAATGAACCTGAAAAACCTATTATCCAAAGAACTGCTTTACATTCATACAAAATTTCATTCTACCATTTTAGAAAAAAACAAAACATTACAGTTCAAGCACCGCTGCCAAAAGATTTCCAATTGTTGCTAAAATATTTAAGAAAATACAATTATACCGACATTCCGACGCGGGGTCGGAATCAGGCTGAAAAATAAATATAATTTTTATAAACAACTATCTGTGGCCCACCTTGGATTTAAATTTTTTAACTCTCAGCAATATATCCTCTTATTGCAGAATATGCTGCAACTACTGGGTTTGAAAGATAAACTTCACTTTTTGTGTGTCCCATACGACCTATAAAATTTCTGTTTGTTGTAGCAACGGCTCTTTCACCTTCAGCTAAAATTCCTAAATGTCCACCAAGGCAGGGACCACAAGTAGGCGGGTTAACAACACATCCTGCGTTCAAAAATATTTCAACTAAACCGTTTTTCACAGCTTCCATATAAATCTTAGGTGTGGCAGGGAAAATCAAACATCTTACATTAGGATTTACCTTTTTACCTTTTAAAACTTTTGCTGCAAGATATAAATCTTCATACCATCCGTTAGTACAGGAACCTATCACTACTTGGTCTATATAAATTTTTTTGTTCAAATCTTTTACATTGACACTGTTTGATGGTAAATGTGGCAACGCAACTTGTGGATAAATTTTACTACAATCTATCTCAATAACTTGTTCATATTTTGCATCTTTGTCACTTTTTAACCAACTTGGAACTGTAAACTGTGAACCATAAACCTGTTTTAGATATTTTAATGTTACATCATCAGGTTCTATAATACCATTTTTTGCACCACATTCTATTGCCATATTTGTCATCGTAAACCTACTATAAATACTAAGTTTTTTTATAACTTCGCCAGTAAGTTCTATAGTTTTATAATTTGCACCGTCAACACCAATCTTAGCTATTGTTGCAAGAATTAAATCTTTACCAAAAACGTTTTTGTTAAGTTTACCATAATAAACTATTTTAATTGTCTGTGGTACTTTAAGCCAGATTTTACCTAAAGCCCACACCGCGGCTAAATCTGTAGAACCAACACCTGTAGAAAACGCACCTAACGCACCATAAGTACAAGTGTGAGAATCCGCACCAATAACCAAATCGCCAGGTTTTACTAAACCTTGCTCTGGCAGTAATGCGTGTTCAATACCAGCACACCCGCCTGAATAAAAATGTTTAATTTTAAACTTTCGTGCAAAATCAGTTGTGAACTTATTTTGTTCTGCAGCAGGGATGTCTTTGTTTGGTGTGAAATGGTCCATAACAATCACAACTTTGTTTTTATTAAACAGTTTCGGTTCAGATATATCTTCAAACATTTTATAAAACTGTTTTATTGCTAAAGGTGTGGTAACATCGTTACTTAAAGCGAGGTCAACATTGGCTAATACAAACTCGCCTTCGTCAAGATATTGTTTCCCACAATGTTTTGCTATAATTTTTTGTGTTATAGTTTGCGGATACGTTTTCATAATATAACCCCAATCCGACGCGGGGTCGGTTTCTTATTAAAAAACCAGTTAATTACAGACCCAGCATCAGCTATGGCTAAATTAAAGAGAAATCTTTATTTTATTTGTAACTTCTTGTTTTATCAAAAAATTGTTCCAGCAAGATATATATGCTTTTATACTTGCTTCAATAATATCTGTTGATATACCTCTCCCTGTAGAAATTTCGTGGTCATATTCAAACCTTACAATAACTTCACCCTGTGCATCTTTACCTGAAGATATTGCTTTAAGTTGGTAGTCAACAAGTTTTGGTACTGTTTTTAAATTGAAGACATTACAAAGAATTTTATCTATAGCTTTATATGCAGCATCAACAGGTCCGTCACCAAACTCTGCTTCACGAAACGTCATAATTTTTAGTTTAGACCTTATTTTAAGTTCAACTGTAGCTGTCGGTAAAACACCACTGCCTGAGTTTATATGAAAATAATTTAACTCTACAAACTGTTGCCTACCTTTGCCTAATTCTTCGTTAACAAGTGCTATGATATCTTCGTCAAATACATATTTTTTCTTATCTGCTAAAGATTTAAACTTAACAAAAATTCTATCTAAAATTTTCTTGCTAACTTTATATCCTAACTCAACTAAACGTTTTTCTAACGCGTGCCTGCCTGAATGTTTACCTAACACAAGTTCGCTTGACGGTACACCTACATCCTGAGGTTTTATAATTTCGTAGGTTTGCCGCTTTTTAATGACACCATCTTGATGTATCCCAGATTCATGCCTGAAAGCGTTCCTTCCAACTATGGCTTTGTTCGGTTGGACAACTATACCTGTAAGGTTTGAAACTAACCTGCTTGTATGATAAATCTCTTTAGTATTAACATCTGTATAAAATTTTTGTAACATAGGATACCTTTGTTTCGTTTTTATAATCATAACAATTTCTTCCAACGATGCGTTCCCTGCACGTTCACCAATACCGTTTATTGTACACTCAACCTGTCTTGCACCGTTGATTATAGCAGAGATAGAATTTGCCACTGCTAAACCTAAATCATTATGGCAATGAACCGAGATTATCGCTTTATCAATATTTGGCACTCTGTTTTTTATTTGTTTAATTAAATTACCAAACTCTTCAGGTATTGAATATCCAACAGTGTCAGGAATGTTTATGACTTTAGCACCTGCTTTTATTACTTCTTCAATAACTTTACACATAAAATCTAAATTTGACCTTGCTGCATCTTCACAGGAAAATTCAACGTTGTCAGTAAACTTTCTTGCATATTTGACTGCGTCAACTGCAGTTTCTAATACTTCTTCTTTAGTCATTCTAAGCTTGTATTTAATATGAATATCAGATGTTGCAATAAAGGTATGTATTCTTGGATTCTTAGCAAACTTTAACGCGGAATATGCTGTGTCAATATCTTCTTTTTTTGCACGGGCTAGCGCTGCAACTTGACACTTCTTTATGTTCTTTGCAACAAGCGATACTGCTTCAAAATCACCTGAGGATGCTATTGGAAATCCCGCTTCTATAATATCAACACCTAAACGTTCAAGTTGTAACGCTATTTCAAGTTTTTGTTGTGGTGTTAATGACGCACCTGGCGATTGTTCACCATCACGTAATGTTGTGTCAAATATAAAAATTTTTTCTTTCATTTTTTCTATCCAATTTTTTTAAAGAGATTTATAAAGTTAAAAATATAAAAATACCATAAGAAAAGCAACTATTAGAAAAAAACAATTTTAGAGAAGTATTATACTAAAGTGAGGTGAGTTCATCAACAATGTTTTTATATCTATATTCATATAATCCATAGATATATTCTTCTTCACCAATACTTTTTATAGCAGCACCTTTGGTAGTAAGAATTTTTATCTTCACGGGATGAACAGGTGAGGATTCAGTTGCAAGTGTTATTTTATCATAAAGGTTTAACATAATTTCAGTACCATCAGCAAAATATAATTTTAGTTCTGTTAAAATTTTAATTTTTGAAATGTCGCACTCGTTCTGCTCAAGAATGATATCAGAAATTAGTTCAGAATAATTTTTAAGCAAATTATCTATCTTTGTAATATCCAACTTTTTGCCAGTTTTAACATTAAACCAAACAGTAGTACCATCTTTTAGTTCCTTCTTGAACTCTAAATTTTTATTGTTTATACGAGCAATAACATAGTTTGTTTCTTCAGACGAAAACTTTAAAATTGTACGGTCACAGAAGTCGTAAAAATTATTTTGGAATTCATATTTTGACAAATTTCGTGTAATATAAACTTCTGGTTTATTATTTATACGAGCGTAAACCTCGTCGTAAGTAAACCCACCTGTTTTACCTAGCCATATTACAAAATTTAACGGTTTCTGTTTCAACGAAAGTTTCACCTTTACGGCTTTATCTTCTGAAAGATCATATTCTTGATAGTTATCATTTTTACGAGAAACCAATTCAAGAAGTTCAAACTTGTTAAGTTTATCAATCAACGATTTAATTTTTTCAACATCTGCTTTGTACTTACCATTAGCAGTAATAACATACCAGTTGTTATCTTCTTTTTTAATAATTACGTTTTTCTTATTTCTATCAGTATATTCTATTTGTAAAATTTCTTTATTTTTAAGTGGCTGTTTAGGCCTGTATAGCGTAATTACATTACGTAAGATTAAATAACTTATAAGAACTATGAGTACTAACGTCCATATAATATATTTTTTCATACTGGTACTACTAAATTTTTTCTATAATACCATCTGTATAACCCTGCTAAAACAACAATTATTGCAGGAACAAACATAATAAAATATCTATATAGCAGTTTAACTGTCTGTGATACAGCTTTAAGTGGTGGCGGTGTAACATCTTTACTTCGTATAGCTAAAAGGTCACTTTCTTGAGCAATGTAGTCAATTATATTACCTAAAAGACCTGTCTCGCGATCAACAAATTTTGAGGTAGAAATTATTAATATTCTTGCATCCTGTTTTGCTTCTGTTAACCTATCAGAAATATTAAGTTGTAAGTTTTTAAACTTATCTTCGTCAGCAAAATAACTTTTGAACTTACCTTTTAGTTCTAACCCTACTATAAAAGGTCCTTTTTGTGCATCTTTTGACATTGTAAAATCTACAGATAAAGGATTTACAGTATATACATCTTTCTTTAGAAAACTATACTTTGATGTTTCCATAAGTATTGTGTAACTTACACCTTGTAATCCTGATTTTACACTTAGAGCTGAAACAAACGGTAGATCAACACGACTGAGATCTTTAACCAAAGGATGTGTATTATTAAATTTTGTAATCACTGGAATAAATGGATAGTCAACAATGTTTGTAATAACAAAGAATCCTTGTTGTGTCCTTAATGAAACTTTTTGACATTGATAATCAGCAACGAGCCCATCAAGTATTTCAATGCCATAATGTGATATAAAATCAAAAATGTTACTATTTATCTTCATTGCCCAAAAGTTTTGTAAACTAACATCATACCTGTCAAGCAAAAACGCCACGGGTTTGCCAGAAAGTATATACTGGTCTAACCAAAAAAGTTCTTTATTATCAAAATTTTCTTTCGGTGAAACAATAAGCAAACCTTCAACATTTTTTAATGTATCCGATGATATCTGTAGTGGTTTAAAATCATACAATTTTGAAATTTGTAATTTAAAACTTGACAATTCTTCACTATCTAAAGTATTACATCTGTGATTGTTTACTATACCTATTGCTTTTCTTTCTTTTATAGTCAAACGTTTAAGCGCAGTTGTTATGTCGTACTCTAAAGTTTCTATATTATTTATTACAGGTATAACTTCTTTCCTGTCCCTATACAACATTGCGATACCCATATATCCTTTCTTTACTTCAAACTTATCTTTCTCAAGAACAGTAAATTCTATTGGATAAATCCCCATTGAGATAACATCATTTTCTGAAAGTTTAGCTTTTGGCTGTTGCGGATCTATAAACTCAAACTTTATTTTCCCACGAGAGTATGTCCTATATTCTTTAAGTATATCTTCAACATACATACGTACAAATTTAAACTGTTCTGGTAAAACTTTACTAAACACAGCACGAATTAGTATTTTATCATCAAACTTTGAAACTAATTTTTTTGACGGTTTTGACAACGAATAAATTCTATTTGCAGTAAGATCAATCCTTAAAAAACCAAAATAAAAAACAAGATTTATTATTATCACTGTCAAAATTGCAAGCAAGATGTTTATGTATAACGGTTTTACTTTTTTCATTTTTCTTTAGAAGTTGATAAATAGGTTAGATACAAAAACAGCATAGATAACGATATGAAAAATACAACACTACGGAAATCAACCACTCCACGAATAAAATTTTCATAATGTAAATCTATCCCAGCATAAGAAATAGCCGCTGGTATAAACATACTTATTTTCCCTAAAATAAAAAATATAAATAGTATAAAAAATGTAACAATGAAACTTACAACTTGGTTTTTTGTAAAACTTGAACTAAACACACCTACACTTGTATAAAACAAACATAGAAATACAGTACCTAAATATCCAGCAATTGTCGCACCAATATCTAATCTGCCAAGGAATATTAAACTAAAAGGATACAGTAATGTAAGTGCCATAGCTAAAAGTATTACCAAGGTAGATGCTAAGTATTTACCAAGTAGTATCTCCAATTTATTGAAAGGCAAAGTAAACATTATTTCAATAGTACCGGTTTTATACTCCTCTGAATAAATTCTCATAGTAACCGCAGGGACAAAAAATAAAAGAAATAAAGGTAATAATTCAAAATAATATCTCAAAGTTGCAAAGTTTTGAACAAACAACGGTCGTGAATAAAAAAATCCTGAAATTATTAAAAAAATAACTATAACAATGTAAGCTATCGGCGAGTTGAAATATAATTTTAACTCTTTTTTAATAATTATTGGTATATAAGTAATTCTCATATTAATTTTTGTCCTTAGTAAGCTCTCTGAATATATCCTGCAGTGAGACTGATATCCTATGCAACTCAACCACGCGCCAGTTTTCTTTTAAAGCAAGGTCAAACAGTTGTTCCCTTATATCGGTATCAGTTTCTGTCTCTATTTCATATTCTTGTATTCCGTTTTCTTCTGACACTAAAGTTATTCTATAAATTCCACCTAATACCGCAGGTAAATATTTAATTAAATCTCTGTCAAACTTACCACCAAAACGCACAACGTTCCGTTTCAAAACTAAATTATGTAACTCATCAATATTACCCTCTGCAACAATCTGTCCTTTATTTATAATTACTACACGGTCTGCAATTTCTTCAACTTCTGATAGTATATGTGTTGAGATTACAACAATTTTATCTTTTTTAAATTCTTTTATTAACTGTCTAGCTTCATGTGCTTGGTTAGGGTCAAGTCCAGCAGTTGGTTCATCAAGTATAAGTATTTTCGGATTATGAATAATAGCAGCGGCAAAACCTACCCTTTGCCTGTACCCTTTTGAAAGTTCAGATAAATTTCGTAAAACTACATCTTTAAGATGACAGACTTCAACAACTTCTTTTATTCTTTCATTATTGACACCTCTGGTTTCTGCAATGAATTTCAAGTATTCATAAACATTCATATCATCATATAACGGATTGTTCTCTGGTAGGTAACCTATTATCTGTTTGCTTTCTATATTGTCAGGTGTAACTTCTTTGTCGTCAATTAACACCTTGCCAGAGTCTTGGTTTAAATATCCAGTAATAATACGCATCAATGTTGTTTTCCCAGCACCATTTGGTCCTAATAAACCCAAAATTTGGTTATCCGGTATGTCAAACGAAACATTATTTAATGCTGTAATATTACCAAAAGTTTTTGTTATGTTTTGGATTCGTATCATACCGTTGATAGAGAGGAGATTTATGAAAGATAAATTTTATTACAAAATTTTATTTTATTTGTCAACAACAAAAACTATTCCCGCCATGGGAAATAACGTTTATCAACTTCGGATATTACACCGCCAGTGCCTACATACGGTTTAAATTTTAGTCCTATAAACCCGCCGAGTTCATATATGTAAGAATCTTTTGCTGACAATGTTTTTCTTACATTACAAAAAATTTTTGCTTCCCAGCAATGTAAATCTTTGTATAACTCTATGTTATTATTTAGTATTTCTGTTTTATCTTTTCTAACACTTAAAGCAGAACGTAATTTGAACTGAAGATTATTAGGTATATAAATACTAACCGACGGTGTAACAAAGTGCAACTCTTGTTGATAATAATTTCTACCATAACCTATTGAAACATAACTGTTATTAGTTAAAGCATAGTCAGCAGTGATCTGAATATCACGTATAATATTGTCAGCAAGAAGATATGAAATATTCGTATTAAACCCAAAGTAATTATAAGAAATACCGAAATTTACATTAAATGGACGAAAACAATTGTACCAATTAAGTGCATTCTTTACAAGAAAATCATATGAAGTAGAAATTTTTGCGAACATCTTTTTGTAATAAAAATCAGTGCGTAATGATAAATTGTTGTTAACAACATTTGTAGAGATATTTAAGCTGTTATCTAAAGAACGTATTTCATAATTGTGACTTATATCCATACTTCCATATCTACCAAGCGTATATCTTAAAGGTAAAACTAAAGAGTAAACATTATAATACCTTAACTCTTCATATGCTGAACTTTTCTCAAATAATGCTTTCCATCTTGTTGACGGAGACAGTGTTACAAATTTACTTAATCTTAGCGGATACATAATTGATATATTATTTTCTGACAATACATTATAGTATGTGGATGATTCTATAAAAGTTGGAACAATTTTAACATTTTCTGAAATCTTAAATTTACCTATGTCAATTGGGTATAACACAAAATCTACTGGTGTTTGGTAATAACCATTTACAAATTTTTCTTTAACATCATCATATTTATCATTACGAATGTATGAAACCCTTAATGTATTCTTCTGTGTATCACGAGATACTGAAACTGAAGAATTTATCTCGCGTTTAACTATAAACCAGTTCTCTTTATCATAAGTATAGTACAACTGTTCATCACTTATAAATTCAACATTAGTTTTTAAAGACCAGTGCTTGCTTAATCCATGATTATTATTAACCCTGATATTCCATCGTGTTAAATCTGTATCAAACTCTTTCACAGAATACAAATAAACTATTCCATTATGTTTGTCATACTTATATTTAAATTCTGAACCTAAACCTAACCGTCTTGAAGAACTATCAGTTATTATAGCAAGGTCAGTAGAATCCGAAATTTTTCTTCCGTACTTCGCTTTTATTATTATACCGCGTTCATTTTCATAACTTGGCTCTAAGATAAAATAATCCTGTCTAGGTTTTAGTGATACTTCATAATATGGCAACCATAAAACAGGAAAACTTCTTACCACAAGTGATGGCGATTCTAATTTTATTCTTTCTTTAGGATAAACTATAACTTTTTTTGATTTAAAATAATAATGTGGCTGTTTTAGATTACAATGTGTAACTTTTGCATCAGATAATACTTGTACTTCTTCTTTGACAACACAGATTGAACTGTAACTATAATAAGGTGAATAAAATCCGTAAAAATCTTTAATAACAATTTGTTCTGTGTTAACATCATATTCTAAATTTTTTGCAAAAAGACGATTCTCAGAAAATGTTAAAAAACAGTCCGTAGATATGAATATTTTATTTAAATCTAAATCATAAATTAACGAATCGGTTTCTAGAAGTAAATTTTTATATTTAATCCTTACATTTTTATCACCATATACTTTGTTATTTTTTCTGTCATAAGAAACAGATTCTGCCTCTAGGATAAGCTCGTCACCAAAGATAGGTATTAGGGAAAAAATGTTACAAAAAAAAGATAAAGCCAGTACATAAAAGAAAAGCTTGTTCATAGGAAAGTACGCACTGCGAGTATCCCAGCTCCTAACACACCGTAATTCTGTCCTGCGGCAATGTGATATTTTAAATCTTTAATCAATGGTGAAGGATTATTTTTCTTCCTTAGCACGGGCCAGACACGTCTTTCCACTTCTTTTTTTAGATATGGCAAAAAATACTTATGTGCGAGTGAAACACCACCAGTAAAAGCAATAACTTCTGGACTAAATATATTAACCAGAGTAGAAATACCTATCCCGAGAAGTTTACCATAACGTTGCCATTGAACCAATGCGTACTTATCTCCTTTTTCTGCTGCTAAATATAAAATTTTTGGAGTTAAATTGTTCAAGTTGTTTTCAACTAATTCATAAATAACTGTTTTTGGCTTGTCAATCTTGAGTTCTTTTATTATCTCAGCGATGAACCAACGCGCACCAACATAACGTTCAATACAACCCGTATTACCACAGCCACATATTCCACCGTCAATATTCATAGTTATATGTCCTAACTCTGCAGCACTGTAAGGATTGCCATGAAAAAGATCACCATTTAGTATTATCCCTCCGCCAATACCTGTACCAAGCGTAAGACATACCATACTATCTACTTTTTTATATTTCTTTTTGACCTCGTGGTGATATATAGCTAATGTTGAAAGGTTAGCATCATTATCAATGATAACATTAAGTTTCAACTCTTGTTCCAACTTACTCCTGAGATTTATATTTACCCAACCAAGATTTGGACCGTTTACCACAACACCGTCTCTAAAGTTTATCAACGCCGCAACACCAACACCACAATGGGTTAGTTTACCATATCTACTACATATTTCGTTAACTGTTCGTCTTATATTTTCTATTGTTAAACCAACATTGCCCTTGACTGTGGTCAGTATAAAACACTCTTGTAAAGCGTAACTCTTTGTACTGGTATCATACTTGACCACACCAATCTTTGTCTCTGTACCACCAATATCTATACCTAAAACATATTTTGTTGACATAATATTTAACTTGACAGTTTCAGTTGAAAAATTAAGATAATGTAGGCCAAAACGTTTTTTATAATTTTTAATTTACTTTTTCCATATTTTTTGTAATATTCTAAGTTTAAAGGAACTTCGTAAAGATTAGGTTTAAACATTAAAAGTTTTATAAGCAGTTCAAGTTGGACTGCAAAAGTTTTTTGTGTAATAAAATTTTTACCATATCGTAACATCAACAATTTCAAAATTTCTCCTGAATACATACGATAACCAGATGTATAATCCCGCAAATTATGATACGGAAATAAAATACTTAACACAACCCGTGCAACAAAAGATAATAATTTGCGATAAAATTCAACTCCGTATTGTTTCCCACCAGGACAGTATCGTGACGCTATTACTAAATGAGCACCTGAGGAGAATTTTTCTAACATAAATTTCGTAATTTCTACAGGATGTGTATTATCAGCATCCATAGTAACAACTACATCGTTTTTAAAATTTATCACTTTCATTATATAATCTAATCCTGTTCTCATCGCTGCACCTAATCCTAAGTTTTGGCTATGTGAAATGATTGTTAAATCACTATTTTTGACTTCTTCTAACACTTGTAATGTTTCGTCAGTAGAACCATCGTTTACAACAACGATTTGATAATTATAATGATAAAATATGTTTCTTATTTTATTTATTACTTCAACGATATTTCTCGCTTCGTTATATGCACATAAAAGAAAAAAAATCATATCCTTTAATTAATTAGTGTTTATAACAAAATTTTTAAACATACGAATGTAACGACCTGATAATCTTGGCTGTAACAAAACAACAGTTTTTAAATACTGATAAGCTTTTTGTCTATATCCATTTTTAAAAGAAATTACTGCGAGATAAAAATAACTGTCTGCTTCGTATGGATTTGTTTGAATTGTTTTAATAAACATATCTTCTGCCTCAACGGTATTACCTGATACCATAGCTTTAATTGCAAGTTTTTTCCATGCATACCAGCAAGTTTCGTCAGAACTAACGATTTTTTTAATTTCTTCAATTTTATCAGAGCTAATAATATTAAAAATTTTTTGTAATTTAAAGCAACTAAAAAGACCAAATATTGTTATCAGAATACCTAAAAAACATATGGTGTTAAAAAATCTTTTTGTGCCACCATTTCGTGAAAAAAACTGTGTTTTCCAAGTTTTTAACCCAAGAAACATAAAAAAAAGTATGCCATTCTGAGGAATCAACAAATTATAATCAACTAAATTGTGTGCTAACATACCATAAACAGGATAGATATACGCATAATCTCTATCTCTCTGTTTTAATACCGCATACACAAGCAGTAAAAAAATCAAAATACCAACAAACCCAATTTCGGACAATAAGTTTATGAAATAATTATGCACAAAAATTGTAGCTGTTGATGGTAACACATTGATATCTTTTAAATATGTCGGATATAAAAATTTAAAATTGCCAAGACCTACACCAAAAAAAATATTTCTAAGCCAAACTTTTATTCCGATCACGTTCCATATCAATCTATCTACAACACTTGTAAAGTTTAAAAATATTCCAATAATGGCTATAGATACGATCACTAAGATCGCAAGATGTTTAGTTTTAAAAATAGAATATAAAAATAAAGCTATCATTATAAATATGGACGAATAACTTCCCGACAGTATCAATAATAAAACTGACATAAACAAAATAGTAATCTCAGTAAAACCTATTTCTTTTTTTTCCACTACATCGCCTACAATATATAATGTTATTGCTAAACAAGTTCCAGCAAGTATGTTAGGATTGTAAACAAAAAAATAAACAATTTTTTCGCCAAGCAAAATTCGTAGTAAAAACAATACTGTAGTTATTATCAAAAAGCTTATTTTTATTTCTCTATTTAAACCTCGCGCTTGTAGTAAAGAAAATAGCAAAAATGTTGCTATGTATAAATTAAAGTTCAAGTATTCAACTTTTGCTTCAAAAGGTATTTTTGCGATATTGCTGTTTAGATACAAATAGGAAAGTAAAACTAATCCTAAAAGTGATTTAGTGTATATCGCAGATGTATCTTGCATTGTTGTTGTCACAACTAATCTGATTAGCAAAAGTAAAAGTATCAGAGAAAATAAATAAATTTTTGCAAGTAGTGAAACAGCGCTAAAGAAAAATACTGATAGGACAATGAAAAGTACAATAAGTACTGACTCAAATCTGTAAATAAACATCAATGGCAACATTTTCATTAAAAACTTTCAATAATAAGTATAAAAGGTATGTCCAAAAAATGTGAGACAACACAAGAAGTAGTTTATCCTTCAA
>JANXDG010000042.1 GCA_025059805.1 Endomicrobiia bacterium
TCAGTGTTAGCAATTGGTTTTGCTGAAAGTCCACAACCAATTATATCTCTTATTACACCACCAATACCTGTTGCAGCACCACCATAAGGTTCAAGTGCGGAAGGATGATTATGTGTTTCAACTTTAAACGCTAAAGCATAGTTTTTCTCAAAGCGTACGATACCAGCATTATCTTCAAAAACAGATAAACAATCTGGATGGTTAATTTTTTCTGTTGCATAGAATATTGTTTCTTTCAAAACATTATTATATTTTTTAACAACAACTTTTTTACCATTTTTAATCTTAACTGTCGCAGCTGAAGTTAAAGTTTTATGTTTACAATGTTCAGACCATGTCTGAGCGATAGTTTCAAGTTCACAATCAGTAGGATTTCTCCCTTTTTTAGAAAAATATTCTTTTATAGCCTTCATTTCTTCAAGAGATAAAGCAAGTAAACCTCTTTTACTTATTTCTATCAGTTGATTATCATTAGCGCTAAGTATGTTTATTGTATTAAATAATTTCATATGTCTGAATAAGCGGATTCATAAAAATTTTCTCTATGATAGGAATTATTTTCTTCTTATCCATTATTCTCGGAATGAATATTACCCGTTTCCCTGTATGCACTTCAAAATTATCCTCTGGTAAAATATATTTTATTGCTTGACGCACATATAACGCTTCAACATCTAAAACTTCTGGTTTGTACCAAATGTTTACTTTAGTTTCTTTCCTACTTTTTTCAACTTCCGAATAAATCTCAAAATTTTCAACCACAGGGTCTATAATCAAAGTGTTTGTAATATCGTATACTTTACTAAAACTTACTTTACCTGAAAAGCAATAAAGTTTATAAATATAAACATCTTTTACAATAACATCTCTATCAATCGTTTTTATTTCGTCAACAAACCTTTTTGTTGAGATGTCTATCTTAGGTCTTACAACTACCGTCCACTTCATAGTTCCCCTTACTTAATCCGACGCGGGGTCGGATATTAACTGATTTTTCAATAGGAAACCGACCCCGCGTCGGCAAGATGGTAATATCAGGTGAAAGAGTTAACAAAGTTTACGATATGTTCAACAGAGAAACCTATTCGTTGTTCAATTAAAGATTTTTTCCCAAAAGTTTGAAACTCATCAGGTATCGCTATTGGATAAACTCTGGCTTTTAATTCATTTCTTACAACAAATTCGCTTATTGCTGAAAACACACCACCAATAATTGTATTTTCTTCTACTACTATCACAATATCTTTACATATTTTCCTCAACAGTTCTTCATCCAACGGTTTCACACATCTAAGGTTTACAATACAACATTTGTGTCTTATATGTTTTACGGCATCAAGCAGTAAATAAACTTTTGGTCCAGCGACTAAAAATTTAACATATGCATTCTCGTCACCATAAACAATCTCTGCCTTCGCAGGTTCAACTATTTCATACTTATCATAATTTATCTCCTCACTGTCAGGTATAAAATCTTTAGGATATCTAATCGCTACCGGACCTTTGATATGATATACCGCGGTATAAAACATATTTTTTAATTCCTCACCATTCTTGGGTACAAAAATTGTCATATTAGGTATTAACCTCAAATACGAAATATCAAACATACCGTGATGTGTAGGTCCATCCTCTCCAACAATACCTGCACGGTCAAGCATAAATATTATATGTAAATTTTGTAATGCAACATCGTGAATAATCTGGTCAAATGCACGTTGTAAAAATGTAGAATAAATAGCGCATACAGGGATAAACCCTTCAACAGCCAATCCTGCTGCAAAAGTTACCGCATGTTCTTCTGCAATACCAACATCAAAGAATCTTTCAGGGAAAAATTTTGCAAATTCTTCAAGTCCACACCCTTCCATCATAGCAGCAGTGATACCAACAATTTTTTTGTTCTCTTTTGCAATAGAAACTATGCTTTTACTAAATACTTCAGTAAAAGTTTGTTTATTTGAATTATTAGTTATAAACTTCCCCGAATATACATCAAATGGAGCAACACCATGGTATTTTTCCGGTGTAGTTTCTGCTGGTGGATAACCTTTACCTTTCTTCGTGACTATATGTACTACAACAGGACCTTTGAAGTAACTAATGTTTTTAAAAACTTCTATTAATTCTTTAATATCGTGTCCGTCAACAGGGCCAATATATGCAAAACCCATTTCTTCAAATAACATTCCAGGGAATAACAAAAGTTTGAACCTTTTTGCTACACGTAGTATAGCCTGTCCTGCGTAACGCATCCTCCGCAAGAACTTGTCTATCTTAGTTTCTATCTTTTTAACTAAGCCAAGTGTTAACAATTTAACCAACATTTTTGCAATTGCGCCTACACTTCTTGATATAAACATAGCGTTGTCGTTTAATACAACAATAAAATCATAGCCTAAATGTCCTGCATGGTTTAACCCTTCGTATGTAAGTCCTCCGCTTAGCGAACCATCACCTATCACTGCTATAACTTTATAATTATCTCCTTTTAACTCACGGGCAACCACCATACCTAACGCTGCAGAAACCGCAGTTGACGCATGGCCAACATTAAAACTGTCATACTCAGATTCTTCTCTTCGTGGGAACCCACTTATACCATTGTATTGTCTTAATTTATGGAAAACATCTTTTCTACCAGTTAATATCTTATGTGCGTACGTCTGATGTCCAACATCCCAAACTATTTTGTCTCTTGGAGTGTCAAATACATAATGTAGTGCAACTGTAAGTTCTACCGCGCCTAAATTTGACGCAAGATGTCCACCAGTTTTTGAAACTGTTTCTACAATTAGTTCCCTTATTTCATCACATAACTGCTTTAATTCTTTAAAATTAAGTTTTTTTATATCTGCCGGAAAGTTGATATTATCAATAAGTTTCATAATTGGTTTTAAAAGTACCTATTGTGTTCTGTCTGCAATTTTTTGTATCAAGAAATGAAGATAATCACTTTTTACATCATCAAAATTTTGTCTTAAAATATTTATTGTTTCAACTTTCAAAGTTTTTATAAGTTCACTCACACTTTGGACACCATAAACTTTTGGGTATGAAAGATTTGTTTTATCCTGTCCTGAAACATAGTCAATAAGGTCATCTGTTATCTGAAACAAAATTCCGATATTTATTCCTATAGTATTCAGCATATGTAATTTCTTTTTATCAACCATTTTAACAAGTCCTGGTATTACAATACATAATTGTATTAACTTAGCGGTTTTATTCACTACGAGTTCATTCAGGTATCTTTCTGTATTCTTTGAAATTTCTTTTTCTGTAAAAATTTTACTGTCCAAATCCATCAGTTGTCCCTTAATTAAACCGTTAAATCCAATATAATTTGCTAACAAGTTTGTTATTTTAAGGCAAGTTTTAGATGAAACATTTCCCCAATCCGAAATCACTTCAAACGCTAATGATAACAATCCGTCACCTGTAAGGATAGCGTTTGCTTCACCAAACTTTTTGTGTACAGTAAGTTTACCACGACGATAATCATCGTTATCCATTGATGGTAGGTCATCGTGTATCAATGAATAATTATGGATAAGTTCTATACTGCATGCAGGGTATAGAAGTTTATTTCTATTAACACCTAACATTTCACCAGTAGCAAACATTAATAAAGGTCTTATTCGTTTCCCACCAGGGAATAAAGAGTAAAAAATAAATTTTTTGTACTGTGGCTGTAACTCATTAACATATTTACTAACGAGAGACTTAAGTTTGCAAGAGAACCATTTTGTATCTTCTAAAACTTTTTTTTCAAAACGGCAGTTCTTCGTTGTCATCTGTAATATCTTCATCTTCAGGTATTTCTTTTGTTGAACTTTCTTCTTTTATTTCCGTATTAAAAGGTTTTAAAGTAAACCCCTCTTTAGTTCTTACAACCATTTCAACTTTATGTTTTACTTCTTCAAGCTTCTGGTTACAAAAGTTTACAAGTTCAATTCCTTCCTGAAAAAGTTCAATAGATTTTTCCAAAGGTACATCTCCTGTCTCAAGTTGGTTCACTATTTCTTCTAACCGTTTAAGTGCTTGTTCAAAACTTTGTTTATTTTTTTCTTGTTTTTTATCCATAGGTTTTATTATCTCCTAACTTAAATAATTACGATGAAACTATTCTCAAAACTTGTTCTACTAACTTTTTATCAGAATCATAGGATAGTATATCTTTGGCTTTATCCAATCTGTACCATAATACTTCTTCAATTTCGTGTTTTGTCTTAACGCTATTTTTCTCTATAGGTTGCATTAAGAACCATTTTACTTTCTTATGTATCTTCTCACCACTGCGAATAAACCAATATTCAACATCTGTTAATTCTTTTACAATTCTTGCTTTTACACCTGTTTCTTCTTCAACTTCTCTTAATGCTGCTTCTTGCGCAGTTTCATTTTTCTCAATATGTCCCTTAGGGAAAGTAAAAACTGTTTCGTTCTTTAAATTTTTGGTTTTGATAATCAAAACATTCTGGTTATTATCAACCACTACGCCTCCTGCAGAGAATTCATGTTTTATCTTCTGTATGTTTGTACTTGCCATGTTGTAGTTTTTATTTTATTATAAGTACTTCTTCAACACTTTTTTTCTTTATGTTTTGTATTTTCTTAAGTTCTTCCTCGTCCGGATAACCTAACGAAATCAAACTTACTAATTTGTATTTATCTTTTACGCCTAAAACTTCTCTAACTTTTTCAGCATAAGGTTTCTTATCTCCTGCAACCCAACAACTACCTATACCAAAATACCACGCTGCAAGAAGAATATTTTGTGTTGCTGCGGAACCGTCTTCTAAATAATACTTTGTATCTTCACAGAATACTGCTATGCAACAGTCAGCATCTTTAATAAACTTCCCATGATCTGCAATGTCAGATATTTGTTGTTTCAATTTTGTATCTTTAATAACAACGAATAGCCATGGCTGTAAATTATTAGCAGTAGGTGCTAACCTTGCACAGTTTATTATTTTTTTAACAATTTCATCTGGTATTTGCTTTTTAACATACCTTCTTATACTTCTTCGTGTTTCTATCATCGTAATACCGTCCATAAATTTTTCTCCTCTTACAAAACCATTTTTTAGTTTTTAATACTACAAAAGTTACTTATATAATTCAACTATTACTAAAATTTTATGCTCTATATTGAAGTTTTGGATTTTTTTTACTAAAATAAATAATCTCTGTGTCTATCTCAAAGATGACTACTGAGGAAAATATTATGTCAAAATTTGCAATTATTGGCGATTATGAATCTACTGTGTTATACAAAGCTTTCGGATGGAATGTTTTCTATGTAAACCCTGCTGACGAAGAAAGTATTATTAAAACTTTTAATTCAGTATTAAAAAACAATACGTTCAAAAAAATATTTATTATTGAAGAAATTTATGAGATCTTAATTAAAAAAAATGTTGACTTTGAAAAATCGTCGGTAATTATAATTCCTATCCCTGGAATAAAAGGTTCTAAAAACCAAGCAAGAAAAAAATATAGCAAACTTGCAGCTATTGCTACCGGCATAAAACTGGAGTAAAGATATGAGTACAAAAAATTCTGGTAAAATTGTAAAGGTATCAGGCCCATTAGTAGTAGGTACAGGTATCCCTGAGATAAAAATGTATGATGTAGTTCGTGTAGGCAAAGAAAAACTTATAGGTGAAGTTATAGAACTAAGAGGAAACAAATTTTATATCCAGGTGTACGAATCTACAACAGGACTTGCAGTTGATGATCCCATAGAAACAACAAACGAGCCGTTATCTGTAGAGTTAGGTCCTGGACTTATCTCAACAATTTACGACGGTATCCAGAGGCCATTACAAGAAATTGAAAAGTTAACAGGTTTTTTTATCACACGAGGTATCTCAATACCTTCACTTGATAGAAAAAAATTATGGGATTTTATACCAATTAAGGAAGTCAAAGATGTCATATATGGTGGTGATATTATTGGCTATGTGCAGGAGACAGAACTTGTCAAACATTACATTCTTGTACCGCCAAATGTGCAAAAAGGTGAAATTCTTGAAATTAAGTCTGGAAAGTTCACTGTAGAAGATGTTATATGCAAAGTTGCTACAGAAAATGGAATACAAGAGTTAAAAATGTATCACAAATGGCCTGTGAGACGGCCACGACCATATAAACAGAAACTACAACCTAACGAACCACTTTTTACAGGACAACGTGTGATTGATACATTTTTCCCTGTAGGTAAAGGCGGAACATCTTGTGTACCGGGACCGTTTGGTTCAGGTAAAACCGTTATCCAACATCAGCTTGCAAAATGGGCAGATGCTGAAATTGTGGTTTATGTAGGCTGTGGAGAACGAGGTAACGAAATGACAGATGTATTAATAGAATTCCCTGAACTTAAAGATCCAAAATCAGGCCTGCCATTAATTTATAGAACAGTGCTTATTGCAAACACATCAAATATGCCAGTTGCTGCAAGAGAAGCGTCAATATATACAGGGATAACAATTGCAGAATATTTCCGTGATATGGGCTATTCCGTTGCACTTATGGCAGATTCAACTTCACGCTGGGCCGAAGCATTACGAGAAATTTCAGGCCGTCTTGAAGAAATGCCAGGCGAAGAAGGTTACCCTGCATATCTTGCAAAAAAAGTTGCTGAGTTTTATGAACGAGCAGGGAAAGTTGTTTGTTTAGGCGGTGAAGAACGTACTGGAAGTTTAACCGTAACAGGAGCTGTGTCACCGCCAGGAGGTGATTTATCAGACCCTGTAGTACAGTCAACATTGAAAGTTGTAAAAGTTTTCTGGTCGCTTGAAGACTGGCTTGCTTATGCACGACATTTCCCTGCAATCAACTGGTTAACTAGTTACTCGTTATATTATGATTCGTTAGAAGAATATTACAACAAAAACCTTGGTGAAGATTTTGTTAAACTTCGCACTGAAGCAATGGCTATTTTACAAAAAGAAGCTGAACTAAAAGAAATTGTCCGTCTTGTAGGATACGAAACTTTATCAGAACAGGATAAACTTGTATTGGAGACAGCGCGGATGTTACGCGAAGATTTTTTATATCAATCAGCTTTTGATCCAGTTGATACTTACTGTTCTGGTACAAAACAATATTTTATGCTCAAAGCTATACTTCAAATTTATCATTTAGTAAAAAATAAAATTGAAACTGAAAATCTTACAGTAAAACAGTTAATAACAGCAGACCTGCGAGATAAGGTATCAAAGTTACGATTCACACCTGAAACTCAAATCCAACAAATAAAAGAGTTTGCTGAAAATTTAAATTTATAATTCTTGTGTTTATTTAAAACGACAACTCTATGACAAGGATATGGCCTGGTGTAATTGAACACTTCAAAAATGTCCTTCCTATAACTGAAAAAACACCAATTGTAACCTTATACGAAGGGAATACACCTTTGATAAAAGCTGAAAATTTAGAATATAAAATTAAAAAACAATATGGTGTGAATTTGAATATTTATCTCAAATATGAAGGTGCGAATCCTACAGGATCGTTTAAAGATCGCGGGATGACTGTTGCTATATCAAAAGCAAAGGAAGAAAACGCTAAAGTTGTAATCTGTGCTTCAACGGGAAACACTGCAGCTTCAGCAGCAGCGTACTCTGCCAAGGCAAATTTAAGATGTATAGTTCTTATACCAAAAGGAGCAATAGCACTGGGTAAACTTTCACAGGCAGTAATGCACGGTGCTGAAGTTTTCGCAGTTAAAGGAAACTTTGACGAAGCACTTAAACTTGCAAAACAAATCTCGCAACAATATCCTGTAACACTTGTAAATTCTTTAAATCCTTACCGTATTGAAGGACAAAAAACTGCTGCGTTTGAAATTATTGAACAGTTAGGTTTCGTACCTGATTATCAGTTTATGCCTGTAGGGAATGCTGGTAACATAACAGCATACTGGAAAGGATACAAAGAATTTGCTTCTGGCAAATTCTCGCTTAAAGTTGAGAATTTACAGTTAGCTGACAAAAAAATTAGATTACCTAAGATGATGGGCTTCCAAGCTGCAGGCTCAGCTCCAATTGTAAAAGGTAAACCTATAAAAAAACCTAAAACTATTGCCACGGCAATCCGTATTGGTAATCCAGCGTCATGGAAATTCGCAGAACAAGCTCGGGATGAATCCGGCGGTGTAATTGATACTGTGACTGACAAAGAAATCTTAGAAGCTTATTATTTACTTTCATCATTAGAAGGTATCTTTGTAGAACCAGCCTCAGCAGCTTCTGTTGCTGGATTGTTTAAGTATGTTAAAAATGGATATTTTAGGAAACATTCAGCTGCTAATATAGTGTGTATACTTACAGGTCACGGATTAAAAGATCCTGACTGTGCTATAACAACGTCAAAAAAATATGTAAAAGTAAAAACTGTAGAACCCCAAATCAAATCTTTAATTAAACAGTTAAAGCTATGAAAAAGTTAGTCCTTGCAACAAAAAATAAAGATAAGGTAAAAGAAATTAGGAAAATTTTTGAATTACTGAATTTTACAAAGGTTGAACTACTTGAAACAAATAAGTTTGAAAATGTTCCAGATGTAGAAGAAGATGGTAAAACATTAAAAGAAAACGCTATCAAAAAAGCTAAGATTATAGGAAATTTTACCGGACTACCGTCTTTGGCAGAAGATACCGGAATTTTTGTTGACCATCTCAACGGTGCCCCGGGAGTTTATTCAGCAAGATATGCTGATAAAGATCCAAAAAAGCATACCGCAACATATGAAGATAATTACAAAAAATTACTAAAAGAACTTGAAGGTGTACCTTGGGAAAAACGTACTGCAAAATTTGTCTGCGTTTCATGTTTATATATTCCAAAAAAGAATAAATTTTTTACAAGAACTGGCACAGTTAAAGGATATATAAGTTTCTCGCCATCTGGAAATCACGGATTTGGTTACGACCCTGTATTCTATTATCCACCGAAACAAAAAACTTTTGCGGAACTTACTTCAGAAGAAAAATGTTGTCTAAGTCACAGATTTATTGCTATAAAAAAAATCATTCCTTTAATTAAAGAATATGTGTTGTAAATCCGTATAAGTGCGGATGTGTAAATGTTTATATGTTAAAATGTAAATATTCATAACATATCAACGCATTGACATATACCGGAGAGGTGCCGGAGTGGCTTAACGGGCACGACTGGAAATCGTGTGTACCGGTAAAACGGTACCGAGGGTTCAAATCCCTCCCTCTCCGTCTTAACAAGAATTAGGGGGTTGCGAGTTATATGAAATACTTCACGAAGATAGAAAAAATTATAAGTAAAACAGGCGACATAGTTCCTTATGAACCTGAAAAAATTATAAATTCAATAACAAAAACTATTGTGGATGTGGAAGAAATAAAAGAATTTATCGCACGGATGCGTGCAAAAAAGTATTTTGAACTTATTGACGAAGCTATATACAATGAATTTTATAACATAGAATATTTACTTGAAGACTTTTTTAGGAAATACATTAACTTTGAACCTTCTGAAAGACATAGACGACTTGAAAACGCAAGAGTCACTGAACGTCTCTGTATTCAGACATATCTATTTATGAAACATAAACAACAATCTATCACTGTAGAAAATGTTAAAAACTTCTTATTAACAGAAATTGAAGAACTTGAACAAAAGTATAGAAAAGGGCTATTCCCAGCAGTTACTGAAGAAGAAAAGAAGGATATAATACAATTTTTAACCGAAAGAATTATGAAAATATCAGTTCAGGAGTTAACAAAGGAAAAACTTTATCCATCAAGAGAGTTCGTAATGGATATGATAGAGAATGTGCTTAAACGTATTGGTGAGATTGAAATTGCAGAAGGATTTATGATTTTTAGAGAAGGTAAGAAAAAACTAAGAGATAATGAATTACTACCTGAACAGTTCACGCGGAATGGTATCCATGAACCAATTTGTGAAAGAACTTTATCTTGGAATATTGAGCACGAATGCGAGAATATTTTTGACCTCAACGACTGGGTCGCCTGTAGAAAAGGAAAAGATATACGCGAACTTATAAAATTGTCAGATGAAAGATTTATGAATGATGTTTTAGATGCTGTTAAAAAAATTTTAGAACATAAAGATAGAATAAGAATTGTCATTATCGCTGGTCCTTCTTCTTCAAACAAAACAACTACAACCATAATAATAGGGAACGAGCTTGCTAAATATGGGTTAAAACTTAAACAACTTAATGTAGATGATTATTTCAAAGATCTCAAAGATCAACCTAAGGACGAATTTGGCGACTACGACTTTGAAATGCCAGAAGCTATAGATATGGAATTATTAAATAAACATCTTGATGCTTTACTTAAAGGAAAAACTATAGAAAAACCCTGTTATAACTTTAAATTAGGACAAAGAGAAAAAACCGTACCGTTCCACCTTGAACAGGACGAAATTTTACTTATTGATTGTCTGCACGGGCTATATAGAAAACTAACCGAAGCTGTACCTAAGGAAAACAAGTTTAAAATTTACATTGAATCTATGAATATTCTAAGAGATGTACAAAATCATTACACACGATGGACGGATATTAGAATGTTGAAACGTATGATTAGAGATGTCAAGTATAGAAACCATAAAACTGAACAAACACTTGCTCACTGGCCATATGTGAGAAAAGGTGAACTAAAGCATATTATACCATATATATTTTCAACTGATGTTGTTATAAATTCAGGCCTACCATATGAACTACCTGCTTTAAAAAAAGCACTTGAAGGTCTCTATCCAAGTGACGAGTTTATAGAAAATTTAAGAAAAGAAGGTAGGATAGATCCATACATACGTGGTATGCGCGTAAAACTATTACTTGAAACTGTTGAAGCTATTAACGATTTAAGTATCATACCTGCAACATCGCCATTAAGAGAATTCATTGGCGGAAGTGCATATGTAATACCGCATAACGAATAAATTTATTAACCTCTATGCTTTCATATCTTGAAGTCAAAAATTACATATTCATCAATTCATTAAAATTGGAATTTCATCCTGGATTAAATATTTTCACGGGCGAAACTGGTGCTGGAAAGTCAATTATAGTAGAGGCTATTTCTTTACTCTGTGGTGAAAAAATTTCGTCACCTATAGTTGGCAAATTCTCTGAAAAATGTGAACTCGTAGGAATATTCAATGTTGAAAGTATAAAGGATAGAATTGTTGAAAATTTACAAAATATAAACATAGATTTTTCTGACCAGCTTATCCTGCGACGGGAAATTGATAAACTTAACAGATCAAGATGTTTCATAAACGATTCTGTTGTTTCATTATCAACTGTCAAAATAATAGGAGATATAATTCTTGACATACATGGGCAAAACCAGCATCAAAAACTGCTTTTACCATCAAATCAACTTTCTATAATTGATAGTTATGCTGGTATAACGGAAAAAGTAAAAGAATTTAGAAAAAAATATGAGTATTACAAAAAACTCCTTCAAGAAAGGGCTAATCTCTACGCTGAAGTTCAAAATAATAAAGAAAAACTTGACATTCTACAATACCAGATTAACGAAATAGAACAAGCAAATCTTACACCTGAAGATGAAAAACTTGAGCAAGAACTTAATAACGCAAAAAATGCACAAAAAATATTAAGTATCCTTGCAGAAATTAAGTTTAACCTTCAAGAAATAAATCAAAAAATTAATAACATAGAAAAGTTATGGAAATCAATCACAGATTTCTCAAATGAAATCAAAATGATTGATGTCACAACTATCAATGAACAAGTTGAAAATATTATTCAACAAACTGAAGAATATAAAAAGATTTATTCATCTTATACTACTGAATATATTGACAGCTTGGTTGACCGTGTTGATTTAATAAAAAAATTAAAACGAAAGTATGGTAGTAGTATAGAAGAAATAAAAAACTATGCATTGCAAGCAAAAGCACAACTACAACAACTTAATACAGATACACAAAAGATAGAACAATTAGAACAAGAAATTAAAGATCTTGAAAGTGAAATTATAAAGGAATCTATAGAACTCTCACATATTAGACAAAATGCAGCTAAAAAATTACAAGATGAAGTAAATAAAGAATTTACATCTTTAGGTCTTAAAAAAGCGAAATTGGAGATAAATATCCAAACACTACCTCTACAAGTTGAAAATCTAACTCCAACAGGGTTTGACAAAATTGAATTTCTTGTTAGTACAAATCCCGGCACACCGTTTTTGCCTCTAAGAGAAGTTGCTTCTGGTGGTGAGCTATCACGAATAATGCTTTCAATAAAAACTGTATTAGGTAACAATGAAGATACACCAATATTAATTTTTGACGAAATTGATTCTGGCGTAGGTGGACCTACAGGGTTTATATTAGGTAAAAAACTTAAAAATCTATCATTGAAAAATAAACAAATCTTTTGTATTACTCACCTTCCACAAATTGCATGTTTTGCAGATAAAAATTTTGTCGTAGAAAAAGAACAAAAAAGGGATACAACATATATTAATGTAAAAACTCTTTCCGAAAAAGAAAAAGTGCAGGAAATTGCACGAATGTTAAGTGGTTCAACAATAGATGATATATCATTAAAACATGCTAAAAATTTGATACAACAAGCACAAGATTTAAAGTAATCAATGAGTAAAAAAAATAAATTTTTGCTTAAAATAAATTATGAAAACTGTAAAGGTTGCGAATATTGTATAATAACATGTCCACAGAAAGTTTTGAGTTTATCCGATGAAGTAAACAAACTTGGATATAGATTTGTAAAAATTATAAACCAACAAAATTGTAATGGCTGTGGCAGATGTTACATAATGTGTCCTGATTATTTAATTGAAATTTTTTCTGCTACAGATTAAACTCAGACATAACTTATGAAAAAAGTTTTACAAGGAAATATAGCTTTGTGTGAAGGTGCAATAGAAGGTGGCCTTGACGCTTACTATGCATATCCAATAACACCACAAAATGAAATCTCAGCATATTTCGCTGAGGTTTTACCAAAACTTAATAAGGTTTTTTTACAGGCTGAATCTGAAATTGCTGCAATTAATATGGTTTTTGGCACTGCTGTCACTGGAAAAAGAGCAATGACATCCTCGTCTTCACCGGGGATTTCTCTTATGCAGGAAGGTATTTCATATCTTTGTGGTTGCGAACTACCTTGTCTTATTGTTAACGTAATGCGTGGCGGGCCAGGATTAGGTAATATAAGTGGTTCACAACAAGATTATTTTCAGTCCACACGTGGTGGTGGTCATGGAGATTATCATACGATAGTTTTAGCACCGTTTAGTGTAAAGGAAATTTATGAATTTGCAAAATCTTCTTTTATATTAGCAGAGAAATATCGTATTCCTGTACTAATAATCTATGATGGTTACTTAGGACAAATGATGGAAATTTTTGATACGGAAAGTAACGAAGGTAAGCTTGATATTACAGTTGACCAACCGATTGATAAAAACTGGATTTTAGACGGAGCTAAAGATAGACATTCAAGAAAAATTAGGTCGTTATTAATGAATGAAGGCGAGTTAGAAAAACATAATTGGAATTTAAAAGAAAAATATGAAAAAATTAAAAAAAATGAAGTTAGAGCTAAATTTTATGAAACTGACGATGCTGAAATTTGTTTAGTTGCTTATGGAATAGCAGCACGTGCCGCATTAGAAGCTATATATAAACTGAGAGAAAAAAATATAAAAGCTGGACTTATAAGGCCACAAACTCTATGGCCATTTCCTTATAATGAAATTGCCAACCTTGCTAAAAAAGTTAAAAAGTTTTTAGTAGTTGAGATGAACCTCGGTCAAATGGTAGAAGATGTGAAACTTGCAGTTAATGGTATTGCAGATGTATATTTTTATGGTAGGCCAGGTGGCAGTTTGGTTTCTTCTAAAGAAATAATAGATTATATTGTGAGCATAATATGAATCCTACAAAATTTGTTAAACCAAAAAGTTTAAAAGATACACATCATAACTATTGTCCTGGATGTGGTCATGGTATCATTCATAGAATTATTGCAGAAGTTGTAGATGAATTAGGAATACGTGAAAAAACAATCGCTGTAGCTCCTGTTGGCTGTGCTGTTTTCGCGTATGACTACTGGGATTTTGATGTAACAGAAGCACCTCATGGTAGACCACCTGCTGTAGCTACTGGTATCAAACGTGTATTGCCTGACAGGATTGTTTTTACATACCAAGGTGATGGCGACCTCGCCGCTATTGGTACATCTGAAATTATCCATACTGCAAACCGTGCTGAAAATATTACAGTAATATTCGTCAATAACACCGTCTATGGTATGACACAAGGACAGATGGCTCCCACTACACTAATTGGACAAAAAACTTTAACAACTCCATACGGTAGAGAAGTTACACGCGACGGTTATCCACTGAAAGTTTCGGAACTAATATCTGTACTTGATGGTGCAAGATATGTCGCTCGCGGTACAGTTACAAATCCGAAAAATATAACAATTACAAAATCATATATAAAAACTGCTTTTATTACACAAATAGAAAATAAAGGTTTTTCATTAGTTGAAATTTTATCAATGTGCCCTGCAGGGATACATATGTCACCAGTTGAAGCTTTAAACTGGGTTGAAAACGAACTTACAAAATGTTTCCCGTTAGGAGTAATAAAAAATGTATGAAGAAATATTTATTGCAGGAAGTGGCGGTCAAGGTGTGCTAACCATCGGCAGGTTAATTGCATTATCTGCTGCGGACGAAGATAAGTATGTTACTTATTATCCATCTTATGGTGCTGAGATACGTGGTGGTACTGCTAATTGTATGGTAAAAATCTCAAGTAATTTTATTTACTCGCCAATAATTGAAATACCTTCAATTACAATCATAATGAATATGCCATCATATGTAAAGTTTATTAATAAACTATTACCATCAAAATTTTTATTTTTAAACTCTTCACTGATAGATGAAATAACCAAAATTTCAGATATCTACAAAGAAAAATCATTAAAAATTTTTAAAATTTCAGCTACTGATATCGCTAACAAAATCGGTTCTTCAGTAGTAGCAAATATTATTATGCTCGGTGCGGTAATAAAGGCTACAAAGATTATTGAAAATATTAATACTGTCAAAAATGTAATAGTGAAAAATTTTAAAGAAAAATTTTGGGAATTAAATTTTAAAGCGCTTAATGCAGGAATGGAAACAGTATGAAAATTATAATTGAAAAAGCAAAAGTAAGTGATGTTGCACAAATTCATAAAATTGTTAACAGTTTTGCAAAAAAAAATCTTATGCTACCACGAGTGTTAAACGATATATACGAACGTTTACCTGAATTTTTCGTAATACGAAATGATAAGAAACAAAAAATTATTGGTTGTGCTGCTTTACACATTACATGGACTGGCAAAAAAGATGAAGTTTATGCTGAAATACGTTCGTTAGCTATAAAGAAAGTTTTTCAAGGGAAAGGATTTGGTCGCAGGCTTGTCCAATATTTAGAAAAAGAAGCAAAGAAGCTCGGAGTAAAAAAAATTTTTGCTTTAACTTTTGTACCACAATTTTTTAAAAAACTTGGCTATAAAATTATCTCTCGTGATATATTACCACATAAGGTTTGGACAGAGTGTATCAATTGTCCTCTTTTTATGAACTGCAAGGAAATTCCTGTAATGAAATCTCTTTATTGATAAATTCTTAACTTGCTAACGATGTATATAACTAACCAAAGTATAGACTTACTACTACAAGATATTTTTGTTAAAAAATTACACAATTACCTCTCACATTTTGAGTATAGAGAACAACAACTTATTATGGCAAAAAAAATTTTAGACGGTTTTACGGAATCTAAAAAACTTATAATTGAAGCACCTACTGGTATCGGAAAAAGTTTGGCATATCTTGTTCCTGCCGTGCTTTATGTAAAAGCAATAAATAAAAATACAAGAGTAATTATATCCACTTATACTAAAACTTTGCAACAACAGTTAATTAATAAAGATCTGCCAGTTGTTTCTCAACTAATTAGAGATCTTATTGATGAAGAAATACGTTATACTGCTTTCTTTGGTAGTGAAAATTATGTTTGTCTTAACAGACTTTATGAATTTAAATCTGAACTATTAACTACCAATGAATTTATTAAACTACAATCTATTGAAGAATGGTTACAACATTCAGAAACAGGATGTGTAGAAGAAATAAAGTCAGTAGATATGGAACTCTGGCAAGAGATTAACCGCGAAGTTGACCTATGCAGAGGTAAACATTGTAAATTTTATGATCAGTGTTATTACTATAAAAAACTATCTACTCTGAAATTTATGGATATTATAATAGTAAACCACCATCTTTTCTTTGCTAATATTATTTCTTCAAACAGATTTCTTCCCAAAAATAATCAAGAAACAGAAGAAATAATTGTTTTTGATGAAGCTCACAACCTCGGCAATGTCATTTTACAATGGTTAGGACATGAAGTCTCTAATACACAACTTAAGTATTTATGTAACCAAATTTATAATCTAAAAAAACAACGAGGTTTGGTAACAAAACTAAAATCTTTACCTGAAAGTTGGAAACAAAATACAATTAATTCAGTAGCTAACCTTGTAGCAGCAATAGGTCAGTTCTTTTCTGAACTTAACACGAAAATTCCTGAAGGTAAGTTTGAATTTCGTGTTTTTAAAACAGGTATTGTTGAAGATGTATTAACACCAGCTTTAACTGAACTACTTACTCAATTTAAATCGGCAAAAAATATGGTTAAAACAGATGAAGAAATGTTTAAAATAAATTCATACACACGACGGATATTAAATTTTATCTCTATAATAAACTTATGGCTCAAGTGCGAAAATATAAAAGATTATATTTACTGGGTAGAAAAAGAAGAAACTAAAAGAAAAACTTTAAAAATTACACTCAGAATAACACCGCTTGAAATAGCACAGGAAATGCAAGAAAAAATATATTCAATATACGACAAGATATTGTTTACT
>JANXDG010000024.1 GCA_025059805.1 Endomicrobiia bacterium
GGTTTTTCTTTGGTTACTTTCTTTTTGTCCTTAGAAAAAGAAAGTAACTGGAGGGGTGCGTGAGTGGTTGAAACGGCTCCGCTCGAAACGGAGTATCCCGATAAAATCGGGATCGGGGGTTCAAATCCCTCCCCCTCCGTATATAAGTTTTATGAAAAATTTTATCACAAACAGCCAAACAGACAACCTAAAACACCGTATATCAGAGCTAATAAAAAACAGCGAAGAACTAAAATTTTTAGTTGGCTTTTTTTATTTTTCTGGATTAAAAGAATTATACATATCTATTAAACAAAATCCAGAAGTTGCACTTAAAATTTTAGTAGGCCTAAATGTAGACAAAATCAACCAACAGATAGTAGAATATGCAGATTTAGAAGACAAATCTGGTCATCTTTCAAATGAAGAAATTGTTAATAAATTTTTATCTTCCATAAAGAAATCAATAAATACGGAAAACTTTGATAACAAAGAATTTTATGAACAAGTAAAATTTTTTATTGAACTTATTAAAAATGACAAACTTATTATTAGAAAAACACTTAGACCCAACCACGCAAAGTTATATATATTTAAACTAAAACAGAACCAAGTAGCAAGAAACACATTATTTATTACAGGAAGTAGCAACCTAACCTCATCAGGACTAACTACACAAGAAGAGTTTAATGTGGAAATTTCCGACTATGGTTTCAAAGAAGCTGAAGATTACTTTGACACTTTATGGGGAAAAGCTGTAAAAATCACAGAAGACAACAACTATAAAAAAAGACTATTAGATATACTTGAAAAAGAAACTTTAATTAAAGAAATTACTCCATTTGAAGCATATGTTTTAGCAGTCAAAATGTATCTTGACTCATATGAAAGAAAACAAGTAGGAGAAACTCTAACAAAAGTGTTAGTAGAAAATGGATATAAACCATACAAATACCAATTAGATGCAATAGAACAAGCTCTTGCAGTAATAGAAAAACACAAAGGTGTGATACTTGCAGATGTTGTTGGTTTGGGGAAAACAATAATTGCTTGTGCAATTGCAAGAGAACTTAAAAAACGTGGAGTAATAATATGTCCTCCAAGCATAATAGGAGATCCAAGAAAAAAAGATGCTGGCTGGCATATGTACAAAGAACAATTTGGCCTATATGATTGGGAAATATGGTCTTTAGGCGATTTAGAAAAACTTCAAGAAAGAATAAAAAAATCAAAAGATTTTGAAGTAGTAATAATAGATGAAGCACACAGATTTAGAAACCAAGATACTAAAAGTTACGAATACTTAAAAAATATATGTAGAAACAAACAAGTAATACTACTAACAGCAACACCTTTCAACAACAGACCAGCAGATATTCTATCATTACTAAAACTATTCATTACACCTAAAAAATCTTCAATCACTTTAGAAAACAATTTAGTAGATAAGTTTAGAATTTTCAAAGGCATCTTTGACCGACTTGCTTTTATTAAAAAGTACTATAACTCATCAGATACATCTAAAAAGAACAAAGCATTAGAATATTACAGAACACTTTTTGGAGAAGAATTTGTTTTACCAGATTCGTTAACTAAAATAAATCAACGTGCAAAATACCTTTCAAAACAGATTCGTGATGTTATAGAACCAGTAACAATTCGAAGAAACAGATTAGACCTAAAAAACAACCCATACTACAAAGACGAAGTAAAAGAACTTTCAGAAGTAGCGGACCCTATTGAATGGTTTTTTGAACTAACAAAGGAACAATCAACATTTTATGACGAAGTAATAAAAACCTATTTTTGTAACCCTGAAGATGGTGGAAAATTCAAAGGAGCAATTTACAGACCTTTCGAGTACGAAGTTGGCATAAAAAAAATCTCACAAGAAGACCTTACAGAAAAACAGAGTTTTGAATATGTTTCACAATTTAACTTATACGACTTTATGCGTAGATTGTTAGTAAAACGTTTTGAAAGTTCTTTTGGTTCATTTAAAGAAAGCTTAAAAAATTTCAAAAGCACAACAGAAGTTGTTCTTGAATTTATACAAAAAACTGATAAATACATACTTGATAGAACATTACTTGAAAGAATTTATGATAAAGATTTAGATGAAATAGAAGAACAACTAAAACAATACACCGAAAAAATAAAAAATGGTGAATACCCAAAAAACCACAAAATTTACGAAATTTCAAAGTTTAAACACAAAGATGAATTCTTACAAGACATAAAATCCGACCTTAAATTATTTGATGAAATACTCAACAAATTAGAAAATTTGAAACTAATAGAAAACGACCCTAAAATAGAATGTCTAATAAACAATCTAAAAGAACAACTAAAAAAAGAACCAGAAAGAAAAATTGTAATTTTCTCAGAATATGTTGACACAGTAAAATATCTTAAACCACATCTTGAAAAAGTATTCAAAAACAGAGTTTTAACAGTTGCAGGTTATTTATCAAAACATAAATCAGACGAAATCAACAAAAATTTTGACGCTTCCTACGAAGAACAGGAAAACAAATACGATATATTACTAACCTCAGATAAACTTTCAGAAGGGATAAACTTAAACCGTGCAGGAATAGTTATAAACTATGATATACCCTGGAACCCAGTCCGCGTAATACAACGACTTGGAAGAATCAACCGCATAAGTAAAAAAGTTTTTGATGTGCTTTATATTGTGAATTTTTTTCCTACTGAAAAAGGTGCTGAACTTGTAAAATCACGAGAGATTGCTTCAAACAAAATGTTTTTAATACACAACACATTAGGTGAAGATGCCAAAATTTTTGACATAGATGAAGAACCAACCCCATCAAAACTTTACCAAAAAATTCAACAAAACCCAGAAAAATTAGAAGAAGAAACCTTCTATACTAAGCTTCTAAAAGATTTTATAGAAATAAAACAGAAACACCCTCAACTTGTAAAAATACTTGATAAATATCCACCAAGAGTAAAAGTAGCAAAAAAGCACAAAGAAGACGAAGTAATTGTTTTTATCAGAAAAGGTTGGTTATATATATGTTGTGGAAAATACAACAACCAAACAAATAAAATAGAAACAGCACAGATATCTTTTGAAGATGCTTATGAAAAAATTTTATGTTCAAAAGAAGAACAATCTTTATCTCTAACAGATAAGTTTTGGGACATATATGAAGAGATAAAAAATTTAAGAGAAACATATTATTTACCAACAACAGAAAAAAGTTTAGAACAAAAAGCAATAAATACTCTAAAATCACTTTTAAGAATTCAAAATAACGACATTTTAGAACACAGAGATTTTATCAATATGTTACTTGAAGACATTACTGACTACGGCACACTTTCTGACTATACACTACGCCGTATTGCAAACTTGGAAGCAAAAACAGAAAAAGATATAGAAGAAACCATAAAAGAACTAAACTTAATAAAACACGAACTTGGTGGAGAATTTTATTTAGAAAAAGAGAAACAAAAAAACAAAGATTTAACAAAAGAAATAATTGTAGCAATAGAAAATCAAAAACCTAATTCAAATCAAATGTTGAATTTTAAAGTGTAATATTATACACCTTAAAGTGTAATGTTATACACCTTAAATAATTAAAAATATTTATATGACAATATTAAAGTTCTTAAATTCAAAAATAATTAAAACAATATTGAGTTATTTGCTACTACACGAAGAAGAAAATTTTTATCTAAATCAAATTGTTTCAAAATTTAATTTAGATAAAAGGAATACTTTTAAATACCTAAAAAAACTTGTCAATGAAGGGTTACTCATCGTTGAAAGAAAAGGCAAAGAAACTTATTATTCTTTAAATAAAAACTATCCTTTGTATGAAGAAATTAAAAAAATAGTACTTAAAACATATGGTTTTGAATTTGAACTGAAAAATGCTCTTAAAAAAATAGACGGTATAAAGGAAGCCTACATAATAGGTTCATATGCGAAAAATAAAATGGATTTCTTAAGCGATATTGATATTCTTACAATAGGTAACGCTAATACCATAGAAATAACCAAAAGCATATCAAAAATACAAAAAAAGCTTAATAGAGAAATAAACTTAATAAATATTACAGAAAAAGAATTTAAAAAAAGGAAGTTAGACAATGACCCATTTTTGAAAGAAGTATTTAGGAATAAGAAAATAAAGTTAATATGATAAAGAATAGATATTTTAAAAAAATAAAATTTACCAAAACACAAATTTTAAAATATCTCAAAAACGCAATAAAAGACCTCAATATAGCAAAACAACAAAAAATTCCTGAAGTAAAATTTAACTACTCTTATACTGCTTTAATAAAATCAGGTATTGCTTTAATAGCATCTGTAAAAGGACTAAAAGTTAGGTCTATTCCTGGACATCACATAAAAATTTTAGAACAAACTAGTAAAATATTAAATGATGAAAACATTCTCATAATTGGTAATTCAATGAGAATGAAAAGAAATACAGATTTATACGAGGGAGGTATTTTTATATCTGAAAAGGAAAGCGAAGAATATTATAGTTTTGTTGAAGAAACAATAACGAAAATTAAAAAAATATTAGAGAAAATTACAAAATGAGTAAAAACATCTTACAAGACATAATAAATAACTTTGAATTAGACAAATTTGAAACATTTTTTCGTGCAAAAAACAACAGACTATCCTTCCCAAAAGAAAAACTATACTATGAAGATGAAAACTTTAAAGATGGCATGAAACTTGCCACAGGAAAACTTCAAGATGACACCTATTTTGCAGTTTATAGTTTTAAGGTTTTAAAAAATCTTACTGAACGTTCAGGCAAAAAAGCACAATATATTCTTGGAAGAAAAATCTTAAAAGATCACCAAGAAGATGCTGCTATATTTATATTCTATGATCAACAAGGGAATTTTAGGTTTAGTTTAATTTATACTAACTACTTAGGCAAAAAAAGGGACTGGAGCAACTTCAAAAGATACACATACTTTGTAAGTAAAGAACTTACAAACAGAACATTTCTTTCTCAAATAGGAGATGGCAACTTTACAACACTTGAAAGTATAAAAGAAGCATTTTCTGTTGAACCTGTTACAAAACAGTTTTATACTGAAATACAAAACTGGTTTTTTTGGGCAATGGACAAAGTTGAATTTCCAGATGATGAAGATAAAAACAGAGAAATCCGTAACGCTAAAAACTTAATCCGTCTTATTACAAGAATGATATTTATCTGGTTTATGAAAGTAAAAAAACTTATACCTGACACCTTGTTTGACAAAAATTTTATTGACCAACTGCTAAACTACAAAGACAAAACAGGAAGTACCTACTACAAAGCGATACTACAAAACTTATTTTTTGCAACACTAAATACAGAAATGAAAAAAGACAACCCACAAAGCAGAATCTTCATAGAAGACGCAAAGAAAAAAGGTTATATAAGCGATGGTTATTTACAACAAGGTTACTACCGATACAGCAGATTTATCAAAGACAAAGACCTTTTCTTAAAACAATTTGAAAACATACCATTTCTAAACGGCGGTTTATTTGATTGCCTTGACAAAAGAATAGATAATAAAGAAATACGAATAGATTGTTTTTCAGACAACCCAAAAAACGAGACACGCCTTAAAGTTCCAGATGAACTTTTTTTCTTACAACAAGAAATAGAAGTTGACTTAACTAAATACCTTTCTGATGAACCAAACAGAAAAGTAAGAAAGAAGGTTCGTGGACTTTTAGAAATACTAAAAAGTTACAACTTCACAATTGACGAAAACACCCCAGTTGACCAAGATGTAGCATTAGACCCAGAACTATTAGGCAAAATTTTTGAGAACCTTCTTGCAGCATACAATCCAGAAACAAAAACAACCGCAAGAAAAGCCACAGGCAGTTACTACACACCAAGGGAAATAGTAGAATATATGGTAGATGAGGCACTTGTTGAATACTTGAAAACAAAACTATCAAACAACACACTTGAGTTTGAGCAAAAACTTCGTTCTTTATTTGACTATAACCAAGAAACAAACCCTTTCCAAGATGATATAAAAACAACCGAAAATATTATAAAAGCAATTGAAACCATAAAAATTCTTGACCCTGCATGTGGCTCTGGCGCATTTCCTATGGGAGTGTTACACAAACTTGTTTTAGCACTACACAAACTTGACCCAGAAAACAAATACTGGCTAAACTCAATCTTAGAAAAAACATCACTAGAAACAAAAAGATCGTTAGAAAACAAACCACTTGACTACATACGAAAACTTGGACTTATAGAACACTGCATCTATGGAGTAGACATCCAAGAAATAGCAGTCCAAATAAGCAAACTAAGATTTTTTATATCACTATTAGTAGAACAACAACCAGACGACACAAAACCTAACCGTGACATAAAAGCACTTCCTAACCTTGAAACCAAATTTGTAGCAGC
>JANXDG010000025.1 GCA_025059805.1 Endomicrobiia bacterium
TGTGCACACCTATCTTTTCGCTTCCATTCATAATTTGCATACCACGGTGGATTTTCACAGACCTTATCAGGTTCTTCATGTATTGCCGTATCAAAATATACAGCACCAGTTTCAATACATGCTTCTAAAACAGACATATTAAGATACGATTGTCCAAGATTTATCACTAACTCAGAATTTGTTTCTTTTATTAAATTGACAACTGCTTTGATGTCTAACGCATCTACTTGCCGTGCATAAATTTTTTTTGAAGAATCTTTTATATTACCTTTCCTTTTTATACTTTCTATAATTTTTTCGCACTTACTAAGTGTTCGTGAAGCGATACATAAATCGCCTAAAATATCGTTGTTCATAGCAATTTTATGTGCTGCTACATGTGCTACCCCACCTGCTCCTATGAGTAGAACGTTTTTTCTTACCATAGGGCGGTTACCTCCTTTTTAATTAGGATAAACTATATACATAATCTTCGTATGAGAATTCTCTAATAATTTCAATATTACCATTTAATCGTTTGACAACAATAGAAGGCATTTGTAAACCGTTAAACCAATTTTTTTTAACCATTGTGTAGCCAGCAGCATCTTGAATTCTTATTATATCTCCAACTTTCAATTTTCTTCTAAAATTATAAATCCCAAAAATATCCCCTGCAAGACATGACCTTCCAGCAATCATATATTTATATTTCCCAGTAGGAAAAGATTTTATTTTCGCTGGCGTACGATAGATGAGAAGATCTAACATATGTGCTTCCGTTGAAGCATCTATTATAGCTATGTCTATTTCATTGTGAACTATGTCAACAACAGTAGTAACTAATTCAGTTGTTTCTGTAATCACTGATTCTCCCGGTTCTAAATACAGTTGTAAGTTTAACTGTTTAGCAAACTGTTTAAGTTTTTTTGCAAACTTTCTTAACGGATAACCTTTTTTTGTAAAATAAATACCACCACCTAAAGTTACCCAGTCAAGTTTTGTAAGAATATCTTCATACTTTTCAGCAATAACATCTAAGTTTTGTGCAAAATTTTCAAAGTTGTCATTTTCACAGTTAAAATGAAACATTGCACCATTGATAAGATTTACTACTTGTTTTAATTCTTGTTTATCTACGACACCGAGACGTGAATATTTTCGTGCTGGATCTGCTAAATCGTATTGAGAATAGCTTACTAATGGATTAATTCTGATACCGATTTCTAAATTAGATACTTGTTTGTAAAATCTTTTTAGTTGCGAAACTGAGTTAAAAATTATTTTATTAGCATATTTCTTAATTTCAGCTATTTCATTATCTTTATAGCCTACACAATATGCATGTGTTTCCTTACCAAACTTTTCATATCCTAATCGTGTTTCATATAGGGAACTGCTTGTAGTGCCGTCTAAATATTCACGGATAAGACCAAAAACACTCCAGGTGGAAAAACATTTTAATGCAAGTACAACTTTTACCCCAGTGATTTTTCTTAACCATTCAATCTTTTTTAAATTTCGTAAAATTTTTCTTTCGTCAATAAAATAATACGGTGTTTCTAAAATTTTTTTCATAAAGTTTTACCAAAAATACAAAATAAGAAATTTTTTTTCAAGAAGATAACACAAAAATATAACTTATTATTGACAAGCAAATTTAAAAAATATAAAAAATACAAAATTTTATCATCTTAACTATAACCGTAATCACAAAATGAGATTGACACAAAACGATACCCCTCTATTAGATACACTGCTTAAGCATGCACAAAATAGAGTTACTTCATTTCATACACCCGGACATAAAAACGGTGCTGGTATTTTGTCAAAACTTAGAAATTTTACAAAACGTAATGTATATTATTTAGACGTAACTGTATTTCCGGAGGTTGATTCTTTACACGATCCTGTAAGTTGTATAAAATCTGCGCAGGAACTCGCAGCAAAAGCTTACGGTAGTAAAAACGCATTCTTTTTAGTGAACGGTTCCACAGTAGGCAATATTGCGATGTTGATGTCAGCTTGTGACCCAGGTGATTCTGTGATTTTATCACGTACTTGTCATAAATCAGTTTTAGCAGGGATAATTGTTTCAGGCGTGTGGCCAATTTGGGTTCAACCTAAAGTTGACCAAGAAAGAGATGTCATATACGAAATTTCTTCTGAAGAAGTTGAACATTATATAAAAAACTATCCGGAAGCAAAGGCTGTGTTTTTAACATCACCAAATTATAATGGTATATGTACAGATCTTATTAAAATTCAAGAAATATGTCGTAAGTATAATAAGATTTTGCTTGTTGATGAAGCACATGGTCCTCATTTAAAATTTCATAAAGACCTACCAGTTTCAGCAGCTGAAGTTAACGCTGATATGTTTGTACATTCAATGCATAAAGTACTATCTGCTTTAAGTCAAGGTTCTATACTTCATTTCAATTCTGACAAAATTGATATAGCGAGAGTAAGACGTGTAGTGTCAATGTTGCAAACTACGAGTCCGAATTATTTTATTTTAGCATCAATTGATGCAGCACGAATGCAAGTTGTTAAATACGGAGCAAAAGTGTTTGATAAAATAATAAAATACTGTGAACAAGCAAGGAATGAAATAAACAGGTTGCATAATATTTTTTGTCTTACTCGTGGTGAGATAAAATCTAAATATTATGATTTGGATTTAACAAAACTTACAATTAATGTTACTAAAACAGGACTTACTGGTTACAAAGTTGAAGAAATTTTAGCAAGCGAATATAAAATTCAGGTTGACTGTGCAGATATGTTTAACTTAGTTGCAATAACTGGGTACGGAACTTCAAAAGAAGATATAGAAAAACTTGTAGAAGCAATTGTGGACATATCTAAAAAATATTCTGGCGAATATGAAACTTGGAAATTAAAGTTGCCACCGTTAGCAACCGAGGTAGTGATGTTACCACGTGACGCTTTCTTTTCTATGAATGTAAAACGAGTACCGTTAAGTAAAGCTGTTGGTTGTATTTCAGCACAAACTTTGACTCCATATCCGCCAGGACTTCCAATACTAACTCCTGGTGAAAGGATAACAAAGGATGCAGTTGAATATTTACAAGAATTAACATCTTATACAGTTAGAGTAAGCGGGCAGGAAAGTGATAATTTGAAAACTGTTAAAGTTATAAAATGAAAGGAAATACATTATATGAAGAGGCACAAAAAGAATAATAGGAGAAAGACAAAGATAAGAGTTATAAAATCTAAGAGTTCACAAGTTAAAAAAAGTAAAAAAAGTAAAAAAATAAGAAGATATAAATTTTCACCAAGCTTTATTAAGGAATGTAAAGAAAAGTTATTACAAAAATACAAAGAATTGACAGAAATACAAAAAAAGAATACAAACCTATTATTTGATGAAGTTGGTGACGAAGCTGATATTGCAGGTAGTGTATTGGGGCAAGAAATGCAACATGAGCTTTCTGATACACAACGAAATCTCTTGTACTTAATTTCAATAGCTTTAGAAAAGATAGATAAAGGAGAATACGGTATATGTGAAGGATGTAAAAAAACAATTACTAAAGAAAGGTTAAAAGTCTTACCTTGGGCAAGATATTGTATTAAGTGTCAAAATAATTTAGAAAGGTGAAGAAAATATTGTGAAGAAATTTGTTACTTATTCTGACCTTGTAGGAATAATTAAGAACATTATAGGGTATGAAATAATCTTTCCTACGACATCTCGTCATTTCAAAGTTTTAAAAACAGTTGAGGATTTAAATCTATTAAATTTGAATGTTATAAGACCTATAGAGCCAATAAAGCAATTCTTCTTTCCTGCTAAAGAAAGTTTGATGTATGAGAAAAAAGATTTGAAACAGATAATATTGGGTGTAAAATCTTGTGATATTCAAGCAATTGAAGTTTTAGATAAGATTTTTTTATCAGCGCCTGCGGATAATTTATATCAAAATTATAGAAATAATACAATTTTAATCTCTTGTGACTGTATTCTGCCAGAAGAAACTTGTTTTTGTAGTATTGTAGGTGGTAAACCATATGTTGAACAAGATGATGGTGTTAGCGATTTGAACATTTCATTTATTGACGAGAATAATTTAATTTTAGAATCGTTCACAGATAAAGGGGAAGAATTTTTGAAACATTACTTTTCTGATTTTGACTTGCCAAAAAATTCAGATGAACTCAAACGAAATAGTAACAGAACTGTGTCTTCAAAGAAAGTTATAGAATACAATGCTGAGTTTATAAAAGAAGACAAGAAGGGTAAGTATTATAAAACAGTAAAATATACATATGAACTTGATGAAATATGGAGAAAAGAGTCAGACAAATGTGTCCAATGTGGAGGCTGTAACTTTATATGCCCGAGTTGTTATTGTTTTTTGATAAGAGAAGCTTCAATATCATCTGAGAACCAATATAGAGACAAAGTGTGGGATGTATGCCATTTTACAGGGTATGCACGTGTTGCAGGTGGTGCAAATCCAAGAAAATACAAGTATCAAAGGTTTAGAAACAGGTATCAATGTAAGTTTGTATACAGGTATGAAAATTTTGACTTTTACGCATGTACAGGTTGTGGCCGATGTATAGAAGTTTGTCCTGCAAGAATTGATATAAGAAAAGTTGTAATAAGTTTAGTTTTAGCAAAAGGTGAACAAGTGTTAGTGTGATTACAAATTACAAATTAAATATAATGCTGTAGATAAAAAATACCCAAACACCTAAAAGACTAGACGACTAAACGACTAAACAACTAATAACCAATATGAACATCTATCAACCAAAAAATTTTAAAATTATAAAAATTATAGACGAAACACCAAATATAAAAACTTTTGTCTTAAAACCACTAAACGGCGATAAATTTACGTTTCAAACAGGACAGTTTATAGAACTCACTGTATATGGTGTTGGTGAAGCACCGTTTACACCGTCATCATCGCCATATCATACGGAGACGATTGATGTAACAATAATGCGTGTTGGAAGAATGACGGAAGTTTTACATTCAATGAAGAAAGGTGATGTTGTAGGTATTCGTGGCCCGTATGGTAAAGGTTATCCTGTGGACAGTTTTGTAGGTAAACAAGTTTTAATAATAGGTGGCGGTGTAGGTCTTGCACCATTGAGATCTTTGTTGTTGACCTTGATTGAAAGAATTTCTGAATTTAAGAAAATAATTTTATGTTATGGTGCGAGGACACCACAGGATATTGTGTATAAATACCTTTTTCCTGAGTGGAGCAAAATTAAAGGGATAGAAATTTTGCGTTCTGTAGATAAATGTCAGCCGGGTGAATGGGACGAAACCGTAGGAGTTGTTACTTGTCTTTTAGATAAGATAGATATAGATGTTAAAGATACCGTTGCTGTCGTATGTGGACCACCAATAATGATGAAGTTTACTACTTTGAAGTTGATTGACAAAAAATTTAAGCCGGAACAAATTTATCTTTCTATGGAAAGAAATATGAGTTGTGGATTAGGCAAATGTGGCCACTGTCAGATAGGTAGTTATTTTATATGTAAAGACGGTCCTGTATTCACTTGGGAACAATTAAAGGATATACCGGAACCGTTTGAATAAGTAATTAGTTATTTAGTCATTTAGTTATTTAGTTGTTTAGTTGTTTTAGGAGAAAAATAAAAATGAAGACATATGAAGATTTGGAGGTTTTTAGAAGGTCTCACCAATTTGTTTTGCAAGTTTTTAAAATAACAAACGATATTGCAAAGTGTAAACAATTAAAGTTCTCGTTGGGAGACCAGTTAGTTCGTTCAGTAATTTCTATACCAGCAAATATTGCTGAAGGTTATGGAAGGTATAGTAAAAGAGAAAAAATTCGGTTTTTATATATTAGTCGTGGTTCTGTTGAAGAAACAAAATATTATTTACTATTACTTAAAGACATAAAATTAATCTCAGAACAAAAATATAAAGAGTTGAGTATAGAAATTGAACAAATTGCTAAAATGTTAAACAATCTAATATCATATTTTAAATCATCCTAACAATATATCTAAACAACTAGACGGCCAAACGACTAAACAACTAGACGGCTAAATAACTAAACGGCTAAACAACTATATATGAAAAAAATATTCTTAGATATAGAAAAATGTTACAGTTGTAAAGAATGTAGAGCAGAATGTTCATACTTTTACAAACACTCGCATTTTTATAAAGATTTACCTAAGGAAAAATCGTTAAATAAAGGGTTTGAAAAATTTTTTGCTAAAGTTTTACAATATTTTATTTGTCGTAGATGTGAAGACGCTTTTTGTATTAACAGTTGTCCTAACGAAGCTTTGTTTAAAGACAAAGATGGCATACTTCAGCGAAGTTTGTTAAGATGTACTTCTTGTAAAAGTTGTTTAGTTGCGTGTCCTTTCGGGACGATTTATAAAGATGTTTTAGATTATAAAAGTTCTCAATGTGATTTTTGTTTATCCCGTGCTACTGATGAGAACCCACCTTTATGTACGGTAACATGTTCTGAAAGTGCAATAAAATATGTTGAGATAGAAGCTAACGAAAAAGAAAATATTTATGAAATAAATAAAAATCTGGTAGTGCGCGTAGTGAAATGGATTTTGGAAAAGTAATTAAGTTTCAAGGGGGTGATGTTTAGATGTTAAAGGCAAAAGATTTAATGACAAAAGATGTTATAACTGTAAAAGAAAACACTCCTGTTGTGGAATTAGCAAGAATACTTTATGAAAATAAGATCAGTGGTGCACCTGTGGTTGATGAAAGTGGTAAAGTTGTAGGAGTGGTTACTGAGAGAGATATATTGAATATAATTTTTAGTGGTAATGTTCAGTATACAAAGGTTGGCGATATTATGACTCGTGATGTTATAAAATTTCTTCCTGATACAGACATTGATAAGGTAGCGCTTGCTATATCTGAACATAATGTAAGAAGAGTAATCATCGTTGATACAAACGATAAGGTAGTTGGTATTGTTAGCAGGAGAGATATCATAAAGATGATTTTAGGGTAGGATTAGATTTAAGATCTGTAAAATACTTGTGTATAGAAAATGAGAACTGTAGTTGTTAGTATCTTTATCATATTTTTATCAGCAGTTAGTTTTGCGCGTGAGGTTAAGGTAAAAGTTATAGCATCAGAAGAAAACATTGCAAGATATTTAGCGAACCGTGAGGTAGTAAAATATACAAGTGGAACAATTGTTGTTTCTTGTGGAGAACAAATATTGCCAACAGAAATAGGTTATGGGAAAATAATTGAGAAAAAATTGTTACCTACAGGAGAAACAGAATTCGTATTTTGTTATACTATACGAGATAAACATACTTTTCACATAGCAGGTATTGTTGAAGATTTATTTAAAAATTTGTTTTACTACATTATTTTTCCAGGGATGTTATTTTCAATTGTATTTTCTATCTTAATTTCTTGGGTTGATAGAAAACTAACAGCGAGGATACAATATAGACAAGGACCGCCAATATTACAAAATCTATACGATTTATTGAAACTTCTAAGTAAAGAAGTAGTCGTGCCGGATATTGCACAACAATGGCTGTTTATTATTTCTCCTATAATTGCTTTTTCCTGTGCTGTTCTTGTTTCATCAATTATATGGTTAGTTATAATTTCACCATCTTATAGTTTTGTAGGCGACGTTATAGTGGTGATTTATCTTATGACAATTATACCGGTTATGTTTATTTTAGGTGGAAGTGCATCAGGTAATGTGATAGCTGGGATTGGTGTTTCAAGAGAAATAAAACTTCTGCTTTCATATGAACTACCATTGATTACAAGTTTGCTTGTTCCGATGATTAAATCCTCAAGTGTAAAGTTTGCAGATATCACCACAGCATCGGTCATCTCAAGTATTTCAGGAATTGTTTCGTTCATAGTAGCGATTATATGTTTTGTTGCAAAAGTAGGTATTGTACCGTTTGATGTTTCCGAAGCAGAAACAGAACTTGCAGGCGGTATTTTTATAGAATATTCTGGTTTTCTTTTAGGACTTATAAAAATTACTAAACAAATTTTATTTTCTATAACACCTTTGTTTTTGATAATACTTTATTGGTTTAAAGGGCCATGGTATAGTTTTATCTTAAAGTATGCAGTTGTACTTATAATTTTTATTATACTACGTAATACAAATCCGAGATTAAAGATTGTCCAGATAACAAAATTGTTCTGGTACTTAGTGTTTCCTATAAGTTTAATTTCTGTAGTTTTAGCATTGATAGGTGTATAATAAATTATGAAGTTATTTAAAAAATCCTTGTTGAAATCGTTATGGGTTTTCCATCTTCCATTATCTCCATGTAATAACTGTGATATAGAAATCGTTGATGCGTTAACACCGAGATATGATTTGGAACGATTTGGAATTCAGTTAGTAGGATCAATTCGCCACGCTGATGTGTTATTGGTTACAGGTGTTCCTAATTACAAAAATTGGCAAAAGGTTAAATATCTATATGAACAAGCACCAAAGCCATGTTTTGTTGTAGCAGTAGGGACTTGTGCTTGCGGTAGAGGTATGTTTAAAGATTCATTAAATAGTCCTTGTAATGTTGACGAAATTGTACCAGTTTCTATGTATATACCAGGATGTCCACCGAAGCCCGAAGCAATAATTAGTGGTGTTGTGAAATTAGTGGAGAGACTGAAAAGCAATAAATTATAGGAACACTTTTATGGGGAAAAATATTATTGAAGAAGTTAAAGAAAAATTTGGTGATAAGATAGTTGATTTTTTTATAAAAAACAACAGGAGATGTTATATTGAAATAAAACCACAAGATATTATTGAGTGTGCAAAAATTTTATTTGAAGAGATGAATTTTAGATTTGCGACAGCTACTGGTATTGATTGTGAGAAACATTTAGAAATTTTATACCATTTCAGTTATGATAAAACAGGCATAATTGTTTCTCTAAGAGTAAAACTTGATAAGAAAAATCCAGAGATAGAATCTTTGACACAAGTTTTTACAGCTGCGGAATGGATTGAACGTGAGATTTGGGAAATGTTAGGTGTTAACTTTAAAGGACATCCAAACTTGAAACACTTACTTTTGCCAGATGACTGGCCAGAAGGGAAACACCCATTGAGAGAGTAGCGAGTAGTCAGTAGTGAGTATTGATGATGAAATGATAAAAAGTTTTAAAGATTTAAATATTTGGCAAAAAGCACATGGGTTAGTATTAGATATTTACCAGTTAACAAATAAGTTTCCAAAAGAGGAAAAATTTGGATTAGTATCACAAATACGTCGTGCTGCAGTTTCTGTAGTAGCGAATATAGCAGAAGGATTTAGAAAAAGAAGTAATAAAGAAAAAGTAAATTTTTATACTTATTCACAATCTTCATTAGACGAAGTTGAGTATTACATTATTCTATGTAGAGATTTAAATTTTATAACCGAGGATGAAAAACAGAAAATTGATAAAGAAATTCAAGAAATTGCAAGTATGTTAGGAGGTTTAATAAAAATAATAAAAAACAAAAAATCTACCTGAACACTCGCTACTGGTTACTGGCTACTTATGAAAAAAATAATTCCAATAGGGCCGTATCATCCGTTGCAGGAAGAACCTGAATTTTTTAAGTTGTTTGTTGATGGAGAAACAGTAGTAGATATAGAAATTGAAATAGGGTATAACCATCGTGGGATTGAACAACTATCAACTACTAAACATTATGATCAAGTTCCATTTTTAGTTGAACGTATATGTGGAATATGTTCTACGAGCCATCCGTTTGCTTATGTTAACGCAGTTGAAGATTTACTTGGTATTGAACTACCACCGAGAGTAAAGTATATAAGAAGTATAATTGGCGAACTTGAACGTCTTCATTCACACTTTTTATGGCTTGGTCTTGCTGGACATTTTATCGGGTACAACACTGTGTGGATGTGGTCATGGAAGTATAGAGAAAATATTTGTGATATATTGGAGGTTATATCAGGCAACAGACAACATTATGGGATGTTTAAGATTGGTGGTGTAAGAAAAGATATACCAAAGGAGTTAATACCACAAATAGAAAAAATGTGTGATAATTTATTACCTGTAATAGATATGTTCAAAGGAGCGATAATGGATGATCCAGTAATCCATGCACGACTTAAAGGTGTCGGTGTTTTAACAAAAGAGGATGCTATAAAATACTGTGTTGTAGGACCTACTGCACGGGCAAGTGGTGTTGATATAGATGTTCGTCGGGATGATCCATATGCAGCATATAGCGAGGTTGAATTTAATGTACCTGTGCTGTCAAACGGAGATGTTTTTGACAAAGCAGTGGTTCGTATTCTTGAAATGTACGAATCAATAAAAATTATTAGACAATGTTTAGATAAATTAAAGAAAGAACCTGAAGGAAATATAGAAGTAAAAGTGGATTTTATACCAAAAGGTGAAGGTATTGGCAGGCACGAAGCACCACGTGGTGAAGTTTTTCATTATGTTCGTTCTGACGGTTCCAACAGACCTGTACGACATAAAATTCGTGCTCCATCATATATGAACATTGCATCTAATAAAGTTGCAGCGGTTGGACAAACAATATCAGATGCTGCAATTACTTTAGCTGCGGTAGACCCTTGTTATTGTTGTACTGAAAGAACTGTTGTCATTGATAAAAATAGTGGAGAACAAATTTTAACTTGGGATGGACTAATTAAACTTTCTCAAAATAAAACTTGTAAACTAAAAGAAGCTTATGGCAAATAATGTTGTTATTTTATTATCACATAGTATTTTATTATTAGGTGCATTTTTAAGTGCGTTAGTTAAAAATTATAAAACTTCAAGGTTGATATCTTGTTTAAGTACTATTTTATCTTTTTTCTTAGTCCTTGACCTCTCATATAGATATTTTAATAATATTGAAACAACATTTCTTTCGTTAGTTATTAAAAATTGGAGTCTTTTTATAATTGATAGTTATGCTATAGTGATGGCTTTAACTTCAACATTTGTTGGATTATTAATTTTATTTTATTCCTTTGATTATATGTCACATTTTGATAGACAGAATCAGTATTATTTCTATGTAACACTTTTTATTGCTTCTATGTTAGGGTTGATATTTAGTGGAAATCTTATAGTTATGTATATTTTCTGGGAGATAACATCTATTTGTTCTTGGCAATTGATAAGTTTTTATAGAGGGAATTTACATTTGGCTAAAGGTAACAAAGCTTTTCTTGTAACATTTTTAGGTTCAGCACTTATGCTTCTTGGAATTGCTATGGTATATATAGAACATGGTAGTTTTAACTTAGTTGACTTAAAAGGGAAACAAATATCAGATATTTTGGCATTCTTTTTAATCGTTGGGATGATAGCAAAATCAGCACAATTACCTTTTCATATATGGTTACCAGATGCAGGTGTTGCACCGACACCTGTGACTGCGTTGTTACATGCAGCAGTGCTTGTTAAGATAGGTGTTTATACTTTTGGAAGAATTTTTGATTTTACTTTTAAAATTTTGCCTGAATTCCAACAATTTGAAATTGTAATATCAGTGTTGACGATATTAGTTGCAGGTTTTATGGCTTTCACAGAAACAGATATAAAAAGAATTTTAGCATATTCTACTATTTCACAACTCGGATATATTTTTTTAGGTTTTGCAGTAAATGTCAAGATAAGTGTTATAGGAGCAATTTTTTATATTGTATCTCATGCTCTGGCAAAAGCAGGTTTGTTCCTTTCAGCAGGTATTGTTGAGCACAATACGAACGAAAGAAATATACATAATTTAGGTGGGTTATCTAATACAATGCCTATAACTTCAGTTTGTTTTTTACTTTGTGGGTTTTCCATAATAGGTTTGCCAATCTTTAGTGGTTTCTGGGGGAAATTTTTTATATTTAAAGGTATAATAGAAAGCGGAAGACAAGTTACATCACTGTTTGCTATGATAGGTAGTGTATTAACTTTGTTATACATATTGCGAGTTTACAATAAAGTTTTTTTAGGGAAGAAAAGGTTTGATGTAAGAGAGCAATCACCTGTGATGGTTGCTGTTGTGTTTATTTTATCTTTGTTTTCTATGTGTTTAGGACTTTTCCCTAAAGTAGTATTAGATTTAATAAAAATTTAATTTTATGAAAATATTACTAATAATTGGTGTTCCATTAATACTTGGTATCATTACATTATTTTTGAAAAAAGTAAAAGCTTATTGGTTAAGTTTGATTGTTTCTATTTTTAGTTTTATTATAAGCGTCTATTTATATTTTTCTAAAGAAGAGGTCATAATAAATTGGTTGCCAGAATTAAATGCTGTTTTAATGTTATCTAATGACAACCTTGCATCAATATGTGTGATACTAACTTCATTTTTTACATTAACTGTTATATTTTTCTCAAAAAATATTTTGCAAAAGTTTCGTGAGAACATTTATTTTTCAAATATTTTGTTAACTTTTGCAGTTTCAAACATAATAATTTTGTCAAAAAATTTAATTATAATTTTAATCTTTTGGGGAATTTTGGGGTTGTTAGTTTATTTTATGATAAGATTTATCACAAAAGAAGAGGATGAGTTTAACATTGCATCTAAAACTCTTATTATACTTGGTGTGACTGATTTTTGTTTCTTTTTAGGTATGATTTTGTTGATAACTTCAGCTAATACATATTTATTAGATAAACTGAACTTAGATGTTAAAAACAATACTTTAATTTTTAGTTTATTGACAATAGGTGCTCTTGGTAAACTTGGAGTTGTACCATTTCATAACTGGATTCCAGATACAGCTTATAAAATTCCTTCTGCAGTTTCTGGCTATCTTATTGGTGCAATTGATAAAATTGTTGGTATTTACTGGTTAGTAAGAGTAACAAAAGATATTTTTGTTCTTACACAACACAATTTTCTGATGTTGGTGGGAGCGTTAACAATATTGATTGCTGTTTTTATGGCTTTACAACAGCATAATTTGAAAAAACTTTTATCTTACCATGCAATTTCTCAGATAGGATATATGATTGTAGGAATCTCCAGCGGAACAATGTTAGGAATTATAGGTGGTGTTTTCCATATGGTGAATCATACTTTATATAAAACATTACTTTTTTTAAGTTGTGATATGGTAGAAAAAACCACAGGTGATGTTGACCTTTCAGTACCGAAAGGTTTATCAAAATTTTTACCGTACAGTTTTGTGTTTGCTTTAGTAGCTTCTTTATCAATCTCTGGTATTCCGCCATTTAATGGTTTTTCGTCAAAGTGGATTATATATCAGTCTCTTGTAGAAAGACTAATAACTACACGCTCTATAATTACTATTTTTGTTTTAATTAGTGCGTTATTCGGTAGTGCACTTACATTAGCTTCGTTTATAAAAGTAATTCATTCTGTATTTTTGTCAAAAACAAGTGATACTGATGTAAATAAATATATAAATAAAGAGAAGTTTTATTCAGTTTTACCTATGGGAGTGTTAGCTATATTATGTTTTATTTTTGGAGTGTTTGCTTATGAAATACCTATTAAATATTTGATTCTACCTATGTTAGACTATAATAAACTGTCTGTTTTTGGTTTATGGCAGGCTAAATTAGCATTTTATTTACTTTGTGTAGGTATTGTTTTAGGTGTAATAGTTTATTTGTTATCTAATTATAAAACACGAGTTGGTAAAGTTTATCTTTTAGGTGAAGAGGAAAAATTAAAAGAAGCCACCATCCCAGCGACAGATTTTTATCTTTCAATTAAAGAGATTTATCCGTTCTCTTTGATATACCATCTTGCTGAACAAAAATTGTTAGATTTTTATAATTGGTTTTATGGTATTATGTCATTTTTAGCATTTACAGTTAAGTCCATAGTACAGTTAGAAATTTTTGATGTCTATGTATTTGGGAAAAAAATTGTTTTCAGGGTTGGTTCAGTATTTTCTAGCCTGCACAGTGGTAATTTGCATACGTACTTAGCTTGGGTTTTTATTAGTATTCTGATTTTAACTTTAATTTTTATACTATAACACAACTTTATGGAATTTATAATTTCAATACTAATTTTTCTGATGATTATTGCTGCGATAGTAGCGTTAGAAATTAAAGATTTGTTATCTTCTGTTGTAAGTCTTGGTGCAGTGGGGTTGATTCTGACACTTTTATTTTTGTTACTTCAAGCACCGGATGTTGCTATTGTACAATTTGTTGTTGAAATTTTATCTTTAGTTATATTAATAAGAGCAACTGTGATACGAGATGAAACTGTGTACGAAAGAAAAAAGTTGATTATGAGA
>JANXDG010000041.1 GCA_025059805.1 Endomicrobiia bacterium
ACAATGAAAAGTACAATAAGTACTGACTCAAATCTGTAAATAAACATCAATGGCAACATTTTCATTAAAAACTTTCAATAATAAGTATAAAAGGTATGTCCAAAAAATGTGAGACAACACAAGAAGTAGTTTATCCTTCAACAATCCTTGGTGTTATTAAAATTATTAACTCTGTCCGCTTCTTAGTTGTAGTTTTATACTTAAATAGATACCCAAGGATTGGAAGGTCGCCTAACAAAGGTAACTTCCTTATACTCTCTATGTCTGAGTCAGAGATCAATCCGCCAATTACTAAAGGTTCGTTATTTCTTACCATAACAGTAACTTCTGTTTGCCTAGATTTCACTGTAGGGGGAACGCCCGGTGCTGCAATTTGTGGTATGTCAACTTGAGGTTTAACATTTAGTGTAACCCAACCATCCGGACTTACCGTAGGTGTAACTGTAAGTTGTATCCCAGCAGTAATATAATCCCATGTTTCTTGAACTGTTTGACCTAAAGTACCACCGGCAGCACTTGTCTGTGTAACAGCCGACTTATACGGTATTTTTTCACCAGCTATTATTATTGCTGTTTTATTATTCAACGTGGTCACTCTTGGGTTAGATAACACTTTCGCTTTACCCTGAGTTATTAATGCTGTTAATTTAGCAGAAATTGCTAACGCATCAGTAAACCTGCCAAATATAAACACTGGTGCATCTATTGAAGTTGGTAAATTTACGACTGATGACTGTATTTCTTTTGCTGTAGATTCTACTTCTGAAATGGTAACACCACCTCCTTCAGCACTGCTTAGTTTATATTGCACTTCTGTCCCAGCAGTTTTTTCTACTGAACGTACACCCCATTGTACACCTAATTGTGATAAATCATCAACAGAGATATCTATAACCTGTGCTTCAATAGAAACCTGATATGGTTTTGTATCAAGTTTTTTAATCCATTCTTCAACATATTTAAGTCCTTCTTCACTTTCAGTAACAATCAACGAGTTTGTCCTTTGATCAACCGTTATCATACCTTTTGTTCTACCTTCGGCACGTAATATTTGGTCCAAATGTGATTTAACATCGTCAGCAACAGCATAGTTTAACGGGAAAATTTTTGTATACATAACTTGCATCCTACGTTCCTGTTCAATTACATCGGGTGTCCCCACTCGTACAATATTATCACCAACTGGAACATATACTAATTTACTTATTCTTAGTATATTTTCAAAAGCTTTATCAAACGGTACATTTTTTAAGTTAATGGTTATCTTGCCTGTAACGTCCGGTCCATAAATTATATTAACACCTGACTTAACAGCTAACATCTGTAAAACATCCTGTATCTCTGCATCTACACATTCAATTGTAACTGGGATTTTAGGCAGTACTGTCTTAATATCCTGCGATTTGGCAGTCTCTTCTTTTTTAGGAGTAACTTTCTCTGTAGTTTGTTGTTCCTGTTGTACAGATTTTGTTTCAGAAAGTTTCACAAGAATTATGTTATTTTCAGAAGAAACTTCATAATTTTGTTTCTTCATCAAATCCAGGACAACACGGGCAACCTTTTGGGGAAGTTTCTTAAACTGGTTTATTCTAACACGTTGGATATACTCGCCCTTACCAGGTAAACTTTCTTTATCAAGTTTTAACTCGCAATTTTTTATGTCTACAACTATTCTCGGGGGTAGTTCTAAAAAAAAGTTTGTAAATACTGGTTTCTGACTACATATTATAACTACGGAACTTTCATACACTTCTACACTTGTCAAATTGTTTTCAGTTGTCTGTGAAAGTAAACTATCATATGAAATAAAAAAACAAAATATGATTAATAATATTTTTACTAAGTTTTTCTTCATCCTGTATTAGTCCCCCTTGAATTAAAACTCTTTATTCTGACAAAAAATATTGTTTTGATTCATTACTTGGGTTGAATAATATTACACTCTTAGGTTTACCTAAAGACATATCAAAAATAACCTTCCCAGCGAAACCTTTTACTAACCTGTTTTGATTATCATATAACTTTCCGTTAACAAGCAAATAACTTCCATAAGGAGATGTAAACATAGCAATTTTATCTTCTTTGTCTACTATAAAAGCCTTAAGTTGTAAACTTCCTAAAGAAGGTATAACAGCGTCCGCTGAAGAACCAAGCTTTGCTTTGGCAAGCTTCTCTCCTGAAAGTGGTGTAAACGGATCTCTATATGAAGAACCGTCATAAACATATCTTGCAATGCTAGAGACTATAGCTGCTGTGGAAATCTCAATCTGTTGCGACGATTTTTTAGGGGTAGGTTTAGTAACTTGTTTTTGTGGTTTTCCACATGACAAAATAATTGTTGTTACAGCTACGAGGATAAAGATTTTTTCTATCATATTTTATTTATTAACCTATAATGCACTTTGTTTTAATGCATATGCGAGAATAGTACAGGAACCTGTCAAATTTGTATCTTTCCCTGGTGAATAATTCAATATCACATCTCGTGCTGAAAATATTCGTCTTCCCTGGGCAATACTTGTAAGAAACTGCGCAAAATCATGATAGTTTGTACTGAAATTTATACTAAACGGTATCTCATTAAATTCGTTTGCAGAACTATCAATATCTCTAACTACAATGTTAGTAATTTTGACATTATAATTCTGTGATTCTTTGCTAATTATCTTAATAAGTTCTGGTATATCAGGTTTAGTAGGTACTTTCCTTTCAAGTTCAGCAACATATGTTTTCAGAATTTCTATATATTGCTTAAGATCAGTCAAAGCTTTACTTAACTCTTTAGCCTCTATAAGCTTTTCTGTTTTTTTATCAATCTCTTCGCGTGTCGCAGAAATACGTTTATTTATAGGTAATAACAAAAATCTGAAATATATGAAGACAACGAACAGTAAACCTACTACTACAGCGACTAATATCTGTTGATCTTTCGTCATATTTTGATATCCTTTACTGTGCTGTATATATAAACTCAACTGAAAAATTGTGTAACTCGTATTTATCCTGTTGCGATATATTTATTGGTCCAAGTTTAATATCTTTAAACTGACCGAAATTCTCAAGATTAGATAAAAAATCAGCAATTGAAATTTTATCATACGATGAACAACTTAACCTAACTCTAACACCAGCAATTTTTTTATCACCTGTAGGTTCTATTATTGTATTGGTGTTCATATTAGTTATCCATACACCGTCAGGTAAAGTACGTAACAATTGTGACATAAACTTAGGGTAAACTACTCCTTGTGACATAAGATAAATCACAAGATTTTTCCTTCCTTCTAATTTCATTTTAAGCTTATTATGTTCTTCAACTTCTTTGACTACCGGCTCTAATTGTTTTAGTTCTGTTTCAACTTTGTTAAGTTCTGCAACAAGTTGTGCTAAAGTTACCGTTCTTGTAATATAAATCATACCTAAAAAAATAACTAAAATTATACTACATAAAGTTATAAGTGTAACCAATTCTTTAAATCTCTGTTTCGCTATAAACTCTTTTGGTAAAAGATTAATGTTTATCATATTTTCTAAAAAATGTAAGGTTTCAATGCTAGTCCTACTGATATCGCAAATAACGGTCTTATCTCTTGCGGAACAATATCTGAATTCTCAATATTTTTAAACGGATCAAGAACTTCCGTCTCAACTTTAAATTCATTACTAAAATAGGAAGTTAAATTTCTTATTACACAGCCGCCACCTGATAAAATAATTTTAGATAATGGCTTTTGCTCACCTTTTTGAAAATAATAAAAATCAATTATTTTGTGTACTTCTGTAATTAAATCCTTTAACAATACATTTAAATCTTTTGATATACTTAATTCCGTCTTCTTATTTTGCATTAGATATTGTTCTTTTTCTTCATCTGATAGGATCAAACCGTCATTTTTTATATACTCAAGAATCTCTGATAGTCCCATCTGTTTTGTTTTTTGAATTTCGTTTAAAAAATTGTTCATACCAATAGTTAAATCACGACATACTCTTGTTACCCCGTCTTCAATTATAGTTACAGTTGTAATATTTGCGCCAATATTTACTGCACAGATGATATTCCCTTTTAACTCATAATTATAGTTTAAGATTCTTTCAAGAACGAAACTGTCAACATCAATAAATGCTGGAGTTAAATCACATTTGGACAACAACGAAATAAGTGTATCCACCACTTCTTTTTTAACAGCTGCTACTACTACTTCATTTTTGCGAATTCCTTCTTCAATTACTTCTCCCGTAATGTCAAAACTTAAATAAACTTCATTGATAGGAAAAGGAATGAATGGTTCAACTTCGATACTGATAGATCTTTCTAATTCCTCTTTTGTCATTATTGGTAACTTGACATATCTTATAACTACAGAACTTCCTGCAACAGAAATAGCAACAGTCTTAGCCAACTTTTTGTTTTTTGAAAAAACATCATTTAAAATAGACAAAATAGCTGAAAGTTTATTTTCAGGAAGTGTGTCTAATTGAACAACATCATCAGGTAAGGGCAAAATTTGAAAATTTTTCAAACGAAATTTTTTTTGTGAAGCAGGTATTAAAGAAACTAATTTTATATTCTTTGAACCTATATCTAATCCAACACAACTTTTTTTCCTGAATATGTTTACTTGCATATATAATTTTATATTACGAGTTTACTATCTAAAGTGTACATCAAAAATATAGAGTGTAAGCCGGTTTCTGTATCCCGAAACATGTCTCGGGATGGGTATCATTTTTCTGCTGCGGCCCACCTTTCGGCAAAACTTGGCCTTGCTTCCTACAAGGGTTTAGCCGTTTCACCTGTGGCTCCCTGCCCTGCAAACTGTAGAGCATATCGCCACAGCTTATCCCGCTACACGGTTAAAACCGTATAACGGAATATCTCATATCTTACGATATGAGACGTCTCTGTTCGCACCTCTGTCCTGTCATTAAACAACAGGACGGTTGGTTTCCCGTAGATATCACATTTTCTTAAGATGATCTACGGTCACCAACTGTATTTTTCTCTCCGAACATATTCGGAGAGGGAAGACCGGACTTTCCTCTCCGCTATGTAGTATAGCGGAGCGATACCCTTTCACTCTATATTCTGATGTTCTTCAAGATCTTTCGGTATATACAAAATACGTGAACACGAACTACAAAAAATAAATTCTTCGTATTTGTTAATATCACTTATTTCTTGCTCGGTCAATCTCATATTACATTTACCACAACTATACCCTCTTTCTGTCTGCACTACTGGCGACATTGCACCATCTCTACTTTTTCTAATACGTTCATATTGTGAAAGAAATTTTTGTTGTATATTTTTTGCAAAATCTTCTCTCTCTTTAATTTTCTCAGTAAGCGTATTCTCAAGATTTTGTTTTTTTTGTTTCAAGTTCTCAATTTGTTTTTGTATTTCTTCACGTTTAAGCGAAAATTCTTTCTCTGCAGCTGCAGTTTTTGCCTTTGACTTATCTATCGTTTCCATTAATTCTATAATCTCTATCTCAACTTGATCTTTTTGTTTATTTAGATTATCTATTTCTGTCAGAAGAGCACGATATTGCTCATTTGTCTTTACCGTATTTAATTCCTGTGTATGTTTTTTGATTTGTTGTTCTACGGATTGCAAATCTAACTCTCTGTTTTTAATCTTTAGCTGTAAGTCTTTTAATTGATTTCTATCAGTATCCAAATTTTTCTGAAGGGATTCTATTGTTTTTTCCAACTGTGATATTTGGTCTGGAATGGAATTAATTTCTTCTTCTAAATCTATTATTTCTTGGTCATAAATCTGTAACTGAATAAGTTTTTTTAGCGTTATAATAAGATTATTCATTTAATATTTTTTATTATCAAATTTTAACTTTTTTGTCAACGAATTAAAAAATCTAATTTTTTTTGTAAAATTTTTATCACTGAATATTGCGTTACCTACAACCGGAACATCACATCCTGAATTTATAATTTCAACTATGGTACCTTCATTGATCCCGCCATCAGCTGAAATTAAAAATTCTAATTTGTTTTCTTCCCTATATTTATTAAGAATTTTTATTTTAGATACACAGTTATTCAACATTTTTTGTCCACCAAAACCAGGTTCTACGGTCATCACAAGCACTAAATCTACTAATGGTAGGTACTTAAATATTTTTTCTACATCTGTTTTAGGCTTAATTGAAATACCAACGAACCTGCCAAATTTCTTAACTAACGAAACAATTTTTAATAGTTGTTTCCTACTTACAGATTCAAAATGTACCACTATTATATCACCACCTGCTTCTATATAATTAGAAATGCTTTTTTGAGGGTTTTCAATCATAAGGTGAACATCAAAAATACATCCACTATATTTTCTTAAACATTTGATCACAGGCGCTCCAAAAGTTAAATTAGGAACAAAATGACCATCCATAATGTCTAAATGTATCAGTCTTACTCCTGCACGTTCTACTAACTCAACGGTTTGTTTTAAATTAGCAAGGTCACTGTTTAATAAAGAAACAGAAATTGTAGGTAATGGTGATAAAATTTTTTTAAGATTTTTGTTATTTTTCATCCACTAACACGCCATCAACAAAAATTCTTATCTTAGAGTTTGGTTTTGGTGCAACATACAATCTTATTTTTTCTTTTGGCAAGGTTGGTTTGTTATAAAGTATAATCTCTCCTTCTGGACTTATCTGTACAATCTTTACTTTTTTCACACTGCTACCTAAAAAAGGAAGTTCATATTCAAAATTATATTGTGTTTCTTCTACAATACCTGAGTTTTCCTTTGTTGCTTTTGAAACCACAACTTCTATCTCTTGACCAGGTTGAACAACTGTATCTGCCTGAGGGAACTGTTGCACAACTTTACCACCAGATATACCCTCAACAACTTGTTCTTTAACTTTAACTTCTATTCCGTAGCGTTCTGCCCATGAATAAACTTCTGAAACATCTTTATTTATGAATTCTGGCATAAGAATTACATCTTCCGGCGGAAAACCTAACGATATCACTATGTTAACAGGTGTGTACTTGTCAACTATAGTTTCAGCAGCGGGTTCCTGTTCCATTACCCTGTTTTTCGCGTACCGATATGAATACCGTTCAGTAACTGTACCAACGGATAAACTATATTGCCTAAGAAGAATCTCTGCTTTTCTTCGTTCTTCACCTATGATATTTGGTACGAAAACTTTTTCTCCACCAAGACTTATAACTACATTTATAAACCTACCTTGTCTGACACGCATACCAGCAGATGGTTGCTGAGAAATAACAGTTCCAGCAGGGAAATTAGGATTGTACACCTCACCTGTTTTTTTAAGCCCTAATCCTAATTTTGATACTATATCTAAAGATTCTGTCAAAGATTTGTTAATTAAATTCGGTACTATAACTTCTTTTTTAGAATGAATTATAATTCCAACAAAGTTATATAATAGAATTAAAAAAATAAAAAATAATATTACGTTACGGAAATATTTCTTATACTTCTTTTTTTTCAACATATTGGTTTAAATACCGCCTAATAGGTTGAAATAAACCAATGTGGGTTTGTTTATATCAAACTGTTTTGCAAAAATCAATTCGAACCTCATAACATATCTCTGCAATATGAACGAATAAAGTTTAAATCGTAAACCTAAAGAACTATAGGTCTGTATATTCTCATCCATACCTGTATCAACAAACAACTCTCCAAAGAAATTTTTAAAGAAAAAATCTGGGAATAAATACCAGGTGTAATAGTTAATATCGTATACAATAGGGAATCGCCATCCTATACGAAACATAGAAATTTGTGAGGATACAACATCATCATACCATATACCACTAACACGCTCAGGACCGCCAAGATAAAAACTTATCTTATCTCTACCGGCACTTGATAAAAGATGTAACCTTGTAAACAAACTATACTCTTTACTAAGATCAAAATATTCTAAATAATAACATTGCCAGACTGTATAAGAAAAATTACCATCAATTATTCTATCTGACAGTTGTCCACCTACTGTAAAATAAGAACCTTTATTAGGTTCTATAAATTTACCAATTAGACTGTTACGTGTATAACTTAATCCAAATATATTTTCTCGTGAGTCATCTTTAATTGTTATTTCATCAAATTTTATTTCTTCATCTTGTTTTATATAGCTCATCAATGCTGATAAATAACTTAGTCTGTCAATCGGATAAGATATTCCGAGACTAAAATTTAATTTACGAGTAAGCAATTCTGTATACTGGTTATAGGAACTTTCAGCTGTTGTTTCAAAAATGAATATTGGACGGTATCTTGTAAATGCGTATTGTAAAGTAATATTGTAATTTCTATCACCTATAACAATCGAACTTAGGCCTAAATTATTTTCACCTACCATATCAGAACCCTGCCAGTATAGCAACATAAGTAGTCCTTCATAGGAAGAAAAGTATATAACTGGAATAAACAAATCAGTAGAAAAGAAAAATTTATATGGTTTTATATCTCTTCGTGGATATGTTGCCCCATATTTTTCTTTATACACGGGCTGAGTAATTGTAAAATCTTCATTTTCTTTAGGAATTATCTTGTATGAAGTAAATGTCAAATCATCTTTTATAAGTTCGTACATTGAATATCTGTAAATATGCTGATTAAATCCTCTATAGTAAGTTAAGTAAATATCTTTGCTGTTAGCAAAAACATAGGTCACACCGCCGATTACATTAGTCAATTGTATTGCTTCTGAGTTATTTTTAAGATTAAGCACGAAAAGATTGTTTACTCCATAAAACTTTTTCTCATAATCTTTTGAATAATCACTGATAAAAATTATAGTATCTTCATTTGTAAAATAGGGATAATTTTCATCACATAAAGTAGAAGTAATTTGAGTTTCAACATTATTCTCTAAGTCAAGAATAAAAACATCATTTTGCCAAGTGTTTATTCCGTTTTTCTTACAAAGTTGTTCTTTTACATAAACAAGTTTCTTCCCATCTTTGGATACAGCGATTTCCGAGATAAAGTTTTCATCTTGTTTGATTTTAAAAAATTCTTTAGAATCTATTTTGTATCCATATAATACATTACTGCAATTTTTAACACCAGCAAGATATACGGTTTCACCATCATGACTAATAAATACAGATGTCAAAAGGTCAACTATTTCCTGTGTTGATATTTTTTGTAGTTCCTTAGAGGAAATATTGTATAAATAAATAAATGACCTGTTATCTTTAAGTCCTGCAAAACAAAGTATCCCATTATCTGAAACAGAGATACGAGTTTTATCAGTTTGAATTGTGTCAACAATATTTTCTAATGCCCTTTTAGGTATCAAAAGTTTGTTTCTGTCTTTTTCATCTAAGTAGTAAAACATAAGTTTACCATCAATATCACTTAGATATACCAATTTATGTTGAAATGTTATAGGCAAGTAGTTAAAAACAGGATAAACTCCATCTTTTGTGATTTTCTTTTCAACTGGCAGGTCTGTCATTGAGTTTATTTTAATTTCGTAATTGTATTTCGTATGCATCTCTTCAAAAAATTTGTTTTGTAATTCTTTTAGGTTTATACCTATTGTGCTGTATAATACACTATTCACATCAAATTTGTTTCTATAAATTTTCAACATTTTTACTACTCTATCATCACCATATTCTTTTACAATAAATTCTATAAGTTTTGCTGACTGTTCATATGCTGGCAATATCATATGCGGTTTTAAATGTGAAAAACTATGCAGGTGTTCTAATGGGATCAACTTGTTTGACACTGCCATATCACGTACCATCATTTCTTGTTGTGTTTTAACGAACAATGAAGATCTATATTCTGCAAGGCCTTCAAGTAACCAGTAAGGATAGAAAATTGATTTTAAAAGTAAAGGTGTTCTCCAAAAACCAGAATAAAGAATGTTAAATTCTATCTCATGAATAAACTCATGGCTAACAACATGTTGTAGGAATTTCATTGACCCTGTATACGGCACAAGAAACCTGTTTTTGAACGCTTCAGTTACACCACCTGTTTCTTCCCCTACGGGGACTATGGTATTCTGTAGAAATTCTTGATATCCATAAAATAAAAAAAATGGTATCTTATAGTCAAATTTGACATCAAAATATTCAGTATTATCCACAAATATTTCATCTAACATCTGTTCAATTTGTGGTAATAGTGTAACGAGGCTATCTTCTACATAATAAATGTCAAAATTATCTGTTGGGTATATTTTATAATTAAAAACTTCAGTTTTTAAAGCAAAAAGATATATATTGCAAACTGCTAATATTAAAACTTTGTATATAGTATGTTTTGAAATCTTACATTTAAGAAACATCATAATATTAAATTATTCAAAATAAAGTTCTGGATCTACAGGTATAAAATTTTTCCTTAATTCAAAATAAATCTGTCCTGAAGAATTTGTTTTACCAATAATCTGACCTTTTGACACTTTTGCTCCTTCGTTGACTAATATATCACCAAGTTGACCATAAATGATATGTACATTATCTTTGCTTTCTAAGATTATTATTTTTCCATAACTACGAAAATTCTCAGATACAAACAGTATTTTACCATCATCTGCACTTATAACATTACTATCTGACATTCCTTGTATTATAATACCGTTACGAATTACACAACTACCATCTTTACTTATTTGTTTTTTACCAAACTTTTCTACGATTTCCCCATTTATAGGTTTGATGAATTTTCTATCTAAAATAACATTTTTAGCAACTTCTTTTTTTCTTAAAGAATCTCGTTGTAGCCTTTTTAGAATTTTTTCCAACTCCTGCTGTGTCTGGATAAGTTTTGTAATTTCCTGTTCCAGATTTTCCTGTTTAACTTTGTATTCTTTCAATAATTGACTTTTTCTTAAAAACAAATTTTTTTGTTCCTTTTCTTTCTTCATTAGTTCTGTGTAGTAACTCTGAAGTTTTTTTTCTTTTGTTTCCCGTTCTTGCTTCAATTTTGCAGTTGTAATAATATTTTTTTGCAATTCTACTAATTCTACACTTAGTTGTTTCATAACTTCTTTTTTTATTCTACGTACAAAGTTTCGCTTATAAAACGATATATTAAGAACATAATTCTCAACATATTGTTTTAAAATCAACCCTAACAGTTTTTCATAAAATTCTGCGTCAGAGGTTAGTATAGATAGATTTTTTTCTAAAGCGTTAATCTCTGATTTTGTGAGGTTTATATCCGACTTTATTTTCTTTATTTCTTTATCTAATTGTTTTAGTTGTCTTTCAATGTCTTTAAGTTCATTTTGAACACTTCTTTGTTGCAAAATGAACATCTCTTTTTGTTTTTTCTTTTGCTGGATAGATTTTTTAGTTTCTTCCAGTTTTTGCTTTGTGTCTTTAATTGACGAGATAATGGCACCACGAAAAAGTAAAAATATACATAACAAAACACAGATGAAACGAAAATTAAACTTGACATTATACATTGACTGTTTCTCTTTTTACATTATATTCAATTATAAAATTCAATAAAGAAGTTGTATAGATAATCACGGACACAACAACGAAAAAAATGTTAATAAACTCTTCATATTTTACCAGCCAACCTACTGCTTTTATATTTACAAAAAAAACTAAGAGATACAAAAATGTAAAAATTATAAACTGATATATCTTTAGAACTCTAATATCAAATCTGCTTAACCGCAAAAAAATTACTAAACCTGCGAACAAAAAAATAAAAATACAAAAAAACTTATAAAATTCTATAATTTTCCCCAATCGTTTAAGATAAAGTAATAGGTCTTCATCATAGATTACATCTTTGACATCGGGATACGAACTTAAAGTTGACAAAACACTTACTATTTCTTCCCAGGAAAAATTTTTAATTTTAAACCTAATAACATCTGAGAACGGATTAGTTCTTAAAATACTAACAATATCACTCAAATCATCTTCTCTACGCACTGTTTCATAAACATCTTGTTTGTTTATATATTTTATTTCGCTAAGTTTCATTTTTTTAATTTTTACCACTATTTGGTTTGTAAGATCTTCAATGTTTGTTCCTTCATTTAATGAAACACATACTGTAAACCTTTCTGTTAATTCCATATTTAACCATTTTAGTATTAAAAATATGTCATAAACAACAAACATACTACTTATAAAAATTAGCGATATTAAAAATTTTGCTATATTGTTAATAAATTTCATATTATCACTCCGTTAAATTTTGTATTATAAAAATTTTTTGTGATAAGAAACTTTAAATTTTCTTCTACCAACCGTTTACATTTAACTGTTTCATTAAAGTCTGGATTAATAATAAAATCTTTGAGTTCAAAACTCTTTTTTGAAAGTTCTTCTAAAGTAACACAATCTCTTAAAAAATAACTTCTCACCACACGTATAAGTTTTTCTTCTTCAGATATACAAATGAACGGTATTTGTAAAACTAACGATATAATTACACCATGAAGTCGCGAAACTATCAACAAGTCAATATCGGAAAATATATTTCTATAATTTTCTACTCTATCCCACACCCTTAATTCACAATGAGATATACCATTAATTATATCAAGATAAAATCTGTAATCCTGTCCCAAATGAAACGGAATAAAAACCAAGTTGTAAAATTTTGACAAATTTAAACACATCTGTTCTACTAAGTTTTTATCCATATTAAATTTTAATATTAATCCGACAGTGTCTATTTTAGTTCTTGTATAATTTTTTGCCTGTGTAAAATCAGATAAACATATATCGGGGCAAAATTTTATCATATCGGTTTTACTTTTTGAAACAGTAACTTTGAGTTTCCCTACATCAATAGTGTTGCGGATAAATATTTGATCTGCTAAGGACAAAATTATCTGTTGTACGAATTTAGGAATCTTAGTTATGACAAATTCTGCACTTAAAAGTACAACTTTTTTCTTTAAGATTTTTGCTAATAGAAATATAAAGAGATAATACAATAAACTTAACTTACTTGTCTGATCCTGAAACAATCCACCACAAAAAATTATTGTATCGCTTAGAGTAACAGAGTAGAAAATATAATACAAATGCCATCTCGGAAAGTAAGTTAAGTAGTTATTAACCTTGCAGATCTTATCCGTATTGTATAATACAAAAACCTGACGAAGATAACTTTCAGTTTCTTTTATTTTTTTAATTAAAACTTGTAAAAGCCATTCATCGCCAAAATTCTTAAACCCAAAATAGCCCACTATAAGAATTTTTCTCACTTAATAACTTAATCGCTGCAAAAATTTTGAATAAAGTGTTTTATAAAAAATACCAACCACTAATCCAATTATTGTTCCTAATACACTTCTTAAGATACACAGCCATATAGGAGTATGTGTATGTAAAAATGTATTTATGATTGATACCGCAGATATTATACTTAGCGAAAACAATATTTTAATATATATGTTATCATAATTTTTCCTAAGAATATCTAAACTCAAAAATAGGAGAGGTTGTGCAAAAAAAATTTCTTTAAATCTTGGTCTAAATAGTACATATGTTTCTATAAACCTACGTAACTCTAATTCAAACGGTAATAAAAATTTTTTATCAACATTCTCAGTTCTTAAAACTACATATCCTAACACGCACATCATAGCCAAAATTATTAAAATATGTTTTATTTTAAGTTCCGTATTTAAAATTCTTATTAACTCGTCTATTTTAAAAATAAACAATGGCATAAGAAGTACAGGAAGTATAAACATCAATTTTATCCCACGAATCACAGATTCTAACGCAATATACTCATATCTTTGGTTGACACCCCATAAAACGATCCCTAAAAAAATGTTAAATAAGTTGGTATATGTATAACTTAATAGAACACCTATTATTTTTAACCTTGCCATAACAACCTTGTAGAATAATATAGGTACAAAAATAGCTATAACTATAGTAAAAATATTAAATATCTGCGAATTACCATAACTTACAAAGTTTTGAAGATCAGTTTTCCTTCGTTTTATTTTAATCCCTTCTATGATTTGATTGATTAAACTCAAATTATCTCTAAAACTAAGATATTCTGATGGTAAAAAATATATTACTGAACAACATCGTTCAAAAATTGCTTTCTTTACTTTTATCAACGTAGACAAAATTTGCTTTTTGTCGTTTATGTTTTTAATCTGATTTAAATCAACAACAAATGTACGTAAAGCACTAATTCCATTGTATTTTCCAAAATTAGATATACTTTCAAAATTTAACTTTACAAACTTAAATTTTTTAATTATCTCATAAATTTCTTCTTCTGAAACTTTTCTAAAATCAAAATTTTTAGTTTGCGTCATATATAGATCGCTACGAGACATTTTGTTACATATTGTTGAACATTCATAACTTTTTTCACCAAAAAATTTTATCAGTTTATCACTGATATAAATAAGAGAAAAAATTTTATCGTTGCCCGCTAAAATTTGATCAAATATTTTTGTATCATATTTTACATCATGAATCTTTACAACAAACTTTTTTTCTAACTCGCTTAGTTTGTTTATATTGTAATACAATCTGTAAGCATCAACAGCAAATGAATTAATTCCTATTTTTGATATTTCGTCGTAGTTTTTTTCTTCTGATAAAGTAGGAATAAAGTTATCTATATCAAGCACGAAATATATTGGTCTTTCATCATACCATCTGTGCCAAGACAAAATATTTAAAACTGCCACTACCATAAAAAATGTCGTCAATGGCACAAAAAAAACATATATCAAAAATTTTTTCATTTCTTTGATTTATTCTTTATTTTTGTTTCCTTTTTAGTAACTTTCAATGAAATATTTGTTATTTTACAATAAAGTTTCAAATATTCCATTGCACTATTATCCCATGAAAAATTTTGTTGTAACATATTTTTTCTTAAAATTTCCATTGATTTCTTGTTCTTATAAACTTCTACTGTTTCAATAAGTTTATTATAAAAACTTCCTTCGTTATACGTGTCAAATACAAAACCGGTTCCTGTAGCAGTTTGTGGGTTAAATTGAACAACTGTATCAGCTAATCCACCAGTTTTATACACAATAGGAGCTGTGCCATATGTCATAGCGATCATCTGGCTTAACCCACAAGGCTCTGATACCGACGGCATAAGGAAAAAATCACTGCCAGCATAAATCTTGTGTGCCATAGGATTGTTAAATTCTAAAAATAACTTAAACTTTTTAGTGAAATTTTTTTGTAATTCCTGAAGTCGTGCTTGTATGTCCTTATATCCTCTACCTAAAATTACTAATCGGATGTTGTACTCCGAAAGAAATTTAGGTATAACTTTCATCAACAAGTCAAACCCTTTTAATGGATCTATTCTTGAAACCATACCAAATATTGGTACATCAGAAATATCAAAACCACATAGTTGTTGTAGTTCTTCTTTACAAATTTCTTTGTTATCCAAACTCTTAATATTAAAGTTTGCCTTAATATAAGGATCTGTTTCAGGATTCCACTCGTTGTAATCTATCCCATTTAAAATTCCGAAAAGTTTCCCCTCTTTTTCACATTTAGCAAGTACACCTTCTAATCCACGACCCTCGCTTGAGGTAGAAATCATTTTAGCATATGTTGGTGATACTGTCGTTACCATATCAGCAAAAACTATTCCTGCTTTCATAAAATTTATTTTACCATAGTATTCAAATTTTTCGGGGACAAAATCGTATGCTGCGAAACCTGCAATAAAATGAATTTCCGGGCCATATAAACCCTGGTATGCTATGTTGTGAATAGTAAAAACTGTTTTCGTATGTTGAAAAAATGCGTCAATACGATACAAAGTTTTCAAGTATGCTGGGATCAAACCTGTCTGCATATCATGGCAGTGAATAACATCTGGTTTAAATCCTACTGCTTTCGCTGTTTCAATTACTGCACGACTAAATAAAATAAACCGCAAAGGATTATCATAGTAATCACCCTCAGCAGTACCATATATCTCATCACGATAAAAAAATCTGTCATTTTGAACAAAATATACAGCAACACTATCCAAACTTCCTTTCCAAATGTAACATTCAATATATTCATTATTTAATGGAATTAATAATTTGAGATCAGTTTTCTTAATTTTATGTTTTCCAATATCAACTTTTTTATGTAACGGTATTACGATTCTTACATCAACCTTATTTTTTTTCAAAAATTTAGGTAAACTACCGACAACATCTGCTAAACCACCGACTTTGACAAACGGATAACACTCAAAACTTGCAAATAATACTTTCATATACTACCTCCACTATCTTATTTTAATTTCTCGTAAGAACCGTGCGTTATCTTCAGGAAGTGAACAATTTATTGACATACCTGTTCCAATTTCAAACCCTGCAGTTTTTATTAATCTTGGCATTATGGTTATATACCAATGATAATATTCTTTTCCTTTCTCATTAACAGGGACACTGCGTATAACAAAGTTGTAGTCTGGATTATCAAGACCATAGTAAAGCTTTGATAAAGTAAGTTTTAAATTTTTTGCTAAATCTGTAATCTCTTCATCTGTTATCTCGCCAAAAGATTCTGTATGTCGCCTTGGCAGTAACCACATATGAAACGGTGCTAATGCTGCATATGGTACAAATGAAACAAAATGTCCAGTTTCAACCACTATACGTTCTTGCAGTCGTAATTCTTCTTCTAACATCACACAAAATACACATTTGCCGGTTTCATCATAATACCGCATCGCTTCTTCAATTCTGTATCTTATATGGAATGGTACTACAGGGATTGCAATAAGTTGTGAGTGCGGATGTTCAATTGAAGCACCTGCTTGCTCACCATAGTTTTTAAAAATTATTACCATTTTTATCCTTTTATCTTTTTCAGCTGCAAGATAACGTTCCCTATAAACTTTTATAATTTGCTCAATATCTTTCTCAGGCATCAAAGGTAATACGACATTATGTTTTGCTGACTCTATAATTACCTCAGCAGAACCTACACCTGTAACAGAACGTTTTATACCAGAAACTTTAAACTCAACTGTTCCCTCCTGTAGTACAGCTGGATATTTATTTGGTATAACTCGTATTTTCCATTTGCCGTATTCGTCATTCACAACATAGGTTTCATATGGTGTCATATGTTCATTACCTGGACAGAACGGACATTTCTCTGAAATCTCTGGTAATACTTTTTTTTCTTTTGTAGTTTTAAAATCCTCGGGACGTTTCGCTCGTTCTGTTGAAATTACAACCCATTCCTTAGTTGCTATATTCTGTCTTATCTCTGGCATATTTAAAATCCTCCTGTATAATATTTATATTCCAATAACCTTAACCCAGACATTTCTATTTCGTGGACCGTCAAATTCGCAAAAATATATACCTTGCCATGTACCTAAATGTAATTTACCGTCACTAACAAAAATTTGTATACTACAACCTACCAACGAAGATTTCACATGAGCATCAGAATTACCCTCGGAATGAGTATAATCTCCATCTTCAGGAATTACCTTGTTTAATACTGAAATTATATCTTTAACAACAGAACGATCAGCATTTTCATTAATTGTCACAGCTGCGGTTGTATGCGGTACAAAAACATAACAAATTCCGTTAGAAATACCTGAAGATTTAACTACATTATTTACTTCGTCAGTGATTTCTATAAAGTCTATCCTTTTTGTAGTTCTTAGAGATAAAGATTTTTCATAAATTTTCATATTCTTTAAACCAAATACTCATCCTTAACACGTTTAAGACTGTTAAAGATATTCATTCTTATATTAGGCCAGTATTGTGAAAGTTGATCTATTAGTTCCTTCAAATATTTTCTACGTTGAAATTGTTTCTCTGTATCATAGACAGGACACATAGTTTGTTTGACAGGAAGGTTTTTTGCACGAATGTATTCCACTACTTCTTTTTCAGACACATATGCTAGCGGACGTATCAAAACTATCTCTCCATTAAACATTACGACTTTAGGTGGCATAGTTGAAATCTCACCATGATAAAATAAATTCATAAGAAACGTTACAACTATATCATCAAGTGTATGACCTAACGCTACTTTTCTGCAGTTAAGTTTCTTTGCTAGAAGAAAAATTTGTTTTCTTCTATTCCAACTACACCAGAAACAACTAAGTTTCTTTGTCGTCTCAGGTAAGTTTTGACGAATTACAAAATGTCCCTCTGTGATACTTTTAAGGTAATCATCTATTATTTTTACTTCCAAATTATTATCAAGGTTTACAGCAGCAGTGGTAAATTCAACACGGACAGTGTATAACATAAATTTTACTGGTAAAACACGACGTTTCTCAGCTAATGCATCTATAAGCGTGATACTATCTTTACCACCAGAAACACCTACAAGAATCCTATCGCCATTGTCAATCATTTGGTAATCACCCAAACATTTCCCAACTTTACGTAATATATAGTTCGTAACTTTAGAAACCAGTTTTTCAGTTTTCATATTATTTTTGTTTACAAAAAAATTTAACTATAAACAACAATTCGTCTTTAATAATATGTAAAAAATTTGTTAATATTGATTTTTTTCATTTATATTTTGTATTTTTCAAAATATGAAAAATTTTAAGACACTAGTTGTTGTAGGTCTCCAGTGGGGTGATGAAGGAAAAGGTAAAGTGGTACATTATTTATCTCGCAACGCTGATTACATTGTTAGATATCAAGGTGGGAACAATGCAGGGCATACAGTTGTAGTAAACGAAAAAGAATATATACTTCACTTAGTACCGGCCGGGATATTAGAAAATAAAAAATGTGTAATTGGAAACGGTGTTGTAATAGATCCAGAAGCATTATATAACGAGATTAATTGGTTAAATTCTATTGGAATAAAAGTTTCGCCAAAAAATCTTTTTATTTCAAACCATGCTCATGTGATTTTACCCTATCATAGATTTCTTGATGCTGTCCGCGAAAAAACTCAAAATATCGGTACAACACAGAAAGGAATCGGACCGTGTTACGCAGATAAATACGCAAGAAGTGGCATCCGTATCTGTGATTATCTTGAAAAAGATACTTTCCTTGACCTTGTAAACAAAAATCTTGACGAGAAGTATCCCCTGATAAAAGAATTCATTTCTCGTGATGAACTGTTAAAAAAAATTATAAATCAACATAGATTATATTCTAATTTTATAAAACCATTTGTAGTTGATACCACCGATTTATTAATTAAAGTAATTACATCTGGTAAAAAGGTTATATTTGAAAGTGCACAGGGAACTATGCTGGATGTTGATTTTGGAAGTTATCCATATGTTACATCTTCAAATCCAATCGCTGGAGGAATACCTATCGGTACAGGTTTAGCTCTTAAATATGTGAACAAAATTGTTGGTATAGCAAAATCTTATACTACACGTGTTGGTGAAGGACCGTTCCCTACAGAAATAAAACAACAAAAACTACAGGAATTTCTTAGAACACAAGGTAAAGAATACGGTGCAACTACAGGGAGACCACGTCGTTGTGGCTGGTTTGACAGCGTGGTTGTCCGTTATGCAATAAAAATTAACGGAATAGACGAATTAATACTAACCAAACTTGACTGTTTAAAAGGAATAGAACCACTAAAAATATGTATAGCTTACAAGTACAAATCAAAATTGTTATACGACTTTCCTGTGTCTAGAAAACTTCAACACTCTGTTAAACCCGTATATATAAAGACAGGTGGTTTTAAAGAAAACATACGCGGTATTACTAAATATGACCAACTACCAAACAATGTAAAAAAATATGTACAACTTATCGAAAAATATTGCGGTATTAAAATAAACATGATATCTCTTGGCCGCGATAGAAACGAAATTATCTTCCGTTAATTTATGAGACGATTATACATACCTTTCTTCGTAAAATTTATATTTGTTTTTATTTGTATTTCAACATTACCATTGTTAATCCTAAGTTTTCAATCGTCAAAATTATTAAGACCTATATTAAGGACTCTTTACCTTGAGCTCCATACTAAAACTATTGAAATATCTACTGCAAAAATACGCTCTTATTTCGAAACTCTATCACAAATTTTAACTTTAGTAGAAAGTATCGTTATTAGAACAGACCTTCCCTGGAGTGGAAAACAGACATTGCTTGAATTGTTAATTGATATAAATCCAAACATTGTTTCAATTTCTATACTTGATACTTCAGGCAAAGAAAAAATTAAAATTTATAATCCTGAAATTTTAACACAACCAAAACTTGAAGATTTCAGCAAAACTGAATTTTTTGTCAATTTTACAAAATCTGGCAATAAAACAGAATTCTTAAACTTTCGCAGTGAAGATGGAATTTATAGAATTGACAATTTCTACAAACACCAAAATCTCTATATTCGTATAGTGGTTTCACTTAATCCACTATTTGAACAATTGAAAGATATTAAGATTGGCAAAACAGGTACTATAACTATAATCTCGCCATCAAATCATTCTATAATTTTTACTAATCTTACTAACAAAAACGTAACTGAAAGTTTACTTTCTGACCAAATAGTTAAAATTGCAAAACAGTCAGTCACTGTGGGATCCAAAGAGGTTGTTTATAACAATATAGGATACATACTTTCCTATATGAGTTTACCATTTTTAGACTGGATTGCAATATTGCAACAAGAGCAAGCAGAGGCGTACTATATAAGTAATCTTTTAATAAAGCGTACAACAAGGCTTATTTTATTTCTGTTATTTATTTCAGCTTTTGTATCTTTTGTACTTGCCACAGGTATATCTCAGCCTATACTAAAAATTGTCAATGCTGCAAAAACTGTTGCTTCAGGTAATTTCAATGTAAATATTAAAATTCGCACGTTTGACGAACTTGAGATTTTAGGTAATACTTTTAATCATATGGCACAAAAGTTAAACGAATATGCAGAAATACAACTTGACAAACTTATCGCAGAGAAAACAAAAACTGAAGCTATTATTTTTTCTATTCGTGATGGTATAATACTTACTGACCATAACGGCACTATATTACTAATTAACAAGCGTGCAAAAGATATATTGCAAATAAAAGATGCTTTAGAAAACTTAAATATTTTTAACATTCTTGACGAAAGAATAAAACCAGTGTTTGAATCCGCACTAAGAGAACCTAACAAAATATTTGAATTAGATTTATCAAAAGAAAACTACCCTGAGTTTTACCAGACAATGGC
>JANXDG010000050.1 GCA_025059805.1 Endomicrobiia bacterium
TCGAGGTGCCAAACCGGGCCGTCGATGTGGACTCTCGGGCCCGATAAGCCTGTTATCCCCGGGGTAGCTTTTATCCGTTGAGCGATGGCCCTTCCACTCGGGACCACCGGATCACTAGGCCCTACTTTCGTACCTGCTCGGAGCGTCCTCCTCGCAGTCAAGCACCCTTATCCCCTTGCAGTCAACCCACGGTTTCTGTTCGTGGTGAGGGTACCTTTGGACGCCTCCGTTACTTTTTAGGAGGCAACCGCCCCAGTTAAACTGCCCACCTGACACTGTCTCCCGACTTTATCGGGATTAGACCCACGAAGTAAAAAGGGTGGTATTTCACCGTCGCCTCCAGTCCAACCGGAGTTGGACCTTCTCAGGCTCCCACCTATCCTACGCATCTTACCCCGCAAGTCAATATCAAGCTGCAGTAAAGCTCCACGGGGTCTTTCCGTCCCGCTGCGGGCAGTCCGCGTCTTCACGGACACCTCAATTTCGCCGGGTCCTCCGCCGAGACAGTCCTCCTCTCGTTACGCCATTCGTGCAGGTCGGAACTTACCCGACAAGGAATTTCGCTACCTTAGGACCGTTATAGTTACGGCCGCCGTTTACCGGGGCTTAAGTTCGGAGCTTCACCTTGCGGCTAACTCCTCCCCTTAACCTTCCGGCACCGGGCAGGCGTCAGTCCCTATACATCAGCTTACGCTTTTAGCAGGGACCTGTGTTTTTGTTAAACAGTCGTAGGAGGCTCTTAACTGCGACCCCAAATAACGACAGGGATTAGGGTTTAGGGTATAGGGTCTAAGAAAACTACAGGAAAATTTTATATCCCACAATAATAAAACACTAAACCCTAATTCCTACTCCCTAAACCCTGCCGTTAATGGGGCACCCCTTCTACCGAAGATACGGGGCCAATGTGCCGAGTTCCTTAGCGGAGGTTATCCCGCGCGCCTGACCATATTCTGGCCGCCCACCTGTGTCGGTTTACGGTACGGTCACCCTGTGCAGTCCTAACCTATGTTTTTCTCGGCACCAGATTCAGCCACTTCCACCTGGCTGCTACACCAGGCTTCGTGTTCTCCATGGTCACCCACGGATTAAACCTCGTAAGTTACCACGAGGCTGGCCTTACTCTGATGCGCACATAGGTAGTAACTAACCCACACAAGATGGTTCCGGAATATTAACCGGATTTCCTTCACCTTCGCCTTTCGGCTACGGCTTAGGACCGACTAACCCTGGTCTGACGAACATTGCCCAAGGAAACCTTAGGCTTACGGCGATCCGGATTCTCACCGGATTTATCGCTACTTATTCCGACATCCTCACTTCCCACCGCTCCACCGGATCTTCCGATCCGACTTCACTGCAGTTGGAACGCTCCCCTACCGCTTACCTGGCTTTTAAACCAGGTAAACTCCCAACTTCGGTACTAAGCTTAAGCTCCGGGAATTTTCGGTGCAGAACCGCTCTCCCAGTGAGCTGTTACGCACTCTTTAAATGATGGCTGCTTCTAAGCCAACATCCTGGGTGTCTAGGCAGTTCCACATCCTTTCCCACTTAGCCTAGATTTTGGAACCTTAGTTGGAGATCTGGGCTGTTCCCCTCTTGCGACAGGAGCTTGTCCCCCTGCCACTGACTCCAGAGAAATCCCCAGTAGTATTCGGAGTTTGGTTGGATTCGGAAGTGGGGTTACCACCCCTACACCATCCAGTGCTCTACCCCTACTGGTTAATTCTCCAGGCTAGCCCTAAAGCTATTTCGGGGAGAACCAGCTATTTCCAGCCTAGATTGGCCTTTCACCCCTATCCCCAGGTCATCCAGTGGCTTTTCAACGCCAAATGGTTCGGACCTCCCCTCGTATTTCTACGAGGTTCATCCTGCCCAGGGATAGATCGACTGGTTTCGGGTCTATTATGACTACCTAATACGCCCTGTTCGGACTCGGTTTCCCTACGCTTACCCGCGCTGCTCTTCACAGCGACGGTTAAACTTGGTAGTCATAATAACTCGCCGGATCATTCTTCAACAGGCACGCCCTCACTCCTGATCCTACAAGAAGTAGGACCAACCAGAGCTCGGACAGCTTGTGAGTGTACAGTTTTAGGTTCTATTTCACTCCCCTTCCGGGGTTCTTTTCACCTTTCCCTCGCGGTACTTGTGCACTATCGGTCAGGGATTAGTATTTAGCCTTGGATGGTGGTCCACCCAGATTCCCACAGGATTCCACGTGTCCCGTGGTAATTAGGAATCTATTCCAGGAAGTCCTTAAGATTTCGCTTACGGGACTTTCACCCTCTACGGTGTGGGATTCCAACCACTTCAGCTATCTTAAGGATTTCTAACTTCCCGAGGAATGTGCACCTTCCTCCGAATAGATCCTGCAACCCCGTGTGTGCAACGCGTGCACGCTTGACACACACACGGTTTAGGCTGTTCCCCGTTCGCTCGCCGCTACTAAGGGAATCTCAGATTGATTTCTTTTCCTCCGGGTACTAAGATGTTTCAGTTCCCCGGGTTGCGCTCTTTGGATAGTTCATATCCAAAGATGGTACTGTTTATCACAGTACCAGGTTTCCCCATTCGGCAATCCTGGGTTCACAGGATGTTTGCTCCTCCCCCAGGCTTATCGCAGCTTACCACGGCCTTCATCCGCTATCCCTGCCAAGGCATCCACTGTACACCCATAAATAGGATAGCCATATCATTTTATTCTACTTTTGCTGGTCAGGCAATAACTAAAAGTTGTCAAAGATCAAAAAATAATTTGATTTCACATACAACCTTTTTGGAGACGAGGGGATTTGAACCCCTGACCTTCCGGGTGCAAACCGGATGTTCTCCCAACTGAACTACGTCCCCATTATAGAGCAACCAGTATACTGTATTGAGTAATCAGGATTGAAAAATTTTCACAAATCACCCATTTTTTACTCACTACCCGCTACTCAATACTACATGGGCCTCGACCGATTCGAACGGTCGACCTCACCCTTATCAGGGGTGCGCTCTAACCAACTGAGCTAGAGGCCCCCAACTTTAATAAAGTGACAAAGATAGACAAAAAAATTCTTAGCAATTTTTAACAAAACTTATATTATTGGTTAGCTACTTTTAAATCTATGCGCAGCAAGGTGTCGCAACTAAGACTGTTTTCTAAGAGTGTTTTTAAGAACAGTACATATTTAGTTCGCAACCCAGGAGCAGAAAAAAAGCTATAAAAATTTTGTTCTCTTTAGAAAGGAGGTGATCCAGGCGCACCTTCCAGTACGCCTACCTTGTTACGACTTCGCCCCAGTCACCAGGCGTTAACTCTCTCGCAAACTTGCGAGATTCGTTAACCCCCGGCTCCCATGGCGTGACGGGCGGTGTGTACAAGGGTCGAGAACGTATTCACCGCGGCCTGCTGATCCGCGATTACTAGCGATTCCGCCTTCACGTGGTCGAGTTGCAGACCACGATCTGAACTGGGGCCGCTTTTCTGGGATTTGCTCCCCCTTACGGGTTTGCTTCCCTCTGTAGCGGCCATTGTAGCACGTGTGTGGCCCCGGACATAAAGGCCATGATGATTTGACGTCATCCCCACCTTCCTCCTGGTTAACCCAGGCAGTCCCCCAAGAGTGCCTCATAGGTTACCCTATGGCTGGCAACATGGGGCAGGGGTTGCGCTCGTTGTGGGACTTAACCATACACCTCACGGCACGAGCTGACGACAACCATGCAGCACCTCTGCCAGCTTCCAGACTTACGTCTGGCTCCTTCCCCTTTCGGGGTCGTACTACTGGCAGTTCAAGCCCGGGTAAGGTTCTTCGCGTTGCGTCGAATTAAACCACATGCTCCACCGCTTGTGCGACCCCCCGTCAATTCCCTTGAGTTTCAACCTTGCGGCCGTACTTCCCAGGTAGCGTACTTAACGCGTTAGCTTCGCCACCCATTCCCGAACAAACTCGGGATCGAGCAGCTAGTACGCATGGTTTACAGCGTGGACTACCAGGGTATCTAATCCTGTTTGCTCCCCACGCTTTCGTGGCTCAGTGTCAGTAATGGTCTGGTGAACCGCTTTCGCCACTGGTGTTCCTCCCGATATCTACCCATTTCACCGGTACACCGGGAATTCCGTTCACCTCGACCATACTCTAGCACAGCAGTATACAGTGCAGCCCTTTGGTTGAGCCAAAGGATTTCACACTGTACTTACTGTACCACCTACCCACGTTTTACACCCAGTAATTCCGAGTAACGCTAGCCACCTACGTATTACCGCGGCTGCTGGCACGTAGTTGGCCGTGGCTTATTCCTGGAGTACCGTCAATCCCGCAAAGCGGGACTTCTTCCTCCAGAAAAGGGGTTTACAATCCGAAGACCTTCATCCCCCACGCGGCGTCGCTGGGTCACCCTTTCGGGCATTGCCCAAGATTCCTCACTGCTGCCTCCCGTAGGAGTGGGGCCCGTGTCTCAGTGCCCCTCTGGCCGGCCAGCCTCTCAGCCCGGCTACCCGTCATAGGCTTGGTAGGCCATTACCCTACCAACTACCTGATAGGCCATGGGCCTTCCCCTAAGTGCTCCTTGCGAAGCTTTCCTCTAAAGGGAATCTCACCCTAAAGAGGTCATCAGGTATTAGCCTCAGTTTCCCGAGGTTATCCCTGTCTTAGGGACAAGTTACCCATGTATTACTCAGCCGTTTGCCGCTAACATATCAAGAGGTTGCCCCCTTGATATGTCCGCACGACTTGCATGTGTTAGGCACGCCGCCAGCGTTCACTCTGAGCCGGGATCAGACTCTCAAGAAAAATTTAATTCACAAATTTTTCCCTGGGTTGCGAACAAAATATGTACTGCTTTTTTCAAAGAGCAAAATACACCTTTCTTTACTATTATACAATAAAACCGAAAAGTTTTTTGTTAGATTAAATTTTTTTACAAAAAAATTTTAAGTTTGTCAAGAGGTACAAAAAAATATTTTCTATGAGTTTTTTCTCGTCGGAGAAAACTACTAAAATTAGTGTATTATATAAAATATCAAACTCAAGATTAAAAGTCAATAGTTCACAAAAAAAATTTTTAGTAAAAATACTTAAAAGAACACTAAAAGTAAAAATCGTTTAATTTCAATATGTAGATATTTATAAAAAGTCAACTGCTAACAATTATAACACAAAAAAATTTTTGTAACCGCAAAATTTACAAGTTGTATCTTCCTTTAATCCACAGTTTGTAACATCATATCCAACTCTTCTTATTATAACTTTGCCACAGTTTAGACAATATGTTGAGTTATACTCAACATCTGGAACGTTACCTAAATAAACATAGTTAAGTTTTTGTCTCGCTATATCATAAAATTTTTTTAATACGTTCACAGAAGTTGCTGGTACCTCAAATTTGTACATTGGATAATACCGAGAGAAATGTAGTGGTATATTTTTTGATAAAGAAGCAACATAATTTACAATCTCTCCTATTTCTTTCTCGCTATCGTTGTGTTGTGGAATTACAAGCGTAGTAAGTTCAATATGTTTTTTATTTTCAAAAAAAGTTTCAATTGTTTGTAAAACAAAATCTAAGTTACCATCACAGATTTTTTTGTAAAATTCTTTGTTGAAAGATTTTAGGTCAATATTAGCAGCATCTATATATGGTAAAAGTTCTAATAAAGGTTCTTTGTTTATAAAACCGTTAGTCACTAAAACATTTTTATAACCTTTTTGATGAAAGAGTTTCGCCGTTTCTAACACAAACTCAAAATTTATTAGTGGTTCATTGTATGTATATGAAATTCCTATATTATCTCTATATCTTTGTGCATAAACCAACAGTTGCTGCGGTGATACCTCCTTATAATAATCTGCTTCTTCAATACCAACATGTGAAATTTCCCAGTTCTGACAAAACCCACATTTGAAATTACATCCAAAACTTCCAATTGACAAAATCATACTCCCTGGATAAAAATGATATAACGGTTTTTTTTCAATTGGGTCAATCGCTACCGATGATGCTATACCATAAGTTAACGAATAAAGTTTACCTTCAATATTCTTGCGTGCTCTACATTTACCTGTTTGGTTTAAAGTAAGCAGACAATTATGTGGACATAACCTACATTGGATTTTTTTCTGTGTATTGTCTATTACAACAAAATACTTTGCTTCTTTCATTCTTCATTAGTAAGACCTTTCAGAAATTGTTCAATCAAAATCGGTAGTTTCTTTGAATAGCCACCTTCTAACGCACAAAATGTCGGTAAGTTAAGGTTAGATATTTTCTTGCCAATCTGATAATAACAACTTTCGGTAAGTGCAAGTCCTGCGAGCGGATCTTCTTTAAAAGTATCAAACCCGCAGGATACTCCAAGAATGGCTGGATTAAATTCTTTAATTTTTTCAATAGCTCTGGTTAAAACTTGAAGATATTCAATGTCAGTAGTTCCGGCTGATAATGGAAAATTAATACAATTCTTTTCTGACCGTAGGCCACTGCCTGGATAAATATACGCCTGATGTAGAGAAATAAACAAAACTCTATCATCACCTAAAAAAATATCCTGTGTGCCATTACCATGATGGACATCTATGTCAAGTATTGCTACTTTTTTGTTAGTATTACTGAACTCAAACTCTGAAGTACTGATAAACCAGTTTACTGCACAGGCAATGTTGTTAAAATAACAAAATCCACCTAAAGAGTCACTGTTAGCATGATGTCCCGGTGGCCGAGTTAAAGCAAAAGATATTTTACCTTTTAATGCAAACTTTAATGCTTCCAGGACAATATTTGCGGAGATGCTTGCATAAAAAAAGATATTAGGTAAACTTGGCGTGTCAGGTTCGTAGAACCGTTCCGATTTAACTTCTTCAACTAATCTTTTCGTATGAGTTAACAATAGAATTTTCTCATCAATTTCGTTATTTATCTCTATAACTTCAATATTAAGCTCATTCTTTTTTTTATTCAAATATTCATATGTATCTTTTACTCTAAACGGTGCTTCAGGATGACCTAACACATTGTATTCCCAGCAATGTTTTGATGTTAAAACAACAATTTCTCTCATAAATTTACCATCATGTAATGGAGTTTAATTTTATCTATTTTTCTCTTACAACATATACACCACTGTCAGGAATTTTTCTGTCAATACGTTCAAGCATAGCACGTATTGCACGAAATTCTTCAACCATAGTTTTATCTATACGGTCTAATATTTCAGATTGACGTTCTAACATCATAGACATATTATTTAACATTTCTGTCTGTTTATTCAACATCTCAGTTTGTTTATTCAGCATTTCTGTTTGTTTATTCAACATCTCCGTCTGGTTGTTCAACACTTCAGTTTGATGAAGTGCAATTTCTTTTATACCTTTTGTTGTTTCAGCAATTTCTTTAATTAATCTCTTAGTACCGTTAAAAACAAATAATCCTACACCCGAAACACTTGCTACTGTACCTAAGACAGTTATTACTATACCGACAACAGGATCCATAAATCTTCAACCTCCTTCTGAATTATACAAAAATAGATGAAATATATCTACTATAATTAAAACAACTCTGGATGTAGTTTTGTATACTTTATACCAAGGTGTTTATATGCAAGTTCTGTAGCGACACGTCCCCTAGGTGTCCTCTGTAGGAATCCTGCTTGAATTAAATAAGGTTCATACACATCTGTTATTGTATCAACTTCTTCGTTTATCGCAACTGATATTGTTTCTATACCTACTGGTCCGCCACTGAACTTCTCAATTATTGTTGAAAGTATTTTTCTATCCATCTCATCTAATCCATACTCATCTATACCGAGTGAGTTCATTGTTGAAACTGTTATATCATACACAATTTTACCATCAGATTTTACTACTGCGAAATCTCGTACACGACATAAAAGACGGTTTGCAATCCTTGGCGTCCCACGAGAACGTTTCGCAATTTCATAACTTGACTTATCATCAATTTCTATCCCAAGTATTAACGCTGACCGCTTAACAATCTGGTTAAGTTCGTCAACAGTGTAAAAACCTAAATTCTCAACAATACCAAATCTTGATCTAAACGGTGCAGATAACAACCCGCTACGTGTTGTCGCACCAACTAAAGTAAAGTTTGCAATAGGTAAACGCACAATTTTAGCATTTGGTCCTTGACCAACAACTATGTCAAACTTAAATTCTTCCATTACAGGATATAGCGCTTCCTCAACTATATGATTTAATCTGTGTATCTCATCTATAAAAAGAACATCTTGAAATTGCAGGTTTGTAAGTATAGCAGCTAAATCGCCTGTTTTTTCTAATGCAGGACCTGAAGTAACTTTTATGTTAGTATTAAACTCTCGTGCGATAATATGTGCAAGTGTGGTTTTGCCACAACCTGGAGGTCCTGAGAACAAACAATGGTCTAACGCAACACCACGTTTTTTTGCTGATTCAATAAACACACGAAGGTTCTCTTTAAGTTTTTGTTGACCAACAAAATCATCTAACGTTTTTGGCCGCAAAGTTATTTCTAATTCTTTTTCCTGTGGTAAAACTTTAGCTATGGTTATTCTTTCAGTTTTCATATTGTGATATTGTTTATTTCAACGACGACAATTCTCTTAAAACTATAGGTATAAGTTCTTGGATTATTTCAGCCCTTTTTTTATTTTTTGCAGAAGCATCTTGTGAAGTTAAAATTTTCTCAACAACAGGTTTAACCTGTTGTTCTTTATACCCAAGATTTACAAGTGCTGAGACAAGATCAGAATAAATATCAACATCAATACCTTCTGAATGAAACATACTTTCTGTCGCAAACAAATCTAAATTTGCAAGTGTTGAAACAATTTTCTCTGCAGAACTATGTCTAAATCCGAACAAAGATGTAAGCAGTTTGTAATTTTTTCTCCTAACAGCAGTTTTAAATTCAGAGATATTTTTTTTAACCTTATCAAGGTATTCTAACGCTTTCTTTGGACCTACATTTGAAAGATTATCTTTGAAAGCAAGAAATATTTCTTTTTCTTCTTCAGTTAAGAAACCATATAAAGTTGGCAATCCGCTACTATAAAGTCCTGAAGAAATTTCAACGATGTAAAATTTTACAATCTTGTCTGAAATTGTGATTTCTTGCAATGTGGTATCTGACACTACAATCTCATATCCAACACCGTTTACATCTATAACACAGATATTTTTGTCTATCTTTTTATCTACAACTTTGCCAATAAGATAATTAAACATATTCTTGCTGTATCCCTTCTGTATTCAAATAACATAAAGCAACAGCTGCTGCATCGTTAATATGTTCCGACTTAATCTCTTTTTGAAATTTTAATAGTAACTTAACCATCTTTTTTAACTGCAATTTAGTTGCTGAACCGTACCCTGTAACTGCAAGTTTCACTGTTTTAGCAGAAAAGGTTTTCACGTCAATACCTAACATACCACAAAGCAGATATACCACACCAACTGCAAGATAAGTGTTTACCATATTTTTAGCAATCTTGGAATAAAACTGTTCTTCTAAACATACGATGTCAGGCTTATATTTTTTGATAACTTTCTGCAAAGTTTTATAGATTTGTTTTAGGCGGGAAGAAAGATCGTCATTAGCACTGATTTTCTCAGTTTTAATTTCGCCATATGAGAGAAGCTCATATTCTTTATTAGGTAGTTTTTCCACAACTGCCCAACCACAACTTGCCAACCCAGGATCTATACCCAAAACTTTCATCCTTTATTGGGCTTCCATCTTAGCTAAAATTTCGTCAGGGATATCAAAGTTTGCATAGACATTTTTTACATCTTCATGGTCTTCTAACGCGTCCATAAGTTGCATTACCTGTTCAGCTTGTTTACCTTCAAGTTTTATATATGTTTTCGGCAACATTGTTATTTCTGCCTGCTGAAGTTTATACCTGTTTTGCAATTCTTGTTTGATTTGGTCAAAACTTTGTGGTGAAGTTATTATCTCATAGACATTCTCGTCATCTGATTTAAAATCTTCCGCGCCTAATTCTAATGCTATACTCATTAGGTCATCTTCGTTTGCATCTTGTTTGTTGACAGTTATATATCCTTTCTGTTCAAATATCCAGGATACACAACCTGTCTCACCTAAAGAACCACCATATTGACTAAATATTTTCCTCAACTCAGAAGTTGTCCTGTTTTTATTATCCGTAGTTACCTCAACCATAACCGCAACACCGCCAGGTCCGTATCCTTCGTACACAACCTCCTCGTATACCACGCCTGGTATTTCACCAGTACCTCTCATTATTGCTTTCTTAATATTGTCCTGAGGCATATTAGCTTCTTTTGCCATTTCTATTGCTTTTCTCAATCTTGGATTGTTCTCTGGATTACCACCACCTTCACGTGCTGCAATGGTTAGTTCTCGTATTATCCTTGTAAAAAGTTTACCTCGTTTAGCATCCTGTGCCATTTTTCTATGTTTAATACCAGCCCATTTTGAATGTCCAGACATAAGTTTTGCCTCCTTATGAATAAGCTTATCAAAGTATTTTTACAATATACCAAAAAGCGTTAATAATTTCAACAACTTGTCATTTAGTTCTAATAAGTGTATTCTTAAGTGAGACACTTTTAGGACCGCATTCACTTCTACATTTGTTACACAATATACATTCTGTATGAATAATTTTTAAACTATTATTTTTTTCTACGATAGCGTTTGTAGGACATATTGATTTACAAATTTCACATCTTAGACACAATTGAGTAGAAATATTTAGTTTAAAAACAGAAATTTTTGATACCAAACCTAATACACCACCAAGTGGACATAAATATCTACACCATAAACGTATAAAAAGAATGTTTAATAGAAGTATTACTAATAAGTAAATTAATTGTGTTAATGTTGTTTTATGAATTAAAAACAAATATTGAAACGGTTCAACTACAATAATTGTAGGAATTATGATAATTAACGCTGCTAAAATGTATTTTAGTTTTACATATATAAATTCAAACCTACGCAAAAATTTTACAATGTTGCTATCTTCAACAAATTCTACTCCAATCTCTTTACCTAAACTTTTTTTGTACTTTATTTCAAAAAATTTTTTTATATTAAAAATAAATTCAATAACTGCACCAAACGGACATAACCAACCACAAAATAATCTTCCAAAAATTAATGTTGTCAACAATATCAACCCTAATAAGATTAGAATAAAGATATTGCCTGTAACAATAAGGTTTAGATTTAACAAACTCTGGATATGTCCTATAGAAATACCGCCTTTATATACAATACCTAAAAAAACAATAGAAACTAACAAAACGATATTTCGTAGCATATGTATATTCTTAACAAATCCGACCACAGAAGTTGTAAACAACAATAATGCAATACAAATTTTGAAAATTTCAATTTTAGACATTCGGAAGCTAACTATGTTCATTTCATTTTTGCTTTTTAAGTATAATTTCACATTTTTAACACACTGGTACAAAATCTCGTTAACTGCTGAACAAGTAATTGTCGCACCTGTAATACCATGAATATCTTCACCTAAAGAAAACTTTGAATAGTCATCTTTATTATAATACTGAGAAAAAAATTTTTCTGTAAAAACATCCTTCGTATATATTTTTGTTTCGTACTGTTCAATAACTTTAATTTTTTGTATTTTACCATCCAAGGAAAAATAAATTTGCAGGTTAATAGGTCCACCATATCCTCTTATTTCTTTGTCAGTCCAATCTTTACTTTCAATAAAAAATCCAACAATCGTATTGTCAGTATATAAAAAATGTATCGCTCGTTCTTTACCATTAACGTACACAAAAGTTGATAAAAATTTTTCATAATTGTTTACTTTAGCTATAAGGGTGTTTACAAATAACAGTAAACTAACTATTGAGAGTTTCATATTTTTAGTTTAAACTATTTTACCTTCCGAAGCTTTTAATAATCTATCCATAATTGTTTTTCCAAGGCCGGACATTTTTGTTGCTTCTACTACAATTTTTTTTGTATCCATTTCTTCTGCAAGTCTAAGACATAAATATAAATTTTTGGCAATCTCTTTTAAAGTATTACCATAGGTAATAACTGAACTACCATCTTTCAAAATTTCTCTAAGTTTGTCTTTAGTTTTTTTACTACATACAATTGTGACATTGTTAAGTTCTTCTTTAGTCACAGTTTTTATATATTTAGTAATATTAAACGAAACGTATGTTGGTTTGATAGGTGCGTAATGTTTTTTAAACATTCCTGGAGATTTTTTTTGAAATATTCTTTTTTGTTCTATAATTTCAACTTTACACTTTTTTTTAATCTCTTCAATATCAACAGCGCCGTAACGCAAAACTCTAAACGGATAACTTGTACAATCTATTACTGTTGATTCTATTCCATACTTAGGTCTGCCAGTGTAAATTACATATTTTATTTCTTTCACACCATCAAAATCTTTGATGATATGAGAAATATCAGTTGCTGATACACGACTAAAAATATTAGCTGACGGTACTGCCAGTGGTGTACCACAAAGTTCTATAAACTTTCTTGTAACTTCATTTTCAGGCATACGGATACATACAGTTTTTAGTCCTGCAGTAACAATGTCTGGAACGGATGATTTTTTATACAATACCAAACTTACTGCTCCTGGCCAAAAAACTTTGATTATCTTTTTTGCATTTTCCGGGATATATTTTACAACTTGATGAAGTTGTCTTAAGTTACTAATATGTACTATTAATGGATCAGAATAAGGTCTGTTTTTAACAAGGAAAATTTTGTTCACTGCAGAAATGTTAAAACAATCAGCTGCAAGACCATAAACTGTCTCTGTCGGAATTACAACTAAATTACCATTTTTAATAGCATCCACCGCTGGTAATAATCTATCCTGTGTTCTTGAATTATTTTTTGTCAAGTCAATAATTTTCATTTATCTTTTTCTCTTAACATTGGGACAAATCTTACCGGTATTACATTTTTCTTATATATTTTACCAGCCTTTTTCTCAACAAGTACAAGTTCTTGATAAACATCTCCAACAGGGATTACCATTTTGCCACCATCTTTTAATTGTTCAATTAACGGTTGAGGTATATGATCTGGTGCACAGGTCACTATTATACAATCAAACGGTGCATACTCAGGCCAACCAAGATAACCATCTCCTATTTTCACATAAACATTTTTATAACCTAATTCTTTCATTAACGCTTCTGCACGTTTCGCAAGTTCAGGTATTATTTCTATTGTATAAACTTCCTTTGCTAACTCGCAAAGAATCGCTGCTTGATAACCGGAACCAGTACCAATTTCTAAAACTTTTTCATTACCGTCAAGTTCTAAAAGTTGTGTCATCAACGCAACTATATACGGTTGAGATATTGTTTGTCCGTAACCGATCGGTAACGGTTCATCAATATACGCTAAGTTCTGATACTCCTTAGGTACAAACCTGTGACGCTCCACTTTAAGCATAGCATCTAAGACTTTTTTGTCAACAATATCTCTCCTTTTAAGTTGTAATTCTACCATTTGTAACCTCTGCTGATAAAATTTATCAACATTATTCATAGTTGTCTCCTTCTTTGTTTTTTCTTTACAAGAAAAAAGCGATACAGTGAATATAAAAACAAATAAACTATTAAAGATTTTTTTCATTTAATGTTTTCTAATTAACATATTCGTGGCAATTCTTCCGCTATTGGCATATCTACAATACGTTTTGTCCCATAAGTCGTTTTTAGTATAACTCTGCCTTTATTTTCAGTAGTTACTTCACCTATTATTCTTGCATTTTTACCTAACGGATGTTGTCTTAACACTTTAACTGTTTCTTCTGCAAAATTTTTATCCACAATGATAACAACTTTACCTTCGTTAGCAATATTAAGTGGATCAAAACTTAAAAGTTCACACAAATTTTTTACAGAACCACTAAGCGGGACCAGTTCCTCTTCAATCTCAATACTGACATCTTTGCGTTTATGAACCACTTCGTTAAGTACAGCGGATATACCACCGCGTGTTGGATCCCGCATAAATTTTATGTGTGAAGAAATTTCTTTATTGAACAATTGTTCTAACATAGGTTTTAACGAAGAACAATCGCTTTGTATTTTACAATCAAAACCAAACCCGCCACGGGAAAGTAACACTGCAAGACCATGCTCAGCTATATTACCGCTTATTATAACAACATCGCCAGGTGAAATTCTATTATAATGTAGACAGATATTTTTGTTAACAACACCGATACCAGCTGTAGTGATAAAAACTTTGTCACAACTTCCTTTTTCTACAACTTTAGTATCACCTGTGACAATTTCAACATTTTCTTCATTAGCAACTTCTTCTATTGAAGATAAGATTTTATCTATAACCTCAAATTCCAATCCTTCTTCTATAATCAACGATACTGAAATATATTTAGGTATAGCACCTACACATAAAAGGTCGTTAATAGTACCACAAATGCTCAACTTTCCAATATCACCTCCAGGGAAAAATATCGGCGAAACTGTATAACTATCGGTTGTGAACGCAATTTTGCTATCCATTTCAAAATTTAACACAGCTGAATCTAACAGTTCTGACAGAATCTTACTTTTGAAATGTTTAAGTACATAGTTGTTTATAAACTCCTGTGTATACTTCCCACCCGTACCATACGATATCAAAATTTTATCTTTCAAATTAACTTTCTCCACCATAGGGCAAACTTTTGGTTTGGACTATCATTTATTACGCAGGTCAAATCCTGCACTTATCTTACACATTATACATCAACACATCCACATATTTACACATCATCTCTTTCGTACTTATAATATGCTGCACAAGCACCTTCTTGGGAAACCATACACGCACCTTTTGGATTTTCTGGTGTACAAACCGTAGCAAACAATGCACATTCAAACGGTGTTATTTTGCCAATAAGAACATCATTACACCTACATCCTGTAAACTCAGAAATGTTGTTTATTTTTGGTATATCAAACTTTACTTCAGCATCGTACTGTTTGTATCCCTCCTTGAATTCCACACCGCTGTCAGGTACAACACCTATCCCACGCCATTTGCTTGATTTAAAAGTGAAAACTTCTAAAATAAACTTTTTTGCATCAATATTACCCTCGTAAGTAACGACACGCGTATACTCGTTTTTAATTTCTGGTTTATTCACGATAATCATCTCAAGTATCATTCTTATCCCGCGAAGAATGTCTAAAGGTTCAAATCCAGTTATCACCCCTGGCAGGTTATACTTCTTAGATATCCATAAGTATGACTTCTCACCTATAATACTACTTAGATGTCCTGGTAGTATAAAACCGTCTATTGAAGAAGTAGTGTTGATATTTGATAAAATATAACTTCTGCTGTGTAAAATCAACACTTCTAACGCTGGCAAAAAAAATTTGTTACCTAACAGAAAGTAAACATTATTTATACCATTATCTTTAATTTCCTTAGCCACAGCAGCAATACCAGGCATTGTAGTTTCAAAACCTATAGATAAAAAAACAATATCTTTATCCTGGCTTTCTTTTGATAGTGCAATAATTTCTTCCGGTGAATAAACTATTCTTACATCCTTCCCATCAGATTTTTCTTTCTCTAAACTACTTTCGCTACCGGGTACACGAAATAAATCACCAAATGTTGCTAGAATAACATTATAATTTCTTACAATATATATTGCTTTATCTACATATTCAATAGGGGTTACACAAACAGGACAGCCAGGTCCAGAGATAAGTTTAATGTTTTTTGGCAAAAGTTTTCTTAATCCAAACTTTGAAATTTGCATTGTATGAGTCCCACAAACTTCCATTATAAAGACATCCCTTTTTATATCTTTTGCAACATAAGTTATAACCTCTAATTCTTTCTTTACTATATTTGTATCTCTAAAACTCTGTATAATATCGTATAACATAAAAGCAAAAAATTTAAACCATTAGGAGTTAACAATCAAGGTTAGCACTTGTTGACAGAGTGATACTACGAAAAACCAACAAAAAATTTTTTATACTTCCGAAGTTTGTCCAGAAGTCAATTCTTTATAAATCCTTATAGTTTCAAGAGCGTCTTCAATGTCTAACTTTTGTATAGCAAAACCTGTATGAATTATAACATATTCTCCAACTTTTACCTCAGACAGGAAATCTATCCGTGCTAATTTTCTTATCCCTTCGTATTCACATACAGCATACTTACCATCAATTGCTATAACTTTCATCGGTATTGCTATACACATAGCTATATTAAAACCTCATCCCTAAAGTTAACCCTACAACAGCAGACGATGGAAATGGCGAACTTCCCTCTTTCATCCTTACCTCTTCCGGACGCAACGCTCCTACGATATCAATGTTTAACAACAAAATTTTAATTCCTAACCCAGCAGTGTATAAGAAATCATTATCCTGTTGTAAATTTCTAAGATACCCCAAACGTAAAGTTGGCAGTATCGGCGGATCAAGTTGTAACCCTACTGCAATATTTTGAACATCATATCCAGGAACCAATGTCTCAACTTTGTTTAGATCATAATCAATCCCAAGTGTTATTCTTTTCCATAACGTACCGCTTACCCCAAGTTTTGCCTGTCTTGGAATTTTTATTTTTTCCCGTGTGTCTTCAATATCAAATGTTGGTTCTATCAAATTTTTAATAACCAAACCTACATTTGTCTCAACTACAGGTATCGGAAGTTTATAAATAGCACCTAAATCTAAACCAAACGCAGTATATGTTTTAGCAAGTCTTTTACTGATAGTTTCCCGTAAAAAGTCCGCTTCTAGTTCTTCTTCTTCCTGGAACACTTTAAGATGGTAATAAAGCGTTCTCGCAATAAAATATTTTAAACTTCCTCCAATTAATAATCTATCAAAAAATTTGTGTGAGTATCCAAAAGCAATTTCTGTATAATTTATACCTCTAAATATTACTCCTGAGTTATTGTCAGAAAACGATTGTGCTTGTTGATGTATTCTGTTTAAATATCCTGAGATGAAATCTTGAAACTCACGCTCAGCAAGCAGGTTTACCGCATCTATAATCTCTTGTTTACTTACATTTTGTTGAACTGCTAAATTTATTAACGCGTTTGCTATACCTTCGGGATTATTTTTAACTTCTTGTGGTATCTGCACACCCAGTTTTTCTAATTCGTTAATAACCCATGGAACAACATTATTCTTCAACTTGTTCCTTGCTTGGATTAATTCTGGATCAGCAGGAGCAGTATCAGTAGTAATCACAACGCCACCACTGGTATTCCCACTAAAAAATAAACTTCTTACTAGGTTAGGTGCTGACGAAGTTGGTGTAGATACATTAACACTTCCTAAAAAGAAATTATCATCAATCAACGGTTTCAATCCAATATCTGTAAAATTGCGTACAGAAAAAGCAAAACTTTTTATTTTTACTCCAACACCGCCATTGAATTGTGCTATAACTCCTTTACCAGGCTGACTTATATCTAACAAATTTTTTATACCATTGAAAAAAGCAGCAAGTTGTGTAATGTTAATAGGACGTCCTTGTTGTTGTGCTTCACGAATCTGTTCATATTTCTGTGCAGAATCAATTATTTGATTAACATTGTGAAGTATATCACCAGTGAAACTCCAACCTGCAGCTAAGTCAATTTTTAAATCAAACTTTCTACCTCCGTATAACCCTGCCGGATTAGTATATAACGAATATACATCACCGCCTACTGCGGTATGTGCTGTTGCCAATGCTACCGGTTTGTTGCTAAATTCTAAAATACTTCCAAAAACTAAATTACAAATTAATGTGATAAATATGAAACCTCCTTTATTAACATATTTTGTCATCCGAGATACCTCCGCTATTTTATTTTTACCAAAACTTGTGCTGCATGCGCTCTCACATTCTCGTCTTTTAACGCAAGTAAAAGCGCAGGTATTGAAGGTCTGCCTATGTTACCTAATGCTTCACATGCGTAACGTCTCACAAGCTCATGCGGATCCTTCAACGCTTGAAATAATGCAGGTATCGCTACAGGATCACCAATTAGTCCAAGTGAAATCGCAGCTTTCATCCTTGCTGTAGGTGACGGATCTTCAAGTGTTTTTATAAGCGCAGGTACTGCCATCCTGTCCCTTAAATGACCGAGCACGCCTGCTACTGTCACACGTACTTCTTCAGATTCGTCATTAATCGCTTCAACTAATACAGGCACTGCTTTTTTATCACCAATCTGTCCCAACGCTATTGCAGCTTTCTCACGAACATATTTTGACGGATCTTTCATTAAAAGCATAATTTGTTTCAACGCTTTTTTTTCTCTCATTTTACCTAAAACTTCACAACTTATAGCACGAACAAAAGGATCTTTATCAGATAGTGATTTTATAAGCGCATCTACACTTTTTATCTGTAACGCTGTAATTGTCTGTTGAGATATCTCAGGCTTTGGTACAGATGGTGTTTCAGCTGTCCCAAACCTTATTTTACCTATTTTTCTTATCAGGTTAAAAGGTAATTTAACTCGTATCATATCCTCCACACCTCCGAATTTGATTTTTCACTATATTTTTCTAACAAATTTAATGAACGGATTATGCAACTTTTCGTTTTTTAAACTGCAATGTTGCTGATGGCCAGGGAAAAAAATTGTATTATCAGGTAGAGAAAAAATTTTTTTTAATGATTCATCTAGCTGGCTTATATCGCCAGTGGGGAAATCTGTCCTGCCAACAGAACCACAAAATAATGTATCTCCTGTGAACAAATATTTGTCTTCTACATACAGACAGATACTTCCTTTCGTATGGCCTGGAGTATGAATAACTTTAATTTTTTGTTCACCACAAAAAATAATATCATTATCTTTCACTTTTAACCAGTTTATCTTTTCAGCATCACGAATACAGGATTGTCCTAAAAATAAGGATAGATTTTTACTATCATCTAAAATCAAATCAAGTTCGTCCTCGTGTATCACAACATCCACAGGATAGAAATCTAAAATTTCTTCAAGTGATTTAATATGGTCATAATGCCCGTGAGTTAATACTACATATTGTGGTATAAAATTATTTTTTTGCAAAAAATTAATTATTGACTTTTCTTCACCACCAGGATCAATTATAATAACCTTCTGCGAAAATTCATCTCTGTAGATATAACAGTTGGTAGCGAACTCGTTCACCACAAATGTATAAACATTGTCTTGTCTCATTTTTTACACTTAGAAAAAACTTTAACTAATATCTTAATTGCAGTATCAACATCATTTTTTGTTATAATTAATGGTGGTAAAAATCGTAACACTTTTTCTTGTGTAACATTTATCACCAACCCGTGCTTCAAACATTCCTCAACAATATTTCTTGCAGGAAATGTTAGTTCAACACCTAACATAAGACCAATACCTCTCACATCTTTTATAAAATCATATTCATCTTTTAGTTTACACAAACATTGATAAAAATACTGTCCTACATCCTGCACTTTCTCTAAAAAAGTTTTGTTATCAATCATTTTTATTACTTCAGCTGCAACCACGCATGCAAGAAGATTCCCTCCAAAAGTTGAACCATGGTCACCGTAATTAAATACATCTTCATATTTTTTATCAACAACTGTAACACCTAACGGTATTCCATTAGCTACACTTTTCGCTAAGGTGATAACATCTGGTTTCACATCATAGTGTTGAAATGCAAAAAGTTTACCAGTTCTACCGAAACCTGTCTGTATTTCGTCAAAGATTAGAAGTATATCATGTTTATCACATAGTTTATGCAATTCACAAAGAAAATTTTTATCTGCTGGTATTACACCACCTTCGCCCTGGATCGGTTCTAACATCACTGCAACAGTATTTTTGTTAATTAACCTTTTAACAGAGCTAATATTGTTAAACTTAGCATATTTGAAACCTTTAGGTAACGGTCCGAAACCCTTATGGAACTTATCCTGTGCAGTAGCGGTAAGTGTAGCAAGTGTCCTTCCATGAAAAGAATTTTCAAATGTGATAATTTCATATCTTCCAGTTTTACTGCCATATTTTCTTGCTAACTTTATCGCACATTCGTTAGCTTCAGCGCCTGAATTTGAAAAAAACACTTTTGACGGAAAAGTACGTTTTATTATTTCCTTAGCAAGAACAACTTGTGGCTGTGAGTAATAAAGGTTTGAACAATGCCAAAGTGTATCTATTTGTTTTTTTAATACTTTTATTAAATTCTTATCACAATGACCAAGATTCGTTACACTTAAACCTGAAAAAAAATCTAAATATTTCTTACCGTTTACATCATATAGATACTTACCTTTCCCTGAAACAAATGTTATATTGTACTTTTTGTATGTTTTTAGAAAATATTGTTCAAACTTTGATACCATAAAATTTTCAAGATGTGGAGACGAGGGGATTCGAACCCCCGACCTTCCGCGTGCGAGGCGGACGTTCTCCCAAACTGAACTACGTCCCCACTTTGTATTAGGCTAAGTTATTAGGTTCAATACAGTTATGTTTCTGGTAAAGAAGTTAGAATTTCAACCGCTATCTTTACAACATCAGGGTCAAACCATAATCCACTATATTTTTTCAAAAGTTCAACGACATTTTGCTGAGATGTTCCGTTAATTTTTAATTCTTCAATATAGTCAACCACTGATATTATCCGAGCAGGTAACGGAATCTGAGCACCATTTAAACCCTCCGGATACCCTGTACCATCATAGTGTTCATGGTGATGTTTAATAACAGGAGCTATATTTTTAAGTAAACTTATTTTACTTACAATCTCTGCACCAATAATAACATGCATTTTTTCTATTCTTGCACGTTCTACTATATCAATTGCATTTTCCATTTCAAAACGTAGTTTTGACGATAAATATCCAATATCGTGTAATAAAGTACCGAAATAAACTTCCTTGTATTGTTCACTTTTAGGTTCTATGTTTAACTCTTTTGCAATCCTTGTTGCTAACTGTGTCATTTTCCAGTAACGACCGATATATTTAGGCCGTACGGTTTCTATCGCTGAAACAATAAGTTCTGTAACATTAGCAAAAAAGTTTCGTTGGTTTTCTGAAAATTTCGCATTAATTATTGTTACCGAAGCAAGCCCTGCTAAACTCTCTAATAATTTTTTATCTTCTTCAGTATAACCTTGTAAATCACGTTTGTTTAATACTTCAACTACACCTATAACTTCACTGTTACCCTCAGATGTTGTCATTAACATCGGTACTGCAAGTATTGACCTTGTCTTAAACCCACTTTGTTTATCCACAGAACCTGTAAACCTCGCATCTAGCGAAACATCATTTACAATCTCAGATTTTTTCGTCAAAGCAACATTACCAGCTATACCTTCGCCAAGTTTTACTTTTATTTTTTTTACTATAGCACCGTGTTCACCACCTGCAGTTTTGAAATATAAATGTTGTTTATCATCATCAACCAACATTATAGAACTTGCTTCAGAATTTGTTAACCGTTCAGCTGCTTCACCGATACGTTTAAGTAAAACATCTAAGTCTAAAGTTGAAGATAAACTTTTTACAATCTCAAAAATTTCTTCAAGTTTCTCTATTTCTGTCATTGTGTACTCTCCTACTATCTCTAAAAATTACCGTTGACATACAGATAGTACTTCAGAATAAGTTGTTATGCCTTTTGTAACTTTTATTAACCCGTCAACTAACAATGTCCTCATACCTGTCTTTAACGCAACTTCTCTTATCCTATTTGCTGAAAGTTCTTTCAAACAAAGTTCACGTAGTTCATCGTTCATAACAAGTAATTCATGCAATGCTGTCCTACCTTTCATTCCTGTATTACCACATTTCCTACAACCAACAGGTTTCATAAATGTTGCATTTGAATAGTCTATGTTATACTCTTTAAGTACAGATATTAATTCTTCCGATGGTGAATTATCAGGTTGTTTACAATCATTACATAATGTCCTTACTAACCTCTGTGCTAAAACACCTTCTAAAGTGTTTGCAATAAGATATGTAGGTACACCCATCTCATACAACCGTGCAACTGCAGAAGGTGCATCGTTAGTATGTAAAGTTGACAAAACTAGATGTCCTGTCAATGCTGCCTCCATTGCAACCTGTGCAGTTTCCTGATCACGTATCTCGCCTACCATAATTATGTCAGGATCTTGACGAAGGAACGCTCTCAACGCCATCGCAAAATCAAATTTTCTATCACCCATTTTTAAATCTGGATTTATCGGCACTTGTACTACGCCGTCAAGTTCGTACTCCACAGGATTTTCAGCAGTTATTACTTTTTCTTGTGGATCTTTAACTTTTTGCAATGCTGCGGTTAAAGTGAACGATTTACCAGAACCCGTCGGTCCACAAACAAGAATTAAACCATATGGACGATTTAATAAATAAACAAATTTTTCCAACGTGTCAGGTAAAAACCCTAATGCTTCCAATGGTAACATCGCTCCAGACCTATCTAACATACGCATAACTACACTCTCACCATATATTGTCGGAACAACGCTTACTCTAAACTCAAGTGGAACACCTTTTGCTTTCACCTGTAGCCTACCATCCTGTGGTATTCTCCGTTCAACAATGTTCATATTACACATAATTTTTATCTTTGATATCAACGCGTTTTTATACATTATAGGAATTTTAAACGAAGCTTTCCTGAGTAAACCATCAACTCTGTATCTTACAAGAATTTTTTTCTCAAAAGGTTCTATATGAATATCAGACGCTTTCAATCTTACCGCTTCAAGGATCAAAGCGTTAACAAGTTTCTCAACTTCTGGCGCATCAGGACTTACCTGCATAATATCTGTAATTTCTTCCTTAATCTGCTGTTCCACTGAAACTTCGCTTGAAACATCTAAACTTGCAAGTAACTCCTGAGTTAGCTCTTTAGCATCTTCAGTAAGTTCTTCATGTGAAACAGCAACTTTAACTGTATCTTTTTCTTCAAAACTAACACTTTCTTCATAAGTAGTAGGTGTACCGTATAACTGTTCAATCCTGTCCTTTATATCATCAGGAAGTGCTAAATATGGTACTACTTTAAGTCCTGTTCTCAACTCTATGTCTTCTATGACAAACAAATCTCTTGGATCTACCATTGCTATAAACAAAAAATCTTCCTCTTTACTGAACGGTACAAGTTTATGCCTCTTACAAGTTTCTACGGGAACAAATTTTGATACATCAGGATCTATATCTAAATCTTGGAGGTCCACCACTTTTACTTTCCATTCAGACGATATTGTTTTAAGCAACTTGTGTTTCTCAACAATTTTTTTGTTAACCACATACTGTTGTAATGCTATACCACTGACAGATGCTTCGCTAGAAATCCTATCAATATCAGATTTTGACAAACCAAACTGTTCAGTTAATATTTCCGCAATAGTTTTCCTTTTCATAAGATCCTAATTTTTTGAAATTGCACTTATATCTTTCAACCCATGACCTGTTATCAAAACTACAACTTTTTTGTTCTCTAAAACTCTCCTATGAGTAATACTATATTTTAAAAAACCTGCGAACGATGCTGCAGCTGCAGGTTCCGCAAATATACCTTCTTTTGACGCTAACAACTTTATTGCTGAAACTATTTCTTTATCTGTCACTTCTACGACATCGCCACAAGATTCAAAAACCGCTTTTATTGCAGCGTAACCATCACGTGGTAGATCAACACTAATTGAATCCGCTAAAGTCTTTGATTTTACTTTTTTTAGTTTGATTACAGACAACAATTCTGAGAGTTTATGTCCACCTTTAAGTTTCTGTTTTATCTCAGAAAAAGTTAAAGATATAGAATTGCTACCGGTTGACTGCACAGCAATAAGTCTCGGCATAACTTTAATTAAACCACAAAAGTATAGATCTTTAAATCCTTTCCATACACCACTTATAATATTTCCATCACCTACAGGAACAAATATGAAATCTGGAACTTTATTTCCAAGTTGTTCCCATATTTCTAACGAAACAGTTTTTTTACCTTCCCTTGTGAAAGGATTCACACCTGTGGATCTGTTAAAATAACTCTTATGTTTCTCACAAAGTTTAAGTACATATTCAAAACATTCATCATAACTACCATTATATTTTATTATCTCAGCACCATAGACTGTAATTTGAACAAGTTTTGCTTCAGGTGCACTACGTGGGACAACTATCAACGGTTTTACTCCAACCATTGCTGAAATACATGCTAATGCACAACCTGCGTTACCAGTTGACGCTGTTATAATTTTTTCTTTTTTATTCTGTAATGCATAAGCTGCAACTACAGCTGAAGCTCTGTCTTTAAGAGAACCTGACGGCAATTTCGTATCATCTTTAAAGAATAACTTCAATCCTTTTATCCCTAAATTGGGCTGAATATTTATTGATTTAACTAACGGCGTATGGTAAATACAGATTTTGTTTATTACCTCATCTTCCTTCAGTGGTAAAAAAGGAAGATATTTCCAAATTAAGCCTGCATATTTCCCTGTCGTAGAAAAAAATAAAAATTGTTTAAGAACTTTTATGTAGTCATATAGGACTTCCAGATTGTTCCCACAGGCAGGACAAGTATATGAAACTTCTGACCTGTCAAACTCTTTTTCGCAAACAATACATTTGAAGAAAAAATTGTTCATTTAGTTCTTTACGACTATAGTGCCTGATTCACCCAGTACAGCTTGTGGAAGTTTTTCAGGACAGGTTATAACTCCTCTCTTGCCAGTAGAACTAACAAAATCTATCATAGCATCAATCTTTGGTAACATACTGCCAGGCTTGAAATGTCCCTCAGCACGGTATTTTATTAATTCTTCAATACTAACCTTATCAAGAGCTTTTTGTTGTGGAGTGTTAAAGTTAAGATATACCTTTTCCACTGCAGTAGAAATTATAAACATATCAGCATTTAAATTTTTTGCAAGCAAACTTGAAGCAAGGTCTTTATCAATTACAGCTTCTACACCTTTAAGTCCCTGTGGTGTTTCTATCACAGGTATTCCGCCACCACCTACTGCTATTGTTACTATATCATTATTTACCAGTGTTTTTATCACCTCAAGTTCAACAATACGTAATGGTTTCGGTGAAGGAACAACACGACGCCAACCTCTACCTGCATCTTCTTTCATAATCCAGCCGTCTTTTGACTGTCGTTCCTTTGCTTGTTCTTCTGTATAAAATGGTCCAATAGGTTTGCTTGGATTCTTAAACGCAGGGTCATCTCTGTCCACTACAACCTGTGTCACTATTGACGCAACTTCTTTTTTTATACCACGACGGGTAAACTCGTTCCTTAACGCCATTTGAAAATTATAACCTATCGCACCTTGTGTATCAGCATCTATTGAATCAAGGGGTACTTCATGTAGTATCCCTCGTGAATATTCAGAACGCATAAGTATAAACCCTACCTGTGGACCGTTCCCGTGAGTTATTATAACTCTGTAGCCCTGTTCTATTATATCAGCAATATATTTCATTGTTTCACAGGCAGCTGCGTACTGGTCAGGTACTGTCATATGTTTCTCATCTTTTATAAGTGAATTACCACCTACTGCTATTACTATCAAAGAACCTTTTTGCATCATTGTAGTTATACCTCATTTCAAAAAGTTTATAAAATCAAAAAGATTTAATAAATAATTGTTAACAACTTCTTACTCTAGCAATCTGTAATCAATCTATAAAACCAATAAAACTTTGGTAGAACAAAAACTTTCAGAATTTTATCATTACAAGGAATAAATTGTTAACCTTATTGTAATTATCACCATAATTACGGTCTGCCGCCCATAGTAAGTGCTAAGATTGCTTTCACAGTATGCAACCTATTTTCTGCTTGGTCAAAGACCACTGACTGCGGACCATCAATTACCGCATCTTCAACTTCGTATCCGCGATCTGCAGGTAACGGATGCATATATATTGCATGTTTTTTTGCAAGTTTCATTCGTCTCTCAGTACAAACCCAGTCTTTATATTTATTAAGTAAGTCCATGCCAAGTTTTTTCTTTTCTTCTTCAGGCACACCCTGGTCAAACAGGTATTGATGACATCCCCAAGATTTAGGATATAAAACATCAGCATCACGGAATGCTTCGTCCATATCATGAACGATTTCAAACTTAACTTTATTTTCTTCAGCAAACCTTTTCGCCCATTCTACAGTATGTGGCATTAAATAAAATTCTTTAGGATATGCTAAAACCACATCCATACCAAACCTTGGCATAAGCCAGATAAGTCCCTGTGGTACTGAAAGTGGCCTTGCGTATGCAGGTGCGTATGTCCAGGAAATAACAAATTTTAACCCTCGTGTATTTTCTCCGAACTTCTCTCTAATTGTCATAAGGTCAGCAATTGACTGACAAGGATGGTCAACATCGCATTGTAGGTTTATCACGGGTATTGAAGCATACTCAGCTACTTCTTTAATATATTTGTTCCCTATACCATAAAAACAGTTTCTTATAGCAATACCATGGCCATAGCGGGATAACACCTGACCTGTATCCTTTGGTGTTTCTCCATGTGAAATCTGCATTTTGTCAGGGGTGAGGTCGTGAGCGTGGCCACCTAGTTGTGTCATTGCAGCTTCAGTAGAATTTCTTGTTCTTGTTGACTGTTCAAAAAACATCATAAACAATGTCTTATCTTGCAACAACCTGTGTTCTTCACCTAAAGCAAATTTTATCTTTAGGTACTTTGATACTTCAAGTACTGTCTCAAGTTCTTCTTTTGACCAATCTTTGGTCTCTATCCAATCTTTCCCCCTTAGCATGGTTTTCATACTTCATCTACCTCCTCTCAGTCTTTTATTTGTAATATACAAATTATGAATGTGGTATTCAATAAGCGGGCTATAAACCTATCTCTATTTTACTGGATATTCAGATGTGAAACATGCTAAACAAAAATCTTCTTTTTTTAACCCAGTCGCAGATACCATACCGTCAACAGAAAGATAATATAAAGATGTTACACCTAAAAATTTTCTAATCTCATCTACTGAATAGTTAGCAGCGATAAGTTCTTTCTTTGTCGGTGTGTCTATCCCATAGATGCAAGATGAAACTATAGGCGAACTGGTAATCCTTAAATGTACTTCTTTTGCACCGGCAAGTTTCAACATTGTGACTAATTTTTTTGAAGTTGTCCCACGTACAATAGAATCGTCAACAACTATAACTCTTCTATCATTAAGTACTGTCTTAACAGTATTATACTTAATTCTTGCAGAAAAATCTCTTATCTTCTGTCTTGGTTGGATAAACGTACGTCCTATATAATGATTTCTTATAAACCCAAACTCAAACGGTGTCCCGCTCTCATAAGCATAACCCAACGCTGCAGAATTTGCAGAATCTGGCACTGAAATAACAATATCTGCATCTGTAGGGTTTTCTCTAAACAAATTTCTGCCTAACTGTAATCTTACATCATGGACACAACGTCCCTCTATAAAACTGTCAGGCCTTGAAAAATAAATGTATTCAAAGATACAGAAACTTTTATTATTTTTTTCTGCAAAAAGAAAACTACGCATTCTGCCATCTTTAAACTCAACTATTTCACCAGGTTCCACTTCGCGAACAAAACTTGCTGAGATTATATCCAGTGCACAAGTTTCAGAAGCAATAATAAAACTTCTTCCAAGTTTACCAATTACTAACGGACGGAAACCATACGGGTCCCTTATTGCATAAAGTACATTCGGTGTCATTAGTATTAACGAATACGCACCTTTTAGTCGTGGTAAGGTTTTTTTCAAAACATCAATAAGATTTTTTTCTTTACTATGAGATATTAAATGAAGGATCACCTCAGAATCTGTGGTAGTTTGAAATATAGCACCAACCTCTTCCAATTTTTTCCTTAGGTATTTTGCATTGACGAGGTTACCATTATGAACCAAAGCTAACAAACCTTTAGAACATTTAACAACAATAGGTTGTGCATTTTTTATATCAGAAGCACCAAACGTAGAATACCTCGTATGACCTATCGCAATCTTACCTTTTAGTTTTACAAGATCATCTTGTGAAAAAATTTCTTGTACTTCACCTTCACCGATTTTCGTATAAAACCTGTCACCATCGGAAGAAACTATCCCTGCGGATTCCTGACCACGATGTTGTAACGAATACAAACCAAGATATGTAAGTTCAGCTGCATCAGAACAATTGTATACTCCAAATATACCACACATAACTGCTCCTTTTAAGGGTAATATTTATAAACTAGCTTTATAAAACATACTTTTCTATTTCAATATTTTTAACAACTCGTGATAAACTCTAACAGGAGTTATTGTTTCCATACAATCAGGTTTTTTATCACAATTACGTCTATAACATACAACACAACTTTTATTAGAAACAATTTTTGTACCTAACCCATAAAGTTCTATCTCGTTTGCAGAAGTAGGACCAAAAAGTACAACCACTTTTTTCTTTAATGCCAATGCTATATGTAATGCTAAACTGTCAGAAGTGATAACTACGTCACAAAGGTTCACCAGAGAAAAAAATTGTCTTAATGTGTTATTACATCCTGTATCTATAATTTTAGTAGAGAGTAGCGGGTAGCGAGCAGTGAATAATGTAATAATTTTTTTATTTCTTTGTTCTTCTTTTACTCCGCCGAATAATAAAATTTTAATTTCTTTACCCACATAATTCTTACTGCTCGCTATAAGTTTCATAAGTTCTACTGTTTGGGGAACAGGATATTCTTTTTTCTCCCATTTGTCACCGCCGCCAAGATTTATACCAACAAAAACAAATTTTTTAGATTTTTCATTATTAGAAACATACGGTTCTATAAAATTTTTTGCGAACAATTTTTCTTCATCGGTTAGTTTAATTATAATAGGATATTCTGAAGAAGATAAATCTTTAAACTCTAAAATTTCCATCAAATATTGTTGATAAGTTTTTTGATTTTTTTTCTTCAACAAGTCATTGTGACTTAGGTCAAACCATTGTTTTGCAGCATCGTTTGAACATAAAATTCTATTATCGCCATCTAAATAAAAACCATAAATTTGTTTAGCAAAAATATTCCTTGTTAACCGCAACGCGTCAAGATCAAGGTCAAGGTTTATCATAATGTCAAATTTTTCACTAAATAAAAGAAAAGATTGACTTAATGGTATAACTTCATTAATATAAGAGTTATTATACAAAACTTCAACTGCGTTGTCCTCCGTTATCCAGGTAAGTTTTGAGTTTTTCCATCGTGTATGAATAGGTTTAAGAATACAAGTTGTACGGACAACATCGCCTATCGCTGCAAGTTTTATCACCAAGATTTTTTTATTTACAGGTTTATAAAATTTACAATTTGCACATACTACACTTGCATTATCCTTATGAAACTTACAAGGTCTGTCAGAAAGAAAATAAATACAATCTTGTTTATAATTCATTTTATTAAACTCTTACTTGAATACCAGCAGAGTTCATTGCAGTTTTCACTTTTTTTATAGAATACTTTTTATAATGAAACACTGAAGCTGCAAGCACTGCGGAAACTTTTGCCTTCTTTACAACCTCTATAAAATGTTCTATTTTGCCAGCACCGCCTGAAGCTATGACAGGTATATTTACTGCATCAACTACTGCTTTTGTAAGTTCAACATCGTATCCTTGATTAGTACCATCAGCATCTATACTTGTAAGCAAAATCTCGCCAGCACCAAGTTTCTCAACTTTCCTTGCCCAAAATACTGCATCTAACCCTGTTGGTGTTGACCCTGCATTTATATATACTTCCCACTTCTTGCTTTCAACTTTTGATCGTGAACTGTGAACTGTGAACCGTGAACTATGAACTGTGAACTGTGAACCGTGAACTAACTTAGCATCTATCGCCACAACTATACATTGTGAACCAAACATTTTCGCAGCTTGTTTCACAAAATCAGGATTTTTAACAGCAGCAGTGTTTATTGCAACTTTATCCGCACCTGAGTTCAACAAATCACGAATATCATCTAAACTTTTAACACCACCACCTACTGTTAACGGTACAAAAACATTTTGTGCTGTACGTTTTACCACATCTAACAATATTTGTCTTTTCTCAATTGTCGCTGTAATGTCTAAAAAAACAATTTCGTCTGCTCCTTCGTCAGAATACCATTTCGCAAGTTCCACAGGGTCACCCGCATAACGTAAATTCTTAAAATGAATACCTTTTACAACTTTACCTTCTTTTACATCAAGACATGGAATTATTCGTATTGTGTACATAAAAATTTATTTAGTCATTTATGCAATAATAAAATTATTATGTCCACTATTAACAAAACTACAAAACCTGACAAACCTAACATACCAACTATAAATTCATTACCGCCTTTCAAAAACAATATTGAAATTCCATATGTTGCATTTAAAGTACCATGAAGGATAGAAGTTGCAATCACAGAACCTGATTTAAATCGTATATAGTTAAAAATTGGTGAATATAAAACACAAAAAATTATCATCCATAAAACACCTAAAGTAGGATTACTTGGATAATTATGTCCCTGTAGAATCAACGGTATATGCCACACTCCCCAAATAAATCCTGTCATTGTTGAAACTTTCCAGAAGTTAAGTTTCTGAGATAACTCATTAAATAAAAACCCGCGCCAACCTATCTCTTCACCAAACGCTACTAATGCGTTTATAGTAGCACCTGCGACTAACGATTGTAAACTCCATACCACTACAGGACTAACCTGTGCTGAATCAAACTGTGTTCTTATTTGCCTTAATTGTTCTTGTGACATTGTTTTACCTAATCTTTCAAAAAACGCTTCCATATCTACTGAAACTTCTATCCCTGGAAACAAACTTGCTATACCAATAGATGCATAAGACAAAACTAATGGCAACAACCATGCAACTAAAAACCAAAAATTAACTTTGAACTTAATCCCACAAGTATCATTAACATCATTATGATAAAAAATCCTTTCAATAACTATTACAGAAATTAACGGACAAAACATATACAAAACTGCCACAAGGATACCTGTACTACTATTCCACTTACCTCCAATAAGAGGAAATCCTATACCTATCAGCCAACTTAGTATGAATGTAAATACTAAAAATCTTATGGCACGCTCAGTCATAATTAGTTTATATCAAAAATTACAACAACTCAAAATATTTCATTATGTTACTAAGCAGTTTCAAACCTTTATCACCACTTTTTTCAAGATGAAACTGTGTCGCAACAAGATTGTTTTTAACTATCATTGAACAAAATTTCACACCATAACACGTAGTAGCAAAAACAATATTTTTCTCAGACACCAAAGGATAATATGAATGAACAAAATAAAAATATTCTTCATCTCGTAATCCAGCAAGTAGTGCTGTATTTTTATTTTTAAACCTTACAATGTTCCAACAAATATGTGGAACAGGTAGTCCTCGTGTAGAAAACTTTACTACCTTTCCACTAACTAAACTAAGACCTTTAACATCTTTTGCTTCCTCACTTGAATTAAACACAAGCTGAATACCAAGACAAATACCTAATATTGGTTTACCAAGAGAAAAAAATTTTTTTATTTCTTCATCCAACCCAGTACTATTTAACATCTTCATTGCAGAACCAAAATTGCCAACACCTGGTAAAATTAAAACATCACAGTTTTTTATCGGCGAAGAATTAATAATCAGAGGTTGGTAACCTAAAACATCTATCGCTTTGCTTATACTCATCAAATTGCCAGCACCATAGTTTATAATACCAACTTTTCTAATCACTTCAATGCTCCAACTATTTGATCTAAAGTTAACTTTTCTTTCTTAAGATAATTTGTTAAAAATTTTATACATTCAACTGGAAGTTGAGGATTACGAAAATAACCACTACCAATTTGTACTGCTTTCGCTCCTAATAACAAATACTCAATAACATCTCTTGGAAATAATACACCGCCACACGCAATTATGTCTATATTAAAATTTTTACCAATATCATATACCCATCTTTGTACTAACGGTTTTATACCAGGACCAGAGTAACCACCGTATTTGTTAGCAAGTCTAAACTTTCTTTTCTCATAATCAACAGCAATACCAGTATAAGTATTAAAAAGCGTCACAGCATCTATCCCGCAATCTACAACTATCTTAACCCACACCTCAATATCAATTTCAGGAGTAAGTTTCGCAATAAGCGGTTTTTTAGTAGCCTCTCGTAAATTTCTCAACATAATAGCCAGAATTTTTTTATCATAAAACCATCTACCTTTCTCAACATTTGGACAAGAAAGATTTAACTCGTACGCATCAAAAATTTTATACTCTTCTAATTTCTTAAGTATAACAACAAACTCTTCATCAGTATAACCTAACAAACTTGCAATCTTTATAGTCTTTACCCTCTTGATATACTTAATTTTTTCAATTAGATTCTCCACACCAGGATTTTCTAAACCAATAGAATTAAGCATACCATAAGAAAAATCAACCACGCGCGGTGTAGGGTTACCACTGCGAGGTTCAAACGTAACTGTCTTAAACACCACAGCACCACATTTGTTAAGAACACCTACATTTTCTTCACCAAAACCGCACACACCTGAAGCTACAATTACAGGATTCTCAAGGTTTAACTTTGCAACGGAAGTTTTAAGGCAGGTAACCATTTTTGTTTAGCACTTATTCTTTTGAGATAAAAAAGGAAGGTGCGGGTGGGATTTGCACCCACGAATCGCGGTTTTGCAGACCGCTCCCTTATCTACTTGGGTACCGCACCGTTTTTCCTCAAAAAATCAAGGTTAACATTTAAAATTTAAAATAGTATATTTTATTCGGAATAAAATGTCAATATTTCTCACTTTTTCACTAATTAGGCAGTTTAATAAAGGATTTGACTATTACATGTATATTATACATATATATTAACCAAGGAAATCTATTGTAAAACTTCATGTGAAAAAGAAGGTAAGTTTGAAGATGCATTACAAAATTACTTGAAGTTCTTCAAATTAAGAAAGGATTTGTTATCCTTAATGCCTAAAGAATTACAACTAACTTATCTTAAATCACAAAATAGGAAACAACTAAACAAAGAAATAATAAATCTCTGTAACAAACTGCAAAAGTCAGTCCCTACAGATGTGCAATAAGAATACTTTTCTATACAAAACAGTCGAACTTAAAAAATCAAAAAACTTCTCATCATAAAATTCTGAGGTGGTTCTTAAATTAAAACAGGACAAAAATATTGCCCTGTATAGCAAAATAAAACAGGTAATGTTGAGGATATTTAATTGTTCAGCAATTAGCAGATAGTAGTTATAGATAAATCAGGTTTCTTTTGTTTTACTTTTCCCCTGCAAGGGAAGAAGTAGGTTTAGACACTTTACTTTATTGTAGAAAAAAATAATGAAACCTAAAGGTTGCAGCTACTATTAAGTAAATCGGTGGAAAATATAAAAATAGAAAAAAGTAACAGAGGTCATCGGTTAGCGAGTAACGGTAAGGATAAAATACGAACTTGAAGGCTATCACTGTAAATAGTTTTTTTAGGTGGATAGGTTTTAAAAAAATTTTAGTCAGAAATGTTCACTCGTTCAAACACCGACATATTAAAACAACATACCAGACTAGGTATACCACTAATTGAAAAGCAAAAGATAATTGCGGGGGGTGGATTTGAACCACCGACCTCAAGGTTATGGGCCTTGCGAGCTACCGGGCTGCTCCACCCCGCGGTTAAGTTATGATAAGATTACAAAATTTTTGTTTATACTTCAATATATTCTTCTTTGATAAATCTTTTATACCAACATTCAAACTCTTCCGGTCGTACAAGATGTAACTGAAACGGAGAAAAAGAACCTATTCTTTTTTTAATCTCCGTGCGGATATGTCTATTCTCTTGCCAGTTTGTTGAAAGGTTCTCTGAGATTATCAAAATATCAATATCGCTTAACGGTGTATAATTCTTTTTCACTACAGAACCAAACACTAAAACACGTGCTGTACCTAAAAGTTCAACTGCTATCTGTTTTATTTTATTTGCATAAAATTCTATGTTCTCAAAATACTTTTTTTTCTCTTCCAAAACTTTCTTACTGATTAACATCAAATCTTTCATTTAGTTTTTCTTCTATAAACTTAAAAAATTTTTTACAGTTTTCAAGCAATGCTGAAACTAAACTCCTATTAAACTCTTTTGGTAAATATCTTGAAGTAAAATAAGCATCGGACAAATCATCAAAAAATATTTCGTTGTTTTCGTAAAATTCATAGAATTCTTTGTCCTCTTCTATTTCAGCTAGTTTTTTAAAAAGGTCAGGTAGGTAGTGAATTTTAGGCCACTCACCTACTTTTTTCGCAATTAAGTATTTTATATATAACTGAACTGCCTGTTCTAAACTAAATGCTGCCAGATTGTATTTCCCTTCGTTGAAGAGTCGGTTAGCTTCATCCCAGAACTCTTTCGCTCGTTGTTTCAGAAAATCAATTTTTTCCATAAAAAGATATTCATTCAGTATATTCAAACTTATACCCAATGTTCTCAACTGTTTTTATATACTTACCAATCTCTTCACCTAGTTTCTTCCTCAGGTTCATCACATGGACATCAAGAGTACGGGTTTTCTCCATTTCCTGTTCGTCAGAATATCCCCAAAGTGTTTTCAGCAAAAATTTGCGGTCAAGAACACGATTCTGATTTTTCATTAACAAATATAGAAGTTGAAACTCTTTAGGCGTAAGTTCTATTCTTTGTGGTTGTAACACTGTAACTGTGTAACTATCAACATCTATTGTCAAAGGTCCTATAGTAATAACTTCGTGAGGTTTACCACCAAAAATTTCAACTCGTCGCAGTAAAGCTTTAATTCTAACTAAAAGTTCCCTTGGTTCAAAAGGTTTCACAATATAATCATCAGCGCCACATTCAAAACCTATTAGCTTATCCTCTGTACTACTACGTGCTGTCAACATTATTACAGGTATTGTTTGAAACCTAAAGTCTGCTTTTATTTCTCTACAAAGATCTATACCATCACAGTCAGGTAAAGTTAAATCCAGTAGTATAAGATCAGGCGAATAAAGTAAAATTTTTTTTACAACATCTTTACCTACGTAAGAGTGTATCACATCAAACTCTGCCGATTTTAATACTTGACTAATAAATTCAGCTGTTTCTTGATCATCCTCAATTATTAAAATTTTTGTCATAACAAGTGATTTTTACAAATTTTTAATCATAAATTCAATATTGACTCAAAAATAATTTTTTTATATCTTTTCAAATATGCTTATTGATAAGTATGGTAGAAAAATTACATATCTTCGTGTGTCAGTCACTGAACGATGTAATTTCAACTGTACTTACTGTAGTTCAACTGACCCTACTGAAAGTGTTAATGAAGTTTCTTTAGAAGACTATCTTAGAATAATAAAAGTTTTATCTCATCTTGGTATTAACAGAATACGTCTTACAGGTGGTGAACCTTTTCTTCGCACTGATTTTGTTGAGTTTATATCAGAAATTAAAAAATTAAATATAGATGTTGCAATAACTACAAACGCCTCCTTACTTTCGGAAAGCATAATTACTAAATTAGACAAACTTAATATAAAAAGATTTAATGTCTCACTTGATACACTCAATAAGAATAGGTTTTACGAAATTACCAAGACTCGCCTGTTAAACCGTGTGATTGAGAATATAAAAATTTTATCTTCGTACGATATAAATCTAAAATTAAATTGTGTAATTATGAAAAGTATAAATTCTGATGAAGTTGAAGAATTTATAGAGTTTGCCAGTAAACATAACGCAATTATAAGATTTATAGAACTGATGCCAATTGGTCCTCACTATAATAAACAATTATTTCTTCCTTTAACAGAAATTATAGACAAACTAATTAAGAAAAAAAAATTGAAAGAAATAACACCTGATTATGGTTATTTTGACAATCTTGGTCCTGGAAGATATTTTATATATAACTTAAACAAAATTATAGGATTTATCACTCCACTGTCAAATCCGTTTTGTAACAATTGCAATAGACTACGTATCACTTCAAAACTTACTCTTAGGTCTTGTTTAGGATACAATTATGAAATAGACTTAAAAAATGTATCATCAGATGATGAAATAAAATTAAAAATCTTTGAAGCATTGCAAACAAAACCACAAAAATATTCGTTTGATACAACTATTAAAGATTGTATGCGTTCAATAGGTGGATAGTATGAAAAAAAATATTTCAATGGTTGATATAACAAACAAACAACAGACATTACGTAAAGCAGTAGCTAAAGGAAGAATTTATTTTTCAAAAAAAGTTTATGAGTTAATAAAAAATAACGAGATTCCAAAAGGTGATGTTTTATCAGTCGCACAGGTTGCTGGTGTGCTTGCTGCAAAAAATGTTTCTCACATCATACCTTTGACACATCCTATTAATATAACTTACTGCAGGGTTACACCAAGCTTAGGAGTCGCTAATAAAAAATATTACTGTGATGTAATAACTGAAGTACAAGTTGAAGGTAAAACCGGTCCTGACATTGAAGCATTATTTGCCTGTGTGGTAAGTTTAGTTACAATTTATGATATGATAAAACAATTTTGTCCTGAAGCAAAAATTGACGATGTAAAACTTATATCAAAATCTGGCGGAAAAACAAATTTTTTAAGAAAATAAAACTGCTAACTATAACTTAGAAACATCTATTCTTGGATAACCAATATCAGCAACAACAACTTTACCTAAAAATAGCTTTGTGGTTTTCTTCACAAAACCTTTTTTTAATGCTCCCATCGTAATAGTATAATCAGCCTTTACAGCTAATCCTAACACATCACCTGTGTCAGCATTAATCCCTGAAGGAATATCAATAGCAAAAACAACCTTTTTTGAATTATTAATTAACCCTATAGCGTCACGAAATACACCTTCAACATCACGTGATAATCCAATACCGAAAATCGCATCTATTATAACATCGCTTGTACTAAGTAATTTTTTAATTTTTGCCTGTTCAAAATTCTGTATCGTAATACCTAACCGTTTTAAAATTTTATAATTTATCAGAGTATCACCTTTATATTTCTTTTCTGGTATAAACTTAACTACTACAACTTTGAATCCAAAAATAGATAAATATCTTGCACAAACAAAACCGTCCCCACCGTTCTTTCCAGGACCACAAAAAACTATAACATTATGAAGATCGTTTTTTATCATATACTTTCTAATGAACTCGGCGGATAACCGTCCCGCGTTCTCCATCAAAATTATTGATGGTATCAAAAATTTTTCCGTAGCAAGTTTGTCAAGTTTATAAATTTCTTCCGAAGTAAGATAATATTTTTTCATAATTAGAGAGTTTTAGGATTTTCCTATCTACGCTTCTTTAAAAATTTACAAAGTTGAGAATACGACATTGTATTAACCACATCTTTTTTCTCAAGCCAGCCACGACGTGCTACATATACACCTAAAATAAGATATTCCATTTGTGAGATATGATGTGCATCAGTTCCAATTGAAAGCATTACACCATGTTCCTTCGCATATTTTGAATTTACATCATCTAAGTCAAGCCGTTCCGGGAAAGCGTTTATTTCAAGCATAACATCATTTTTGCCAGCGTATTCTATTATTTTGGAGATATTAACTCTGTAAGGAGAACGTTTATTTAATAATCTTCCGGTAGGATGTGAAATAGAGTGAACATATTTATTATCAATAGCGCGCATAATACGTTCAGTAATTTGTTCTTCTGACTGTTTAAACCCTGTATGTATTGCTGCTATTACAAAATCTAACTCTTTCAAAACATCGTCGGGATAATCAAGTTTACCATCAGAGGTTATATCAACTTCTTGTCCACAAAGGATTTTTACTTTACTTGTCTTATTTATATTTCTTATTTCATCAATTTTCTTATACAAATCCTTAATTGAAACACCACCTGCTACTTTCAAACTTTGTGAATGGTCACATATTATAATCCATTCATAACCTAATTTTTCTGCATACTCTACAATTTCTTTTATTGTATTTGTTCCATCTGAGTATTTTGAATGAATATGAGTATCACCTTTGATATCTTTCATCTCTAACAATTTAGGTAGTTCACCTTTTAATGCATATTCAATTTCTCCCCTATCTTCTCTTAACTCCGGCTCTATATATTGTAAGTCTAAAATTTTATAAATTTCTTCTTCAGTTCTGCCACAGATAGGTTTATCTTTTCTACCAATCTTAAACACTCCATATTCGCTAAGAGTTAATCCTTTCTTATTTGCAATTTCTCTTAAATGAATGTTATGTTGCTTTGAACCTGTAAAATACTGCAATGCAGCACCGTATACTTCTTTTGGTACAACTCTAAGGTCTACCTGAATGTTGGAATCTGTCAATATACTTCCTTTAGTGTCACCGCTTGCCATCACTTTTTTTACCATAGGCAATTTTGTAAATTTTTCAATTATATATTTTTCCTTCCCTGGTACAACACAACATAGAATATCTATATCACCTATGGTTTCCTTTCTTCTACGGAGAGAACCACAAGGATCTATGTTTACTACCTCTTTGTTTTTCTTTATCTCTTTTAATATCTCTTCAACAGTTTTCAACGCGTCAAACAACAGTAATCTTTGTTCCGAAACTGACAAAAGTTGTATCCCTTCAACAATATTTTGTTCAACCTTTTCCCCAAAACCGGGTAAATTCCTCAACATACCTTTCTGTGCATATTCTTTAAGAGTTTGTATATCTTTCACCCCGAGTTTTTCATAAATAAGACGAACACGTTTTGGTCCTAACCCAGGTATTCGTAACATATCAAATATTCCTTCGGGGAACTTTGATTTAAGTTCTTCTAAACGTTTAATTTTGCCTGTTTCAAAATACTCTACAATTTTTTCTGCTATACTTTTCCCAACACCAGGAATTGATGAAAGCTTATCAAAATTTTTTGCTAAATCCTCAATAGCTTCAGGTAACGATTCTATCACCTGTGCTGCTTTTTCATAAGCACGAACTTTGAATGGATTTTCATCAGTTAAACTCAAAAGTTGTGCTATAAGATAAAACTGTTCTGCAACTTCTTTATTTCTCATAAAGTTAGTTGTTTAGGCGTTTAGTTGTTTAGGCGTTTAGGCATTTAGGCGTTTAGTTGCTTGAATGTTTAGGATATTATTTGAGTAAACCTTATTGCATCATCGTACATTGTAGAGTTGTTAAACATTACATAATTAAGATTTTTATCACATAACTTATAAACTTTTTTAAGTTCTTCATCAGTAAATTGATAGTTATAATCAAGCCGATTACCTATGTGTAAACCATGTAAGCGATAGTATCTATATTCTCCGTAATAAGATCTACCATATAATGGATCAACACAATGAATCAGATTTAATTCACTTGCAATTTTTCTTATAACCTTTTCATTCCATTCTTCGCCACGAAGTTCTATTATAAAATCAAAATTATACTTTTGTCTATCCTTTTGTACTTTTTTAAAGAAATTATAAAGATTTTTTAAATTCATATCTCCAGGTGTAAAACTTGACGGACATTGAAATAAAATTTTTCTACATCCAAGTGCTACTGCAAAATCTTTTGTTCGTTGCCAAGCAGTTAAAACTTCATCTGTCAGCATAAAAAATCCATAGTTTTTTGGTTCACCAAGTTTTTCTTTCATCCTGCGGTAAGTAAACGATGTTGCTTTATGTGTGATAACTTGCCATGCTTTAATAATAAACTCAAAATTAGGATTTCGTTCCTCTGCTTCCTTTCTCCATCGTAATGCTGATTTTACTGGCGGCAGTTGATAAAATGTTGAATTAATCTCAATACAAGGAAATTCTTCATAATATTTTTTTTGTGCGATAGGGAAACCACAACATCCTATCATTATTGTTTTCTTCATGTATTGAATTTTTTATACAAAATTTCTACAAAACTTACAACCAGAAACTCATGAAAGTGAGTCGATTAATTGTTTCCATTTTTGTTTCTCTTATAATATTTAACATACATTTATCTGCATTCAACTTTTTAATTAATATCATCTACGGCATACTTCCGCAACCAATACGTAGCGCATTTAAAGGTGAAGGATTACAAATTGACCAGTTTGAATACGGATTCGGCAATTGTAACTTCTCATCATTAGGTTATCTCCAATCTGAAATAGACCACAGAGAGGGCACTCTTATTACTGAAGAAGAAGGTAAGTTCAAATTTAGTGTTCCAACTTATTATCTCTACGGAGGGTACATCGCACATGTATCAACACCAATACTAACAGTTATCTATCCTGGCTGGCAGTTAGAGACTGAACTTGGTTATGGCGGTGTCGCATATAGTGTTAGGCTAAGAGAAAAAAATCAACAGTTTTTTGTAACAGGTACTTCTGGTTTCAACTGGCGCGTGTTTAAATCAAACAAAATTACTGCTAACTTACTTACAGGATATAAACTGCATTATTTACTCAAAGAACTTCTTTATTATGGTATACAAATAGGCAATAGCATAACAAAAAAATTCTCTCTCTCCTTTGAATATTACACCACTTATAGAGGTGGTAACTTTTTTATATTTTTTGGAGAGCCAACTCGCACTGTCTCTAAAGAAACTCATTATTTACTAAGTTCAAACTTTATCCTGTCAAAGAAATACCTTCTTAAAGCCAGTGTTATGTACAAACAATGGTATAAAAAAGAATTTAGACAACCTGAAGTTGAAGAAAAACTCAACTTATACGGTATTGTTCTTGCGCTAATCAGTAAATAACCTAATTAACTGTTAGATTTTCAGTTTCTTTTTTCCCTTCTAAATGGAATAGTTTACACACAATTTTGAAAATTAGATAACCTAATATAATACCTAATATCGCTCCAAAAATTACATCCGAAGGATAATGAACTCCTACATATATACGAGAAAATGCCGACATAAACGCAACAACATATGCTATTATGGTATAGAAAGGATTTCTAAAGAATAACATAATTAATGTAGCTGCAGTAAAAGAATTGACAGCGTGTGAAGACGGGAACGATGGCCCTCCAGAAGATACCAATTTGTAAACATCAGGTAAGACCTCATATGGTCTTTGACGAAGGAATATATGTTTAAGTATTTTACTACTTAGTATATCCGATAATGTAACAGCAACAATAATTGTCCACCCAGCAACACGAACTTTATATTTAGACGAGAAAACCATTAATAACCATAAAATCAGAAAAACGATGTAAAAATTTCTAACATCTGTAACGAATGGCATTAAAAAGTCAAAGAAATCATTTTTTATGTCATGATTTATAAAATAGAAAAGATTTATATCAAGCAATTTTAAAAATTCTAACACCAATCTCACCCCTACTAAAATGCAATTTATTGTTTTGACGAAAAATGTTCGGTAAGTTTCTGGATGATATCGTCTGATTTTAACCCTTCAGCCATCGCTTGAAAATTAAGTATTATACGATGACGAAGTGCTGGAAACATCACTTCGTTAACATCTTCTACGCTGACCGTGGTATGTCCTTTAAGTAACGCAGTAGTTTTCGCAGCTAATGTAAGTGTTTGTTGAGCTCTCGGGCCACAACCCCATTGGACATATTTCTTCACAAAGTCAGGTGAGGATTGTTCCTTTGGTCTTGTTGCTCTCACAATGTCTATTATATAATCCATCACATATTCTGTAATTGGGACCTTACGTACAAAACTTTGTATGTTTAATATTTCATCTTGAGTCGTAACTTTTTTAACTTCTGTTTCAACAGTACCTGTTGTTCTATATAAAATTTCTTTTTCTTCGTCTTTTGATGGATAATCAATGTTGATTTGGAAGAAAAACCTGTCAAGCTGAGCTTCAGGTAAAGGATAAGTACCTTCCTGTTCTATAGGATTTTGTGTAGCAAGTACAAAAAATGGTCGTGGCAGTTCATATGTTATACCGTTAACCGTTACTTTATATTCCTGCATTGCTTGTAATAATGCAGACTGTGTTTTTGGCGGTGTCCTGTTAATTTCGTCAGCTAAAACAATATTAGCAAACACTGGTCCAGCAAGAAATCTATAATGTCTTTTCTTAGTAATAGGGTCTTCTTCAATAACTTCAGTACCTGTAATATCTGATGGCATTAAATCAGGTGTAAACTGTATCCTGCTAAATTTCAAATCTAAAACATCAGCAAGGGTGTGAACTATCATAGTTTTTGCAAGACCAGGTACGCCAACTATCAAACAGTGCCCTTTAGAGAGCAAAGCAATCACTAACTCTTTTATGACCTGTTTCTGACCAACAATTCTTTTACCAATTTCATTAATAATTAGATTAAACTTTTCAACAACCTCTCGTTGGAATTCTAAATCTGTTACCATTGTTCTGCCCTTTAGAAATCTTTTTTACATTCGTTCAGGCGCTGAAATACCTAAAATATTTAATGAGTTATTAAATATAATTTTTGTAGCCATAACCAATAACAGTCTTGGATAAATTACCACATTACTTTTTTCTATTACACGACATCTTTCGTAAAACTTATGAAAAATTCGTGCTAAGTCAATAAGGTAATTACAAAGGTGATGTAAAGAAAGTGCCCCAGCACATAATTCTAATGTATCTTTATAAAAACATAATTTTCTTATCAATACAATTTCTTCATCAGTAAAGTTATCATAATTTTCTAATAAATCAAAATATATCTCAGGATGTGATTCAATATCGCTTACATTTATAATGTCTCCAACTTCTCTAATAATACCACAACAACGAGTATGTGCATACTGAATATAGTACACAGGATTTTTTAATGAATGTTCTTTTGCTAAGTCAAGGTCAAAATCAAGATGTGCATTTGGAGATTTTGTTAATAGAAAAAACCGTGTTACATCTGTTCCAACTTCGGCTATGACTTCATCTAAGGTGACAAACTTACCCTCACGAGTTGACATTGCTACTCTCTGCCCACCTTTAATTAAAGATACCAATTGATATAGTAAAATGTCTAATTTTACATTTTTACCAATACTATCAAAGATTACCTTGCATGCACTCTTTAACCGTTCAACATATCCATGGTGATCTGTCCCCCAGATGTTTATAAGCCAGTTGAAGTTACGCTGTACTTTGTTATAATGATATATTATATCGCTAAAAAAATATGTTGGTTCACCAGTTGACTTTATTATTACTCTATCTTTATCATCTGTCAATTCAGCTGATTTAAACCAGACCGCACCATCTTTTGTTTCTACTAACTTATTTTGGTACATCAGTTGATTAATTTCGTCAACTAGTTTTGTCTCATATAGTGAAGTTTCATAAATATAATTATCAAAATTTACATTAAACTTTTTTAAAGACAATTCAATCTCGCCCATAATTGTGTCCACTATAAACTTTTTTACATCGTTGATGTTACTTTCACTTATTTTACCAAATTTATCTTGTAATTTCGCAGCAAGTCCTTTAATATACTCTCCTTTATATTTCGTCTCCTTCACAACATCTTCTGACCATAGACGAATTTTTTCATCCACAATTTCGTACTTTTGTTCTATTAACGTGTACACAACAGATGCTGTTAATACATCTATTTGCCTACCTCTATCATTTACATAGTACTCTTTTTGCACATTATAACCTAATTTTCTTAACAAATTTCCTAAAACATCACCCAAAACTGCACATCTTCCGTGACCTATATGTAAAGGTCCTGTAGGATTTGCAGATACAAATTCTATTAGTACTTTTTCATCTTTTGTGTCAACTTTCGGATATTTCTTCTGCTGAATTAAAATCTGTTTAAGTTCTTCATAAAAAATTACTTTTGACAATACTATATTTATAAACCCAGGTGAAGAAAAAGTTAATTCTTTAAACATATAATCCCTAAAGTTATAAAAACAGTAATCCTTAACTTTCCCAAAAACTTCTTCTGGTGAAACACCGTATTTTTTGGAAACAACAATAGGTAAGTTACTTGCAAGATCAGCTTTTATTTCTGAAGGAGGTTCGTTAACATCAAATTGTACATTCCATCCAAAATTAGTAATAGCTTCATTTAGAACCTTTAACACTTTTTCTTTCATAACTCACTCTTTTACCTTTACTCCAGACCTTTTCAAGCGCATAGAAATCACGTACCTCTGGCAACATTATGTGTACTACAACACTAATGTAATCTATTATTACCCATCGTTTGTATTCTATACCTTCAGTGTGATGAGGTAGTATTTTAAACTTAGTCTTAATATTAGCAAGAATGTGTTGTAACAGAGCTTCAGTATGTGTTTCTGCTTGTGCTGACATTATAACAAAATAATCACAAAAACTACTCACTTTTTTAAGATCAAGGATGATAACATCTTGCGCTTTTTTATTAATGGCAAGTTTTGCTATATTTTTTGCTAAGGTAAGAGAAGTTATCCTTTTTACATTTTTGGTTTTAGTTTTTATCCCTTTTCCTCCTCTCTACTATCCAGAAATTTTTGATGTAATTTCAAACATAGGTAAATACATAGCTACTACCATACCACCTACAACAACAGCAAGAAAAACTATGATTAAAGGTTCAATCATACCGGTTAAACCTTCAATAGCAGCAGAAACTTCACTGTCGTAAAAATCAGCAATTTTGGTCAGCATAGTATCTAACGCACCTGTTTCTTCACCAACAGCAATCATTTGTACAACCATTGGCGGAAATACACCGCTTTTCTTTAACGGTTCAGCAATACGTTCACCTTCACGAATTGACTCTCGTGCTTCTAAAATCGTCTTTTCTATAAGTTTATTGCCTGCAGTTTTAGCTACAGTTTCCATAGCCTGAAGAATTGGTACTCCTGAACGAACCAAGGTAGCTAATGTCCTTGTAAACTTTGCAATCGCGGTTTTCTTTATAACATCGCCAAAAATTGGTGCGTTAAGTAAAAAAGTATCTACCTTTAATGCAAATTTCACATTTGTTTTATATAATCTTCTAAACACAATAACTATTGCTGCTCCTATCAAAACAAATAACAATATCCATTTCTTAATAAAAGCCGATAGGTTAACTAACATTTGTGTTGGAGCAGGTAGTTTAGCACCCATCTCTGCAAACAATGCTGCAAATCTCGGCACTACAACCGTCAACATTACAATTGCAGCACCTACAGCTACAACAGATACTATAATTGGATACATCATTGCACTTTTAATTTTTGATTTCAACTCCTGCGTAGCTTCCAAATATAAAGATAACCTATCAAGTACTTGGTCAAGTATACCACCAACTTCTCCAGCATGTACCATACCTATATATAGGTCAGAAAATGCATATGGATGTTTCTTCATAGCATCAGAAATAGATACACCACTTTCAATATCTGTTCTTATAGATTTTATTACATCTTTAAAAGACGGAGATTCAAATTGGTCTTCAAGGATTGATAAACCTTGGACCAAAGGTACACCTGAAGAAACTAAAGTTGCTAACTGTCTTGAAAATATTACAAGATCTGAAAATTTAACTTTTTTCTTAAATATAGGTAGCTTATTAAGAAATGATTTTATTGTACTCTCTTTAAATTCTTTAACTTCAATTACTGCATATTTAAGATTCCGTAATTTGTCAACAACTTCTCTTGGTGATACAGCTTCCACAGTTTCCGTTACAATTTTACCAGTAGGTGTCCTTGCTCTATAAGTATACTTTGGCATAGCAGTTTTTAAAAAATAAAAATTTACAACTTTTCTACAATATAAATGTATTCACCATTATCCACATTGGCAGCATTCGCTTCGTCAATATCAAGATGACACTCAGTCGCATATTCTTTTGATACACGGCAAATTACATCACTGAATATCGTTTCTCGTCCTTTCCCCTTACCAGCTAAAATTCTTACGTAATCTTTGTCTTTTATACCTAACTTTTCTGCATCTTGAGGTGTAAAATGTATATGCCTTAAAGCAATGATACATCCTTCGTTTAATTCAATCTTACCTTTAGGACCAATGATTATTAATCCTGGAGAACCTGTAAGATTACCTGAATCACGTATTGGCGGTTTCACACCTAAGACAAAACTGTCCGTACGAGAAATTTCTATCTGTGTATATTTCCTTAACGGTCCTATAATACGCACATTCTCAAACTTGCCTTTAGGTCCAACTATCGTCACGGTTTCATTTGCAGCAAACTGTCCCGGCTGCATAAGGTCACGAAGTTTCGTCAGTTCAACATTTGTCCCAAACAAAATTTCAAAATGTTCTTTTGTTAAATGAACATGCCGATTTGAAACGTTTATTATTATTGGAAATTTTTCAAATTTTTCCATCTGTTGGATTCTTTGTGTTATTCTTTCTACTAAATCTTTCATATCATTCATTATTTATAACAAACTTATTTATCAAACATTACTATTTTGTAAAAACTTTCTGGGTCTAACGATGCTCCTCCGACAAGACCACCATCAACATCTTTCTGTGACATTATTCCTTTAAAATTTTCAGGTGTAATAGAACCACCGTATAAAATCCTTACTTTTTCAGCAACTATGGAACCATAAAGTTCAGCGTATTTCTGTCTTATAAACTGTTGTGCTTCTTGTGCCTGTTGCGGTGTTGCATTTTTACCCGTCCCTATTGCCCAGACAGGTTCATAAGCTATAACTATCTTTTCTGCATCAAGAGTATTAAGGTTTGCTAACGAACCTCTCACCTGTCTTTCTAAAACTTCAAAAGTTTTATTTTGTTCACGTTCTTGTAATGTCTCACCGATACATACTATAGGAATCAAACCAAACTTGATTGCAGTCAATACTTTTTTGTTAACAAATTCATCAGTTTCATTAAAATATTTACGTCGTTCAGAGTGCCCAAGGATTACATAGTTACATCCTACATCTTTCAACATTACGGGACTTATTTCTCCAGTGTATGCTCCTTTCTCTTCTATGTACATATTTTGTGCACCAAGTTTAATATTACTACCAAAAAGAAGTTTACCTGCGATGTATAAACCAGTAAACGGTACACAAAGAACAATCTCTCTGTCAAAATTTTTATCTACTAAAGAAATAAATTTTCTTATATAATCTTCTATTTCAGAGATTATTTTGTGCATTTTCCAGTTTGCTGCTATCAATGGTTTTCTCATAACTCAACTCCTTCCCTCTATATGAATAATTATTACAAAAGTTTCTACTTTTTTTCAACAAAAATTTTAATCAGTAACATACTCTATTTCTTCCTAAAGATTTGGCTCTGTACAACAATTCATCTGTTTTTGATATTAATTCATCAAAGGTTTCACCAGAAAATTCCTTCACACCAAATGAACAAGTTACAGTTATCTCTCCATTTGACGTAAAAAACTTTCTTGAACAAACTTCTTGCCTAAGCCGTTCCGCAACTATAACAGCTTGCCGCAAAGAAGTATGAGGTAAAATTAAACAGAATTCTTCGCCACCATATCTCCCTGCAATATCCGTAATCCTAACATTATCTCGTATTACTTCACTTATAGTAGTTATAACTAAATCTCCCACCTGGTGTCCATACTTATCATTTATTTGTTTGAAATGGTCTATATCAAACATAACCAAAGAAAGTTTTGTATTAAACTTATTAGCAAGAACAATTTCTTCCTGTAAACGCTTTATTATATAATCGTGATTATACAATTTTGTCATACTATCACTCACAACAGCATAAAACGTATAACATCTGTGTATTGCAGCTGAAGTTTGTTCAGCAATAATACTTAAAATAAGTCCCTCAAAACGTGAACGTGGAAACTTTTTGATTATTTTAAAATGTAGATTTAAGACGCCATAATTTTTATCCTGAAACTTTAGTGGTACTGCTATGAGCGCTTCTTTTCTGAGTGGTTTTACTTCAGGTGAGAAAAGTTTATAATAATATTCTGATGTTGAAACATCTCTAACCATTACAGGAAGGCCTGTTTCAAGTGCTCGCCCAGCAACACCTTCACCAGGTTTAAGCCTTAACCCACGTACAACAGTTACACAAATATTTTTTCCAGCTTTGATTCTTAGTTCACCATTATCATAAATTAGCATTAGTGAACACCTTATTGGTCTCAACACTTCTGATACAACATCAACAATCTGTGGCAGAATTTTGTCCATTTCTACTGAAGAAGATATTTTAGAAAATTTCTTTAGAAGTTCTGCCAGCTTCGACCTATAATACGAGCTGAGTAACAAATATGAAATAATAAAAGACAACAAACTAATAACTAATAAAAACAAAAAACAGGTTAAAAAATTCATTGATAATTGTTGTTTGCAGAAAATATTATCACTATCTGTTCAATAAAATCCACAGTAGCAAAAGCAGAATTAAAACAAAAAATATACCAAGCACACTTCTGTGCTTTATAACTTTAGGATAAAAATTTGTTTTCAACGGTAAGCCATGCGAAGTGGAAATTAACCGCGAGAAACATACTCTACAATATTTTAAAGTTGTTCTATTTTCTGTGCCACAAATTGGACATTTTATAGTTTTCATACTATTACTTTGTTAGTAGTATACCAGCAACTGTAGCTGTCTGCAGACAAGCTAAAGTTCCTGCAATAAGAGATTTAATGCCTAACCGTGCAAGGTCATGTTTGCGTTCAGGTGCAATTGCTCCTATACCACCTATTTGTATACCTATTGATAAAAAATTAGAAAATCCACATAAAGCATAAGATAGTATCACCGCAGTCCTATGTGTTACAATCTGTGGATTATTAGCGTACATATGTGCCCAGTTTGCATACGCTACAAATTCGTTAAAAAATGTTTTTTGACCAATTAAATTCCCTGCTATAAAAATGTCTTTACTATCAACACCGAGTAACCAAGATATCGGAGCGAAAATTAAACCAAAAAGTTTATCAAATGAAAGGTTTTTGGTAACTTCAAAAGGTAATAAATTGCCCAAAGTCGAAAGAAGATAATTTGCAAAATATAATAGTGCCATAAAACTTATAAGCATCGCGCCAACATTCACTGCAAGACGTAATCCAACAGTTGTACCGTTAGCGACTGCGTCTATAACATTTACATCTGTCTTTTCATATTTAACTTTAACATGACCTAAAGTTTTAGGTTCTTCTGTCTCAGGAACAAGAAGTTTTGAAAATACCAATGCTGCTGGTGCAGACATTACGGAAGCTGTCATTAAATGTCCTGCAATGTCTGGAATATAGTTTTTTAACAAACTTACATACGCTGCCATAACACCACCTGCTATAGTTGCCATACCACCAGTCATCACAGCAAGCAATTCCGAGCGTGTCATATCTCTTACATATGGTCTAACCAACAACGGCGCTTCTGTCTGCCCTACGAAAACATTTGCTGAACAACATAAACTTTCAGCACCTGAAGTTCCCATTGTTCTTACCATAATCCTTGCGAATAATTCTACTATGAATTGCATCACTCCAAAATAGTAAAGTATAGATATAAACGCTGAAAAAAATATTATCGTTGGCAAAACTTTGAATGCAAAAATATATCCAAATTTGTCAGTATTTGTTACAAGTTCACCAAAAATAAATTCTGCACCTCGTTCTGAAAAACTAACAAGTACAATAAAAGCCTTGTTAAAAACTTCAAAGAACCACCTACCAGGTGGTGTCTTTAAAACTATCAAACCCAAAATTATCTGCAACAAAGTACCCCACAAAATTGTCCTCCATAAAATACGTTTCTTATCTTCAGAAAGTAACCAACCAATAGCTATAAGAACTAACATTCCAAAAAGACTTACTAAATTTTTCATAAGTTAAAATGATTTAAATAAGGCAAGTAACAGCGGGAGACGGGACTCGAACCCGCGACATTCTGCTTGGAAGGCAGATGTTCTACCAACTGAACTACTCCCGCAAAACCTGGGCAGGGTAGGATTCGAACCTACGTAGTCCCAACGGACGGCAGATTTACAGTCTGCTGCGATTGTCCACTCCGCCACCTGCCCTTTGTAAAGATTTATTAACATATCAAAATTTATCAATAAAATTCAATAATTGTGTAATATTACATCTGACAATAATGATAAAGTTGAAAGTGCTGCAAGATAACTTGTTTTTGGATTATTTTCTGAAGGCACGTTTTCTGTACGAACATATATTTCACCTGCTAATGAATTAATACTTATTTCATGGACATTACTTGTGATCTCTCTGTCAGCAATTATCTTAACCCTCACTTTTTCTGGACAACCAGAAACTATTGCTAAAGTTGCTGCTACGTTAATGTTCTGTGGGAAATACTTTACTGCAGTATAAACATCGCCGTTAAAAATTTCTGTACGTGTTGACTTTACCACTTTTTTGTATAAACTTGGTTTTAGATTAAAAATTTGTGAATTAAGTAAACTTTTTACTGGTTTTGTAGTCGTAAGCTGTATACTTCTAATCCCGGCAATACTTGCTGCAGATAAAGCATCACAACCTGCAATAGCACCTGAAGGAATTTTTATTCTATATCCTTTGTCTAAAAGCAACTTATATTCATCAAAGTTTTCTAAAAGTCCACCTACAGAAAGTATTATAACAGTCTTAGATTTGTATGGTTTAATACTTCTTAAAATTTCACTAACTGCACCTACTGAAGCTGATTCCATTATTACATCAGATTTTTTTATCAACTGCTTAATATTACTACATCTAAGAAGTTTGTCAGTGTAATATTTTATTCTACTGAATTTTTTCAGGAATAATAATAACTTGTCTTCATCAATATCATAGACATAAATTTTTCTTAGTTTATCAGCGAGAGTTGTTAATTTACTTAGAACAATCGTAGCGATGTTACCTGTGCCAATTATACCAAGAGTTTTATTCATACATCTGTTTTAAAATTTTTGTATAGCTCGGACAACATATCTCTGATTTTGTTCAATTTTTCTAACAGTTCTTGTTGTGAAAGTTTGTTATAATTATTTACCAATTGTTGAAGTTCAAATTTTATCTTTTCAACTTTTTCTTTATCAGACTTAACATACATACGTAGTTTATCTACCATATTTTGGAAACTCGCTGCTAATTCTTGTAATTCATCACCTTTCCTCAACTTAAGATAAATCGTTAAATCACCATCAGAAAGTAGATTAAACATCTTATCAAAGACGTACAAAGGTCCTGCAATACGATGTAAAACAAATATTCCTAATGTTACTATCAGGACAACAAATATAATACAAACATATACCACTGTTCTAAAAACAAGTTTTGTTACTGCTTCAACTTCTAATCCAGAAAGATTCTCAAGTAATGTTGTAGTCCTCAATGTGAGATTTACATAATAAGCTGTAGATAATAATATAACTATGACTAGTACTAATACAATGATTAGGTACTTAATTTGAAACTTGGGATTGATTAAATAACGTCTTCTGCGTAGTATTACAGAACTACTCCCTAAAAGTTTTCTTAACATCCCTATTTTTTTGTAAATTCTTGTGGGTTTATTCGTATAGAAGGACCCATTGTGGAAGATAAGTATATATTCTTAAGATATACACCTTTTGCCTGTGCCGGTTTTAGTTTTATTATTGTATCAACTACTGTCATAATATTTTCTATTAATTTGTCTGTATCAAACGAAATTTTTCCTACAGGACAATGAATAATACCATAATTATCATTTCTAAACTCCACTCTTCCTTTTTTAACTTCTTCAACAGCCTTCACGATTTCAGTTGTAACAGTACCTGTTTTAGGGTTTGGCATAAGTCCTTTCGGACCTAAAATTTTACCAAGTTTTGCTATATCTTTCATCATATCAGGTGTTGCAATCAGTGCATCAAAATCTGTCCACCCTTTTGCTATTTTCTCAATTAACTCTTCCGCTCCATAAAATTCTGCGCCACTTTTCTCAGCTTCTTTAAGTTTCTCACCCTTTGCTAAAACACAAACACGAGCAGTTTTCCCTGTACCATGAGGTAACACAACTGCACCACGGACTGTCTGCGATGATTGTTTTGGATCTATACCAAGATTTATATGAATTTCAACTGTTTCATCAAACTTTGTTCTCTTTAACTCTTTTAACAACTCTATCGCTTCTTTTAAAGAATACAATTTTTGTTTGTCAACCTTTTTTCTTACTTCTAACATACGTTTACTCATAAGTTTCAATCCTCCCTAAATGTCTAATCTGTCGGTTAAAACTTCAATCTTCAACAACTTCTATCCCCATACTACGTGCTGTCCCTTCAACAATTTTTATCGCTGCTTCTAAACTGGTAGTATTAAGATCAGGAAGTTTAAGTTTTGCTATCTCTTTTACTTGACTCTTGGTAACAGTAGCTATAGTTTGTGAACCTGGTTTACCAGAAGCTTTCGCTAAACCAGCAATTTTTTTTAACAACGCTGAGACAGGCGGTGTTTTTAAAACAAAACTAAAAGTTCTATCTTCATATACTGTAATAATAACAGGTATTAACATTCCCTGTTCCATATTTTTGGTTTTTGCATTAAACTCATTACAAAATTGCATTATGTTAACCCCATGCTGACCTAACGCAGGGCCAACTGGTGGTGCAGGGTTTGCCTGTCCCGCTGGGATCTGAAGTTTGATTTGTGTTTTTATTTTCTTTGCCATAACTTGTCACCTCTAATAGTTATTAAAAATATAATCTAAACTTTTTCAACCTGTGTAAACTCAAGTTCTACAGATGTAGGCCTGCCAAAGAGTGTTACTACAACTTTTAACTTCCCTTTTTCTTCATTTATTTCTTCAACAACACCAGTGAAATGTCTAAAAGGACCATCAATAATACGTATAGTATCTCCTAAATCAAACTTGCGCACAACTTTAGGTGCAGAACCTTTTAGTTTTTCAGCTAACGCTTTGATTTCATTAACTTCTTTCTCAGACATTTTCTGAGGATTAGCACCACCTAAGAAACCTTTAACACCACTAACACTGCGAACAAAATTGTAAGTTTCAGGTGTCAAAACCATATTTATATAAACATAACCTTTAAATACAGCTTTTCTTAATTTTGTTTTTTCACCTTTCTTTATTCTTATTTCTTCTTCCTCAGGAACCAGTACTTCAAAAATTTTTTGTTCCATACCATCTGTTGTTTTTATTTTTTCCTCTAAACGATACTTCACATCTAACTCTTTGCCTACCATACAATATACAATGTACCAACCGCTTTCTGTTGAGGTAAGACTATGCTGCATTTTTTCCGTAGTTTCCTGTTGCGACATATTATACTCTTCCTCCTAAAAACAAAGAAACAATTTTTGCTAAGATAAAGTCTATTATACCTATATATATAGACATTATTATAATAAGTATAACTACAACAAGTGTAGAAGCTACGGCTTCTTTCTTACTTAACCAAGTGACTTTCTTAAGCTCAACATAAGATTCTTTTATAAATCTCACTAGGGAATCAATTCCTTGTTTTATACTTAGCATTGTAGAAAACAAACCTCTTTTTTTTCGTAAATAAATTCTAAATTGAGTTTAACTTATACTAAAATAAAGAATATTTTTCAATACTTGAGTAATTATTTTATCCAATCGTTCAAATGTCCAAACTTATACTTTTTTTCTAAACAATAGTTTATAAATCTTTCTAGTACTTTAACAGTTCTATCCCTGTGTTTACCACCATCATGAAATAAGTAAATACCTCCTGGCTGTAAAGCATTTATATATTTCTTAAACATTTCATCTTCAGTATAATTATGCCAGTCACAGCCAAATGTCCAGTTAATAACTTTGTAACCAAACTTGTGCATTATAACCTCGTCCATCCATTGGCGATAATATCCATTAGGCATACGAAGAAATTGTATTTTAAAATTATGAGTTAAAATTTTTTTAAGCTCTGCCTCTGTCTTCTCCAGCTCATCAACTAATATTTTTTTTAATTGTGGTATTGTATTGTTCTTTTGTAACTGATAAAAATTTTTATGGCTATAAGTATGACTACCTATAATATGACCATCACGTACTATTTCTCTAATAATATCTTGTCTAAATTTAGCTAACTCACCTAATACAAAAAATATGGCTTTAATATCATATTTTTTAAGAATTACAAGGATTTCTTTTGTATACTCACCTGGACCATCATCAAATGATAAAAAGATAACTTTTTCATTATTAGTGTTTATTTTCCAGAAAAAAATATTATCCTTTTGGCTAAAACAATCAGAAGTAAATGTAAAAAGTATAAAAAATGTAATACTCAACTTTAATGTTTTCATCTTAATACTCTTTAATAAACTTTTTTGCTGCATAATAGCCAGGTGTGAATCCATATATAAAATTTATCATCACAAAAAGTATAATATAAAATATTATTTCAAAAAAACTTAATTTAAGTCCTAACAAATATCGTTTCACAGGTTCAGCAATTGAGGAAAGAAGTATTACTATATAACACAATGATGTCAAGATAAAAATTAACCCACCAAAAGAAGTTTCAATTTGTGCTATGTCTTTATATTCCTTTTTTGGAAATAATATACCGAAAGAATATCCCGCAAGTGTCAACACTGCTGACGAAACTAAAATAATAACTAGCGACGATGACATTAAAATAGAGTCAACTTTTAATACTAAATTTGATAGCGTAACTATGATCAATCCTGGGATTAAAATCATCGGTATATATACAATAAATTTTATAATGAAAAAATGTGTTATATTTACTGGTGCCGATTTTAACAACCAAAAAATTTTATATTCCATACTTGGCTGTACGAAAACGAATCTTAATACTAATGCTGTTATTATAAACATTATTCCGCCTAAGTTAAAAAATGAAACTGTTACCCTTATATATTTAAATTCTAAAGGCAATCTGCTGATATTAAAAATATATATAGTAGTAAGAGCAATTACAACAACAAACTGTATCATTTGTATTGGTTCTCTTAGGAACAGTCTTATTTCTTTTGTTAGAATGGTCCTAAACAGTGAAGATATGTTTAGATCTTTCTCTTTTAGACAGGATTTTCTCAAATTTGTATTTGAACGAGTTAAACTTTTATAAAATAATTTTACGCCCAAAATATATAGAACTATAACTGTAAAACAAAATACAAAAAATAATTTCAAAATATTAACACCGACTATCCAGTAGTCGGTTATCATCAATCCGCGAAATACTTCTGTTACCCACCATGAGGGTAACCACTTAGCAACTGGTCTTGAAAGAAAATCCAAATATTCTACGAGCTCAGGGAAATTTTGTGGTGATAAAAACTTTTCTGGCTGAGAGATACGTAATAAAGAATAGAATAAAGACGACAACACTACAATTAGAATAAGTACTATATTTTTTATTTTTCTTGAAGGAAATAAATAAGACAATATTATTGTAACTAGACAACCTATAACTGTCCCAATAAACACTTTAAACAACACTGAAGTAGTTAGAACAAAATAGCCAAGTATTGAAAAATTTTTGACACTAGCAAAACCTACCACAAAAGGTATCACAACCAAGAGTATCATCCAACAAGAATAGAAAGATGTCAATATTACTCTAAAAAAGAAAATACTATTTACATTAATTGGTAATGAAAATAAAAGATGTAATTCGTTTTCATCATAGAGAGTAGAAAATGATACAATTAATGATGAAAAAATTAACATCACAAAACTTGTAAGAAATGCTAAAGCTAATATTCTTATTATGAAAATATTTCCGATCACAGGAAAAGTTGAAATATATATTATCACCTGATATGAAATTATGTAACTACATATGAACAGTCCTGTGACAAACAGTAATAATAAAACACTACGTATTTTTTCGAACTTTTGCGCAAATACTATTGTGTTTTTAAAAAGTTTCAACTGTAGAAATAACAGTCTGATTAAGTTATACATAAATTTTTAAAAATTCTTAAGATATGCCATTACTGTATTGATGGAAAGATTAGATACTATTCGTGTTGAAATCCCGTAGTTACTCTAAGGTATATTTCTTCTAAACTTTCTGTATTTAGATTCAACTGTGATGCAATTTCTTTCCTTAGGCCACTAATTAAAATCTTTCCATTATTAATTATACAGACTCTTGTTGCTAACTGTTCAGCTAACTCTAACAGGTGCGTACATAATAATACCGTCTTACCCAATGATGATATTTGTTTAATATACTGTTTGAAAAAACTTATACATTTTGGATCAAGACCAACAAGTGGTTCATCAAGAATATAAAGTTCAGGATCACGCAAAAGTATACTCATCAATAACAATTTTTGTTTCATACCTTTTGAATAAATTTCTATAGGCTGAGAAATAACATCTTGCAGTTCAAATTGAGAAATTAAATATTTATACTTACCCTGGTCAAATTCTTTCTTGTAAAGTGACAATATAAATTCAATGAATTCTATACCTCTAAGTTTACTATAAACATATGGCTCATCAGGTAAATATCCTATGTCGCGCTTTAACTCGGTATTATTAAGAAACATTTTTTTATTGAAAATATAAACTTCGCCACTGTCTGGTTCCAACACTCCAGATAAAATTCTTACAGTAGTGGTTTTACCTGCACCATTTGGTCCAAGTAAAACAAATATTTCACCTTTCTTTACAACAAAGCTTATATTAGATAAAACCTGTTTACCATCAAAATATTTTGATACATTTCTTACTACGACAATCTCGTTGTTATTCATACAATTCACACTACTATTGTTAACACGCCAGCAACAAAAATTGGTAACACAAAATTATCATCCAAAGGTAATGGCAAAAATTCAATAGCCGCAGCTATAAAGGCTGCTAATAAAGCATACTCTGGTTTTACATAAAACAATCCGCACAGGAAAGCAATTAAAAAAAATGCTAAAGATCCTTCCAAACTTTTCCCTCGCGAGCCCAATTTAATCTTACCAAATGCTACTCCCACTACTGCTGCTATACTATCACCTAATGCGAGATATAACAAACTTAGCGTAACTATGTTTTTATTGTCAGAAAAAAGTAAAATTGTTAAAAACGCACCTGATAAAGTCCATATCAATGTAGATATATTATCTTTTTCCTTTTCACGATAAGTTCCTTCAAAAAGTCTCAATAATAACTTATTAACTGAAGGATATAATAGTCTTATTGTTTCAAAAATTAAATCAATAATTACCACAGTTGCTGATATTATAACAGAAGCAGCATATGGTAGAACATTATAAAGCACTGGATACAGTATTGTCAGTAGATGTAAACTTTTCCTTTTAAGTTCTTTTTTTAAATTTTCATTTACAAACATTCTCATTTTTGTCTAAGCAAATTAAAGATGATTTTAAAAAGTTCAACAGTTATCTTATAACATTCTTTATATGTAAGTATAATACTGCGAAGGAAAAAATCTTTTGTCAAATTTATATCGTTACGATTTAGAAACATCACATTAAATAACGCTATAAGGATTATACAGTTTAATATAAATATCAAAACAGTTGAAAACAGCCATCCTGAAATTTTCAAATCCTGCTGGCCTAAATATATAGCATGAATTGTCAAAATAATATGAAATGCTATTGTGAACCCTAAAAAAAATGAAAGTAATCCAACTGAAAGTTCTAATTTGAATAAAAACCTCACTACGAACCATACTAATGTTCCTAAAATGGAATATAGTGGTACAAAATATGGGGATAGTGCGATAAACGTGTTAACTTTATCCACATTGACAGAACCTTGATTTGTACTTATCTTAACTTTCTTGATTTTACTACCACAAAGATATGCACTTATCACATGCACCAACTCATGACTAAAAACATAAATACTTATAGGTTTATAAAAGAAGAAATGAATCAATACATATGTTATTATACCAAAAAGAAAATATTGTACTAAATAATTACTCAACTCTATTTTGCTAAGTACAAAAATCAATGTTGATATAAGCACATAACACATTGGTAATAACAAAACTCCATACAAAAATTTTACAACTTTATTATACAGAAGAAATTTTATCATAAACAACAACTTTATTTCGTCCTGACGATTTCGCTACATAAAGTGCTTTATCTGCTTGTTCAATAATATCTCTGGATTTCATACCTCTAAAATAAGTTTTTACACCAATACTTATTGTGAGTTTAAGTTCTAAGGTATTTATTTTAAAAATTGTATTTTCAATCTTCTCCTTTATACGGTAAGCAATTTTTTCAGCCCAGTTTGAACCACATTCTATAAGCAATATTGCAAACTCTTCCCCACCATACCGACATACAATATCTGTTGTCCTTACAGATGATAGAAAAACTTGTGCTACTTGTTTTAACACAGCGTCTCCAACAAGGTGTCCATATGTATCATTTATTCGCTTGAAAAAATCTATATCTATCATAAGTAATGAAAATATGGTATTATATCGTTCACAACGCAAAATCTCATATTCTAATCGTGACATAAAATATCTTTGGATAAAAACTTTCGTAAGACTATCAGTTATAGCAAGCTCATATAATTGCGCATTATTCAATGCAACTGATATGTGCCTTACTAAGTTTTGTATTAGAGTGATATCATAATTAGTAAATTTTGTATAATCTTCTTTGTCAGCAACAAGTATAAAACCTAAAACTTTATCACGAGATAGCATTGGTATAAACAATATTTCATCTCTAGTTATAATCTTAAAGTCTTCAATGTCACTACCTTGACAAACTAGTGTTTCCGTTAAATTTTCTAAAGTGGTATTAAACATTCTCAGAAGGTCAATAAATGAAATGTTTTGTAAAAGATTGATATTTTCAACTGATTTTGACCAGCTTGCAAGATAAAAACTTTGTTTCTCTTCATCATAAATATAAACTACCACTTTTTTTACTTTTGCTAAACCTTTAATAAACTCAGGAGTTGAAGCTATAAGTTTTTCACTTTCAAGTATTTCAGAAATGTCTAAACTTATTCTATTCAACATATGTAAATCGTTTATACTACGTTCAAGATGTTTAGTTATTTCTCTAAAATCTTTTTCTAACTCTTTCTGTTTTACTACTTTGACTCCCATACCCACTTCAGGACATATTGTAAGGAAATCACAATAAGGACAAAGATTATTTCTTACTGGTAAAAATTCTTTGTTTTCATATATTTCTCTCACTATATCTATAATTTTCTTTTTTGTTTCTTTTAAATTATCAGGAGTTTTACTCACAGAAATTTTTTGATTATATTGCAAGAAAATCTGTGATACAATCTTAGGAAAAAGTTTATATTTCTCCCAACAACATAATGCGTATATATCCATCTGCAAATCAGTGGCAAATTCATTCTCGGTTGGGATATACCCTCCAGTTTTATAATCAATTATTTCAACTCCGTCACCTACATCGTCAATACGGTCTATCTTACCTGTCAGGTAAAAATCTTCCAGGCCAACTCTAAAAAATTCTTCAACATATAATGGTGTAACCTTCATATCATTATTTGCATAAAAATTTCTTAACCAAAAAGCAGCGTTGTGTTTAAACTCTGCTTCTTGTTCTTTGGATGTATAACCTTCGGAAATCCAAAAATAATCTAACATATACAACAGTTTGTCAACAGTACGTTCTTCTAAGTTCCTGATCTTAAAGAATTCTGCTAAAACTTTATGAATAGTATCTCCAACTGCTTGGTATGGTTTTGTTTTTTTGTATAATGCGCCCACTCTGTCAATATACAAGAGTTTAAATTTGTACGGACATTGTAGGTATGACAATAACGCAGCTGCACTAAAATATTTAGGAAGGTTTTGCATAATAATTAATTATCTTGGGATATATGCACCTTGTGGTTGTGATATCAAAAGTTTACCGTTATCTACCACAAGATTACCTTTAAATATTACTTTTAGAATTTTACCGTAAACTTCGTAACCTTCGTAAACAGTATAATCAGCAACGGTATTTAATCTTTTAACATTCACACGCCATTTTTCTTTAGGATAGTAAATTATTATATCAGCGTCACTTTTAAGAGCTAAAAAATCTCCTTTCTTAGGATATAAAGAAAAGATTTTTGCAGGTGTAGATGTTACCATTTTTATTATATTCCTTAAATTTAACCTACGTTTTATACTTTCGGTAATGACAAAGTGAAATAACATACTTGTTCCTGGCAGACCCATTGGAATTTTGGTAAAGTTATCTCTAAACCTGAACTTCATTTTTTTACTAAATACACAATTATCAGTCGCAATAACATCTACTATACTATTCCTTACACATTTCCATAGGAATATTTTATCACTTAGTGATTTCACAGGTGGGCAACAAGTATAGAGGTAATTTTTCTTTATCTTAAAAACATTTCTTGTTAGATATAAATACTGTGGACAGGTCTCCGCATATATATTAAAATTTTTATTTTTTTGTTTCTTCCAGTAAATTATTTCTTCTAATGCGTCTTTGGTAGAAAGGTGAACAAAGTATATGTTACACCCTACTTTATTATTAATACTAATCACTCTACGAACAGCTTCATATTCTACCACATTAGGTCGTGATAAAGGAAAGTATTTTACACTCAGTTTATCTTCGTTTTTTAATTTTTCAGTTAAAACATTAATCATATCACTATTCTCAGCATGTATCTCCAAAACTACATTCTTGTATTTTTTAAGTTCGTTTAAGATTATATATAATTTCCCATCGTCAATATACCAATTTTCTGTCTTAGGTAGAAATATCTTAAAACTTTTTATCCCATAAGAAATTAATTTTCTTATCAGTGTACTAAAGTCTTCATTAACATCAACAATTTGGGCATGGAAAGTGTAATCTACAAAACTTCCAGTTGCCTCTTTGAGGCGCCTATGGTAAGCTGCTAACAATGTTTCACTTTTTTGTGGTATTATGTAGTCAATAACTGTGGTAACACCGTTGAGTAGTGCTGTTCTGGTACCTTTAGGAAAGTCTTCTAAAGTTTTTGCTCCGTAAGCTTCAAGGTTGAAATGCGTATGTGCATCTATCAAACCAGGGAATACGTAGCAACCATCTGCATCAATAAGCTTATGATCGTTTATAGCTATATGCTTTGCAACTTTTGTAATTTTCTGATTATTAATCTCTATGTCATATTTACCATAGTAACTTTTCGATATCAAAAAACCATTTTTTATTAACAATTTCATTCTATTATTTTTTGAATCACATTATGCTCACCAAATAGTACTTTGACAGGTTTGACTTTTTCTTTAGTTTCATCAATATAACAAAAAGACATTATAATGAGTTTATCACCAACTTCACCTAATCTTGCAGCCCCACCTTGTAGTGATACCATCTTTGAACCTTTTCTAGCAGGTATTACATATGTTTCAAACCTTTCGCCATTATTTAAGTTTATCACGAGAACAACTTCATAGGGTCTTATTTTTGCAGCTGACATAAAATTTATATCAATTTTTATACTCCCGGTATAGTACAAATTCTTATCAGTAACAGTAAGTCCTTGTAGTTTTGACTTAAGATATTTGAACATCATAACGGAAGTATTTCCTTCCACTATTCAAGCATATAATCTTCAATTTTAAAACCTTTTTTTATGAGTTCTTCCTTCCACATCTGTTTTACAACAGGAATCTTTTGACGGGCAAGTTTCACCCACTTTGATTCAGGTGGCGAAAATAAATCTACAACGGTTTTATACCAAATATACGCGTATTTAAGAGAACTTTCTTCAAGTTTTCTTTGTTTATTAAACTCAATAAGTTCCAATTTTATCTTATATTCCTCTTCTGAAATTTTATTTTTTGCAAATAATTTATCTAACTTAGATTTTTCAATCTGTGCTTCTTTTTCTAACGAATTCAACTTTTTCTCTGGATTATAATACCAGTCCATATATTTTTCAGCTTCATAGTAAGCTGATCTGGCTCGCAATAGCACATCTAAATATACAAATAGATATATTAAAACTATCCACATCATAATAAATAAAACTGTTTTATAGTGTTTTTTTAACAAATTTTTCATTCTTCAAACTTTTTTTTATATTCCTCAAATCTTTGTTCTGCAATTTTTGCTTCTTTAGACTTTGTACCTAACAAACTATGAATTTTTGATAAAAGAAGGTCTGGCTGTACAGGTTTTGTCAAAAAGTCTTTTACATTGGGTTCCATCTTAAACATCATTTGCATGCTTAAATCTTTAAGTTGGCCTGAAACTACGATAATAGGTATCTTCTTATGACTTTGTTGTAAAGTTTTCACTACTTCATACCCAGATTTTTTTGGTAATAGTGCATCAAGTATTATTAAATCAGGAATACTTTGTGCTATCTTTTCTAAAGCTTGTTGTCCATCTTTTGCTGTAATAACATTAAATCCTTGTTTAGTGAGATAATATTCAAAAAATGTTAGAACCGTATCATCATCTTCAACTATCAAAATAGTTTTTTCCTGTGGTTCTGCTAAAGACTCTACTTTATTCATAATTTGAAATTACTACGAAAAAATAGTATAAATTTCAATAAATATATGTATCTTTCTTACAGTTTCTACTTCTGTTGCTCTTTTTCTTCCTCAGACCAACTTTTTAATCTGAACCTTGGTTCCAATTGAATTTTTATATCTCCACTGTATTTACCAACATTATAGTCTCTTATTGCATAGTCATAAATTCCTTTTATAAAAATATTGTTCTTAAGACGATAACTTAATTCTATTTCGTGTTTAAGATTTAATCTATTTTGTATTTCAGCGAGTGTTACACTGTAACCAATAGCCATGTCAGGAGTTAAATATTTTTCTATTCCATATTTAGTATCTTTAACTATATCAACTGCAGAAAATGCCCTATCTGTTGTAGTATTGTTTTGATTTTCAATTCTCTTAGATGTTGAATCTACCGACGCTTGTGAGATTACAAACTTGTCTGCGATACCCCATTTTTGTAAAATATTGCGTGAAATAGGTTCTGCTAAGGTTATATCAATTAGTTTGAGAAATTGAGTTCTTAGGATAGGTAAATAATCAATTCTTTCAGAAGCATAAACTTCAACCTTGTCTCCACGTTTTTGCAACTTACCAGCACCAAGCATCAACGCTGTAATCTCTTCTGTTGTCAGTTGTGAATACACAGGTGTATAAAGTTTAGGTTGTATATTTTCAATTTTAGCTCGTGATATAGTTAATCGCACTGGTATTTTTTCGTATTCGGATGTAAGTATTTCAGTTTCAGCTTCAAGTGTAATATAAACATCTCTATTTATAATTTCAACTTCGCCACTGCGTAAGTCCAATTGAGTATTGAGGAAGTTAACTTTACCACGAGATGATTGTATCTCACCATTAACATCACTTTTTTTCATACCTTGTCCGTATTTGAAGTTGACCTGCCCTAATATACTTGCTGATAACGACTCATTTTCAAACCACACATTATTACCCGCTGTTAAGGTTATATCATAATAAAACTCATCAACATTACTAATTTTTTTCCCTTCAGTACCGGGATAAGTAAACCTAGTATTATTCATTATAACTTTACCGGTAACTGTTGGAATCTCATCTTTTTTATTTCTCTTTACAATAAGGTCAAAGTGCAAATCTCCACTTGACACAAAACTTTTTCTGCTAATAATCTTTAACATCTCACTTGGAGAATAACTTAGCTGTGGGATGCTTATAAAAATTCCGTTACCATCTGTGGTTTTTATCTTAAAAATATATCTTCCGTTGTTTATATTATATTCACCAGCAAGATCTAGTCTTGTTTGTTCGTAATCTCCAGTAAATTTTTCAATTTTTATTTCATCTTCTAAAAAATTTATACGAACGGAAACATTATTTAAATATTTACCATATTTACCAAATATAACCTTACCCTTCGGTATGTGAATATAACCATACACCTTAGGTTCTCTGGTCTTACCTTTGAATTTTAAGTTGACAAGTAATGGCCCTTTTGCAGATTTTATAATATCCATAAATCCATCAAATATTGATAAATCACAGTTTTGTGTGTTCAACATAAAATTCATATCTTGATTTTTTATATTATAGTAGCCTTTTAACAACATACTGTTTTCTGGCTTGAACACAAATTTTAATTCCTCAATGTTCAAGTAATCTTTATAGCTTGATGTCTTGCCATATACTTGTTGGATTCTTAATGACGCAAAATCTAAATCGTTAACATTGAATTGACCATTATAGTGATACTGACGTTTCTCAGGATCTACCGTTATAACAACATAATCTGCGCTTATATCGCCTGACATAACAGGTAATGTAATTTTAAAAATAGCAGATAATACTTCCATAGGGAACTTATTTAACTTGATATGTAAAAGTTCACCTTTTTTACCAATTTCACCGTCACAGTAAAATTGTCTATTTTCATACAAACGAACCTCAAAATCATTAAATTTTAAACCCTCACTTTCAATAACAATATCTCCAACTATTGAAGCTGTTCGATTGATACGATCCTTATCCAAAGGTACAAAAGAAACTAAATTTCTGTCTAAATAAATAAGACATCTTGTTACCAATTCATCTATTGAGTAATTATTAATCCATAGGTTTTTAAAGATCATTTTTATTTCTACAAGTCTATCTGTCTGAAAGTTAAATATACTTTCTAAATTTCCAATTATGTTACTTTTTCTAATTGCAAAATTTTTGATTTTCGCTGACAAGAATAACATCTTGTCACTTATAAGAAACGTGCCTGATGAAATTAAAATCTCACTTGCTTCGTCTTGTATTTTACCTTTTACAAAGATATTATTGTTGTCAGTAATATCTAACTCTAAACCAATGATAGGAGAAAATTGTATACTAGTTAAATACAAGTTATACAATTTCAAATATATTTTCTTCTCTTTTGGTATAAAATCTAAATTGTAACTGCCTCTACTATCAGGACTGAGACTTATGTTGCCATTTAATGTTAATCTTTTGTTGTTCCAGTCATACGAAAATTTACCAGTTGTTTTAGTTAATATACTAGTTCTTTTATAAGCGATGTCATTTAGTGAATATTCACCATAAATATTTACAATCCTTTGTTTTTCTATAAAAATTTTTGCTACAATATTTTTTGTGGTTAAATGATCCAGTTTCGCATCTTTTTTAGATACAACTGTTACAAATTTTGAAATGTTGGTTCTTATATTCCAGTAACCATTAACAGAAATAACACCATCTACACTTTCACCAAATATTTTTAAAATATCGTTTTTAAAACTACCAGAAAATGTCATACTATCAACAATTTTATGCTTTCCAATATTAAAGTTAGTTAGTCTGAGCGTACAAAGATATTGTCGTTCTGTATCTTTCTCTAACATCCCAGCTATACTAAAACTTAACCTACTGTTAAGATAATACAAATTCTCACAACTTATTTCAAAATTAGTTTTGTTATCTTCCTCATTTATGAGTTCTGAAATTACTCTAGTATCAGTACGACGATTTTCATAACTTAAAAATATCGTAGTTGAACTAGCTGCAGACAAAAATTTTAATTTTATATCTTCAACATCAGCTTTCGTAAGAGAAATATTTACAAACCTACCATCTCTCTGCAATTTAAAAGAAGACAATAGTGTATATCCAAAAAAAATCCCGTCAGAAATAATTTCTCTATTTTCAGAAAAAGCTAACTTCAAATTTATGATTTTACCACCACGATTATCTTTCACCAGGAACAATTTTTGTCCAGGGTCATAAAAAAGATCACCTGATATTTTCTTCTTATTTATATTAAATCTGAAGTTGCCAGTATCGTTAACTATCGTAAACCCTCCAGTTAAATGCTGACCTTTTACATAAGCAACAGTTGAATAACCGCTTGTATCTTTTGTATAGGTTACTCTAATTTTCAAATCACCAAGTTTTTTCACATCTAATTTCTCAACAATACTTTTCTTTATATTTAAAAACCCATCGTATGTAAAACTTAATTTACTTTCTTTACTTACAATATCAAATGTAGATCGTACAATTTCGCTCTCTGTTACACCTTTAACTTCAAATGGTCTTATCCTGAACTTACCATAAGAAGTAACAACTTTGTCTCTCCCTTTTACAAGAGAAACCTTATAATCTTTAAATTCTTGTAATAAACAGTTACCTAACACTTCAAAACTAACATAATAACTAGTTAACAATTTTAAAACAGATGGGAATGTAACTTCACCCTTAGCTAAAAATTTTAGCGTGTTACAATCAACGGCGATATTGCTTATAAAGTTATATCCGCTCGTTTCTCCTTCAACAGTAGAATATATCTTGTTTGGTAAGATTCTTTGTGCTGATAGTTTACTCAAATTAAAACTTGTATTGTTAAAAATTATTTTAATATTCTTAATTTTTATACTATTAGGGAAATTATGTAATAACCTACGTAAAGTTTTTTCTATCATATCCTCATCTAGCTCAGTAGCTGCTGTATTAACAGCTTTTATTTTTACAAACCCATTTTTGATGTACAATTTATCAATTAAAAATTTTTTCTCTAATATCTTACTAATATTAAACTCAACAATAACCGTGCTAAGTTTTCCTTCTGCATTTTCTGAGATATAATTTAACTTCACAAAAACTAACCTCTGTGGTGGCAGATATAAGGCAATACCAGATTTTACACCTGAAAGGAAAGATCTCAACAAATTTTTCTTAACAAAATATATATAAGCATTTAATAATATCTGTATAGAAATCACAAACAATATTAACAACATAATGTATAATTTTATTTTTTTCATTATTTTAGACATACTGATGAGTTTTCAAAAAAGACATATAAACTTTCAATTTCTGGAAAGAATAATTCTAAGTTAACTCAGGTTCTATGCCAGTAAGTGTGTCTAATAACTCGAAAGATAATTTTTCTTCTCCGGAACTAAGAGAAGCGTATACTTTATAAACCTTATCAGTACCGGCAAGATTGCGTTTAAGCAAAATTTCTTCAGCAACCGCATCTTCAACATATCTCTGTAATACACGTTGTAACGGTCGTGCTCCATAATGTTCATCAAAACCTTTCTCTAATAAGAAATTTTTAACATCTTCTGATAGTATAAGTTCTATGTTTTTCTTAATCAATCTTTCTGCTAATCTTTTTAACATCAGTTCAAGTATCTGTCTCATTTCTTCCTTTGTTAAAGGTTTGAAAACAACAATTTCATCAATACGATTCAAAAATTCTGGATTAAAAACCTTTCTTAGTTCTTCCGTCAATAATGACTTCATATTTTTATATTCATTTTCTTTATCATCACTTTGAACAAAACCTATAGATTTACCTTTAGATATAAGTTTTGCCCCAATATTAGAAGTCATAATTATTACTGCATTCTTAAAACTAACTTTATGTCCTAAACTGTCCGTCAAAACACCGTTATCCATAATTTGTAGTAAAATATTAAACACTTCAGGATGTGCCTTCTCAATCTCGTCAAGTAACACTACACAATAAGGCCGTCTTCTTACACGTTCAGTAAGTATACCACCCTCTTCATATCCAACATATCCTGGTGGAGCGCCTACTAATCGTGAGACATTAAATTTCTCCATATATTCTGACATATCAATTCTTACTAACGCATCTTCGTTGCCAAATAAAAATTCAGCTAACGCTTTTGCGAGTTCAGTCTTACCAACACCAGTTGGACCTAAAAATAAAAAACTACCTATTGGCTTTCTTGGATCTTTGATTCCAGTCCTTGACCGACGTATAGCGTTCGCTACAGCTTTAACAGCTTCATCTTGACCAACGATTCTTTTATGCAACTCTTGCTCCAAGTTTAATAACTTTTTTCCTTCTTGCTCAGTTATTTTATTAACAGGTATACCCGTCCATTTTGAAACAATGTATGCAATATCTTCCTCTGTAACTTCAGGGATAACTTCGTCACGTTTTTGTCTCCATTGTTTTTTCAATTCTTCTATTTGTTTTTTAAGAGCCATCTCTTTAGCTCTATACTTAGCAGCTTGTTCAAAATCTTGTGCTTGTGACGCTTCATCTTTAAGACGAGTAATCTCTTGTAGTTCTTCCATTTTAAGTTTAATTTCTTCCGGTAACTGTGTTACTTTTAACCGTAATCTACTGCCAGCTTCGTCAATCAAATCTATGGCTTTATCTGGTAAAAATCTATCAGTAATATACCTGTCAGAAAGTTCAGCTGCTGCTATTAAGGCAGCGTCTGTATATTTTACCTTATGATGATTTTCATATTTTTGTTTGATACCTCTAAGAATCTCAATGGTTTGTTCTACTGTTGGTGGTTCAACTAATACTGGCTGAAACCTACGTTCTAACGCAGGATCGCGCTCAATATATTTTCTATACTCATCCATTGTAGTTGCACCTATACATTGCAGTTCACCTCGTGCCAATGCTGGTTTTAACATGTTAGACGCATCAACTGCACCTTCTGCAGCACCTGCACCTATCACTGTGTGTAATTCATCTATGAATAAAATGATATTATTTTTACTACGACGTATTTCTTCCATTATATTTTTTAATCTTTGTTCAAATTCACCTCTGTATTTAGTACCTGCAATAACCGCGCCTAAATCTAAAGTTACAACACGTTTGTTAAACAAAACTTCTGGTACATCACCCGATGCTATTTTCTGTGCTAACCCTTCCACAATGGCAGTTTTTCCTACACCTGGATCACCAATAAGGACAGGATTATTTTTAGTCCTTCGTGAAAGTATTTGTATAACTCTTTCTATTTCAGTTTCTCTACCAATAACAGGATCGAGTTGATTCTCTTTTGCAAGTTGTGTTAGATCACGACTAAATTCATCAAGAGTTGGTGTCTTAGGTTTTTTTAAATGTTTTACTGTTTTCTGTGGCTTAAAAAATGGTATCGGAGACTCTATATCACCTAAAAGCGATAAAACTTCCTCTTGTACATCTTCGTAAGTTACCCCCAAATATTCTAAAACACGTGCTGCAACACCTTCTTTCTCACGTAATAGACCTAACAAAATATGTTCAGTACCAACATATATATGTCCCATCATATTAGCTTCTTCAACGGCATATTCTAATACTTTCTTAGCTCGTGGCGAAAACGGTATTTCACCTAAAACCATCACATTATCCCCAGGAGGAACTATCCTTTCAACCTCATGTTTTATCTTGCGGAGATCCACACCAAGATTAATCAATATTTGAACTGCTAAACCTTCACCAATAGAAACTAATCCTAGTAACAAATGTTCAGTACCAACATAATCATGATTAAGCCGTTTTGCTTCTTCCTGTGCTATTAATATAACTTTTTGTGCACGATCTGAAAATTTGTTCATAATTTTTTTATATCAATTTAAATATAAAAATTCAACGATTCATACTTAAACCAAGATTTGACATTTGAAATCCTCTAATTGCTGTTTGTACTTCTTAAGGCTTTCTAGCAGAATATATGGTATTTTTAAACTCCCTAATAGAGGTTCACTACCATCTACCGCGCCATGACAATCACTACCTCCAGTAATTAACAACCCATATTTGTCTGCAATATTATTTAATTCTTCTGTTACATTCTTATGGTGTTTAGAATGATAAACTTCAATACCTTTTATACCTTGGTTTACAAGTTTTTTAATAGATTTTGTATCCACACAAATACCGAAATATGGATGCGCTAATATGGGTATACCACCAGTCTGTAAAATTAAAGAAATTGCCTCCTGAGATTGTAATCTAAATTTTGGCACATATGCTGGCATACCGTATCCTAAATATAAATCAAATGCCTCTTTAACAGAACTAACTATGCCTTTCTCAAAAAGAATTCTTGCAAAATGTAATCTTCCAATACTCTGAGTAGAACTAAACTCTTTGATAACTTCGTCCTCTTCAAGCTTTATCCCTAAAGAGTTAAGTTTTGCTAAAATCTTATACGCACGCTCTTGTCTTACCTGCCTAAATATCTTCAATTTTTGTTGTAAAGTTTTATCATGCCAGTCAATATAATACCCGAGAATATGTATTTCTGACTCTGTTGAATCCTTAAATTCCACCGAAAGTTCAACACCAGGCACAACTTCTATACCTTGTTTTTTACCTTCTTCAATTGCTTCTTCAATACCATCTGTCGTGTCGTGATCAGTTATTCCTACAGCTACAATACCTTTGTTTTTACAATACTGAACAACTTCTTTAGGAGAAAAACTACCATCAGAATAAGTAGTATGTACATGAAGGTCAATATAATTCTCAGCTAACATTTTTGTTAACTCCATCTTTTATTTCATAGCAGCTCAGCTGCTAAAGCAGCAAGTTCACTTCTTTCCGACTTTGTAAAGTTAATATGTCCAAAAATTTCTTGCCCTTTGAATCTATCAACTAAATATACCAAACCGTTTGAAGAATCGTCTAAGTACGGATTGTCAATTTGGTACGGATCACCAGTTAATACTATCTTGCTACCCTCACCTGCACGTGAAACTATCGTTTTTATTTCATGTGGAGTAAGATTTTGTGCATCATCAATTATAAAAAACTGACTTGGTAAACTTCTACCACGAAGATATGTCAAGGCTTCTACCTCAATTAATCCAGATTCAAAATAATAATCTATTGTTGATTGCAACTTTTCCGTATCAAATTTGTACATCTTACCAACTAAATAATCTAAGTTGTCATATATTGCACCCATCCAACTTGATAGTTTCTCCTCTTTAGTTCCGGGAAGATATCCTATATCTCGTCCCATTGGTATTACTGGCCTGCTTACCAACATTCTTCTATACACTTTTTCTTCAAGAACTTTGTGCAACCCACAAGCTAAAGATAACAATGTCTTACCAGCACCAGCTACTCCAATAAGTGTTACTAAAGATATCTTATCATCTAACAATAACTCCATTGCAAAACGTTGTTGTACATTTAATGGCTTCACACCCATAGCTATAATATCTTTTGGTGATACTAAAACAAGTTCTTTCTGAGCATTTTGACCTTTCTTAACACGTGCAAGAACGCTATGTGACTTTTCAGACCTAAATATAAAAAATTCATTATAATATATCTCTTCAGTATCCATCTTCAACTTTTCAGCAATATCTTTTACATTTATTTTTTTCTGCGAATAAATTTTATCAATTATTTCTGAACTAACATCGTACTCTCTAAAACCAGAATATACTGTTTCAAGTTTAACCTTTGCTTTTTCATAATCTTGCGTTGTAATACCTAAAGCTTCTGCTTTTATTCTTAAATTAATATCTTTTGTTATAAATATAACACGTTCTCCATCTTTCTTTAGTTTTAAAGCCACAGCCAAAATTCTATGGTCAGCTTTGTTTTCTACAAACTGGTGCGGCAAATCTTTATCCCAGTCAAGCTCTATTTTTATCATTCCGCCTTCTTCAAGTTTTACTCCTTCAATAATATTACCCTGTCTGCGTAACAAATCTAACTTGCGAGATACAAGCCTTGAATTTCTACCAAGTTCGTCATTACGACGTTTCATTATATCAAGTTCTTCTATTACAGTCATAGGAATAACAACTTTATTATCTCCGAAAACGAACATTGATTCCGGGTCATGAAGTAAAACATTAGTATCTAACACAAAAGTTTTTTGAACCATATTTCCCCCAAAATCCTCACACTAATACATCATTCCTATATTAAAAACTAAATTTTTAGCATCTTTAGTGATACCAAAAGATAATCCTGTAAAAAATCTACGATATTCATCAATATCATAACTTATACCAGAAGAAATATAAGATTCAAATTTTTCCGTATTAAGTATCTTGCTACTATTCTCTTCGTCATTCTTTTTATTTTCACCTTTCAAACCAAACGAAACTTTAAGTTCATCGGTAAGTTGAAAATTACTACCAAAGGTGTAAAAAAAACTGTCCCCAACTTTGTATTTGTCAGGATTTCTAGTATAATATCTATACCCGAGGTTGATTGTTAAATTAAACCAATGCTGTGTTTTTAGTATAACTTCTTTATCTATCATCCAAAGAACTATAATTCCTATTCCTCCGGTACCAAATTTTTCTTTATAATTCCCCGTAGGCAAACTAAATCCTAATTCAGCACTTATTGTAGGTATGTTTACACTACCATTTTGTTCCTTAGTAATCAAATGTTTTATACCAATTAACATATCAGAAATACCTTTATCCACATCATCTCTTTCACTCCTGCTAACACCTGCGATTTCAAATCCAACCTCTAAACTGTCTGTTGCACCCCAGTATAAACCTACTGGAATTTTAAGTTCGGCTTTGTTAGAACCAATAAGATAGTAGTTCATCTCTAACATCAATCCATAAACGTTAACTGGACAACATAACGTTGATTGAAATGGTCTATAAATATTAAAAAAATTTATCTGTGCTTGTATAACGTTTAACAAGATGAGGTTAAAAATTAAACTATATACAGTTTTTATTCCCAACTTCATTCTAAATGATATATAAAATAATATTTATTGAATTCAATATAATATAATTTTTTGTGTATAATTAACCGCATATTTCACCAGACAAAAGAATCCTACCTACTAAATCATAGATTGCAGCATACTGACCTCTTGTAACTGCCCTTTGCGGAGTTTCAAACATAACTTTTATTAAGTTTCCATCTGATAAACTTAAATTACACTTAACCGGCGGTGTCTTATATCTTATTTTTACATAAACTTTTCTCTTTTTTAACAAATTGTATTTGCTTTCGTAAAATATGGGATTAGTAATTAATAATTCTGAAGAGTACAAATCTTTTTCTTCACCAACATAAACAATGTTTGTCTCAGGATCTGTTTTAACTACATACATACGTGTCGTTAAATTTTTTAGTCCTAAACCTTCCCTTTGACCAATAGTATAACACATATAACCATTATGATATCCAAGAAATTTATTTGTATGTATGTTTAAAATTTTTCCTTTTCTGAAAACTTCAATACCTTTCGTTCTTAGAAAATTTTTATAATCACGGTCAGCAATAAAACATATATCAAAACTTTCCTTCTTATGTGCTACTTTAAGCCCGGCTGACGCTGCAATTTCACGTACATCTTTTTTTGTCAGGTTGCCAAGTGGAAACATTATATGTGGCAGTACATTATTTGGTACTGTACATAGAAAATATGATTGGTCTTTATATTCATCTTTCGCTTTAGCTATATAAAACTTTTGTCTTGTTTTCACAACACGAGCATAATGACCTGTTGCAAGAAATTCTATTCCTGTAAGTTCTTTCAATTTTTCGAACGCTATGCCGAATTTAATTTTCTCGTTACAAATAATGCATGGGTTAGGAGTATAACCCATTTTGTATTTTAAACAGAAATATTTTATAACAATCTCTTCAAATTCTTTAGATAGATCTAAAACATAATGCTTTATCCCTAACTGCGAACATACATTTTTTGCATCATATATATCATGCGGAGAACAACAAATTTGTCTTTGTAAGTTATCAGTTTTACCACACTGCCATAGTTTTAATGTTACACCTATAACATCATATCCATTCTTCACCAAAATATACGCTGCAGTTGAAGAATCTACACCGCCTGACATCAATATAGCAACTTTATTTTTCATCTTGAGAATATCACATCTTTATCCTTTGGTAAAAATTTTCTTATCTTATAATCTTCGCCATCTATAATAACTTCAATTGTACCGTCTCTGTCAGTTCTATAAATTTCAACTCCATAATTTTTAAGCCGTTTAATAACACTGGGATGAGGATGACCAAAACGATTGTTTAAACCGCAGGATATAACCGCAACTTCAGGCATTACTGTATCTAAAAATATCTCTGTTGTTGAAGTAGCAGAGCCATGATGTGCAACTTTTAAAATGTTTGCTTCTAACAATTCCTTCCTACGTTTGTATATATTAAGAATCTCATATTCAGCATCTTTTTCAATATCACCGGTAAGCATCACTGCAATTTTGTTATACTTTATTCTAATAACAACACTGTTATTGTTAGGATCTTCAAATACCAAATTTTTTGGCGGATAAAGAATTAAAATTTCTATTCTTGGATCAAGTTCTATTTTAGTTCCTTCTCGTGCTAAAATATATTTTATCCCGTTATTATAAATATTTTGAAGAAGCTCCATATATATAGATGAAGGGTATGGAAAACCGGGGTCATAAAATTTACCCACAGTAAAATTAGCTAAAACAGTATTGAGTCCACCAATGTGGTCCTTATGTGGATGAGAAATTACAACAATATCTATTTTTCTTATATTTATTTGCCAAAGAAATTTACATATTTTTTCTCCGTAGTCAAAAAATTCATCTTTATCACCAGCATCATACAACATTGTTTTTCCGTTCGGTGTAATTATAAAAACAGAATCGCTTTGTCCCACATCTAAAAAATAAATTTTTAAAACTGAACAGAACAGTGAAGCAACAAAAATTGAAAATGTTAAGAAGAAAAGAAGAGAAGTAAAATTTTTCCTGTGGCGGGATATTATCATCTTACTTTTTTTTGGAACGTTTCAGAAGTTTCTCTTGTAGTTCTTGTATACGCAATTTCGCCTGTTTAGTTTTTTCTTCATCTGGTAGAATTTCAATATTTAACCATAGTCCTTCATAAATTTTAAAGTCGAAAATTTCTACTGGTAAGTATATACTTCCTTTTCTGTCTACTATATTTATAACAACTATTTTTCCATCTTCAATCCTGTCTATAACACCATATATTTTCATTAGTATATACAACAACTTAGGTAATCTTTACCAGAATATCACTCATAATATTAGCAGCTTCATCAACTCTATCAGCAGCGTTTGATAGGTGCCTATAAACTTCTCTGGTCTTTAATATCTTTTTTATATCATCAGATTCAAAAAGTTTTACTAACGCTTCTCTGTACCTATGTTCTACAAAGTTTTCAGTTTTCTTTGCTCGTACTATGTGTTCGCTGCATACGCCTGGGTGCGATTTTAAACATTTCAAACCCAACATAATTTCTTTAGCAGCGTTATGTATAGCTTCAACCATTTTTTTCATATATTCATCTGCTTCCAACTTGAATAACATAATTTCTTCAACAGTACTTTTTGCATAATCTAATACATCATCAATCGCCCGAGATAATGCAAAAATATCTTCTCTATCGATAGGTGTAACAAAACTACGATTTAACTCATCTATAAGTACTCTACGTAACTCATCAGCCTCTTCTTCTGTTTGTTCCACCTTGCGTTTGTTTTCATCACAGATATTGTTTATAAAATCTACAAGATATCCCGTACCTTCTGCAACTTTCACTGCTTGGTTATATAACATACCTAAAAAATCTTTTTCTTTAGGAAACAATCTTATACCCATTTCTTCTTACCTCCTTATAAAATTCCAGGTTCAACAAAACCATTTTCTTTAGCCTCCGGTGTTAGTTTTAATGAACCAAATTGTATTATTTTCACATCTCTTACATCATATCTTTTAGGATAAGTTAAGTAAATTTTACTATTGACAAAATCTATATCTTTTATAATTGCTAAGCATATAAATTCGTGATTGCCATCAAGTAATGCAACAATTACATTTTTAAAATCTTCTACAACAGGATTTCTAATTTTTTTCACGTTATAAACTTTTTGTAATATTTGTTTCTCTCCATCAGTAATTTGTTTACTACTAACAACATATAAACCCTCAAAACCAGGTAGTCGTTCTAACCATTTTATACTTTTTATTTTAGTTTTGTTTTCTATCTTTTCTCCGGTAAGAAAATATGAACGGTCTGTAAAAATTTCTTGAAAAGAAAATTCAACATCTTCTAATTCTGAAAAATATTTCTTATAAACAAATTCGCGCAACTTCTTCCTTTCATCAGTTGAAGTTGGCGATGCTTTCTTTGAAACTGTTAATCTCATAATACGTTCTTGTGGAATTGATCTCACAAGATGTTCAATCTCTTTATTTCTTTCTAATAATATTACAAGATAATTTGTCCCCAGTGCACTTAGAATCTCAATTTCGCTATTTCTTAACATTCTACCACCATCACCTAAAACCCAACCTGGTGTGTCAATAATCACAACATTGGAATTCTTAAGACCAAAATTCAAAAGTTTTGTAAACCCACAAAGATAATGTAAAAAATGTTCTGCTGGAGAATGTGAACCTACAAAGTATAATTTAGTAGGTTCTATTTCTGTCATAAAAAGTATTGGTTTGTCAAACACTGCTATACCAAGTGTTGATGGCGGTCCTATATCCGATTGTCCAGTGTCACAATCCAAAACTGATGGTTTTACATTAAAAGAAAGCAGTTTGTTTGTAAGATAAGTTGAAAAAAACGTTTTCCCTGTATCCACTTCGCCAAAAATAATCACACTGTTGATACGTTTTGAAATTATATACTCAACAACTCTGTCCCAATCGTCAGGTATAGTCCGCGAAGGTAATTCTGTGATTTTGCCAGTATCGTCAGTCTCAATCACAGCTTCCTGCGAGTTTACTTCTAAAGGAATACGTTTACCTTCGGGAACAAAAACTTCTTCGTTTGGTATAAACTTTCTACCAATACTTTCAACCTCGCCACTTATAAACTTTATATTCAAAGGTCCAGAAATAAAATATACACCTTTTTTGATCAACATAGTTATTTCCCCTTATGTTTAAAACTTAATGAAGGCCAAAGTTTTTCTAAAACTTCGTAATTGAATTTATAAATTTTCTTATTCTTTATGTTAACATCTTGCGTCGTTTTTTTCTGGATAACCATTAGATTCTTAAGTTTGATTTTACCATTTTTTTTAAGTTGTACCTTGCCTTTGTATACAACATTTTTGTCCATAATAACTATTGTATCACCATTTTTGATTTCATTCGGTGTAATTTCATTAACAAAATGTTCCATACACATTCCTACAATTCCAATATATATAGGTACGCGTTTATAAAGCTCGTATGTCTGTTTAACTATTTCGTCAAGTGGTAAACCTTTCGTTCTATATCCATTCAATATCTCCAGTAACTGCGGGAAATCTGATTCTTTATATGTCATATTTTTGTTCTCCCATTTTTAGGATGATATAATAGAATTATTAAAATATTTACTTATTAACTCTGATTTTTCTTCTTCTGCTAAAAACGCTGCTTTAATACTATTATAAACAATTTTTCTTAAATCATTTAAATCAAAGTTAAAAACTTTTACGGCCAATTGAAACTCGTAGTTCAAATCTATACCAGAGACTGAAGGATCGTCTGTATTAAGAGTGATTTTTATTCCGTAATCATAATATTTGCGTGCAGGATGAAGATTAATATTATCTACCACTTGTGTCTGAATGTTAGAAGTTAAACATATTTCTAATGCAATATCATTATCTCTTACAAGTTTCATAATATTTTCATCTTCATAGATATGTGTTCCATGACCTATACGCTTAGCACCTAACTCTATCGCGTGTTTTACTTCAACTGCACTTGCAGCTTCTCCTGCGTGACAGGTTATGGGTATACCAGCTGACCTTGCATACTCAAAAAATTTTTTATAGTTCAAAACTGAAAATTTTGACTCGTCACCAGCAAGGTCTATCCCTACCACACCATTACCAAGATATTTTTCTGCCAGTTTTAATGTTTTCCAATTTTGTTCTTCAGTAATAGTGTGGTATCTATACAAACACAAAATAATACCTACACGAATTCCAAATTTTTTTTGCCCATATTTTATTCCGTGAAGGACACTTTTAACAACTTCTTCTTCAGTGAAATCATCTCTTGTTTGCAACGGTGGTGCAAAACGTAATTCTAAGTATTTTATGTTTTCTTTTATTGCAGCATCTTCACAATTCTCGTACGCAATTCTCTCTAGAACATCTGGGAATTTTAAAAATTCATAAAAAAAATCAAAGGTCTTAAGAAAGTCAGTTAATGATTTACAGTCAGGAGATACCTGCGAATACTTTCTTAATTCTTCAATATCTTGTGTTGGTAGGTTAAAGCCATGTTCTAATGCTGCATCACGTATTGTCTCAACACGTACGGAACCATCAAGATGTCTATGAAGGTCCACTTTTGGAAGTTTGTAAATAAATTCTTCAAAGTTCATAAACGGTGGGATATTGTTATACAAAAAAAAGAAATGAAAATCAACCTATAGGCTAACTTTTAGAATTATGCCAGAATTGTAAAGAACCTACATTAAAATTAACTTTCTTAGTGAGAATATTATAATTCTTCTTTAATTCTTTTATTGATTCTATTACACACTGTGCTGCTTCCAATGTTGTTATTATGGGTATATTGTTAACCAGAGCGTTTCTACGAATCATAAATCCATCTGAGAAAGATCTTCCTTTACCAGTCGGTGTGTTTATCACTAAGTTAACATCACGATTTAAAATTACATCAACTACGTTTGGTCTTCCTTCGGAAAGTTTGTTAACCTTTTCACAATTGATACCATATTTAGATAAATATTCCGCTGTACCAGAAGTCGCTATTATCTTAAAACCTAATTCTGCTAATTGTTTTGCTATTTTAACTCCTTTCTGTTTATCTTTGTTATTCAAACTTAGCAAAACTTTACCTTCTATCGGTATTTCACTGTTAGCAGCAAATTGTGATTTTGCATATGCTAACGCAAATGTTCTATCAATACCCATAACTTCACCAGTTGACCTCATTTCTGGTGATAAAACTACATCTACATCTGCAAATTTTTGAAATGGCAAAACTACTTCTTTTACTGTATAATACTTTAAGTTAAAAATTTTGTCTTGTGAAAAATTATAATGTTTTAATAAATCCGATAATTTATAACCTAACATAACTTTAGTAGCAACTTTTGCTATGGGTAAACCAATTGTTTTTGAAACATAAGGTACTGTACGTGACGCACGCGGGTTAACTTCAAGGACATAAATTATACCGTCTTTTATTGCAAGCTGTAAATTCATTAATCCCTTTACTTTTAATTCCCTTGCCAATAAATTTGTATACTTAAAAATCGTTTTATATTGTTGTTCTGAGATTGAAATCGGAGGTATTACACATGCGCTATCACCTGAATGTACACCAGCAGCTTCAATATGTTCCATAATTCCAGCAATAAAAACTTCTTCACCGTCACATATAACATCAACATCAAGTTCAGTCGCATTTTCTAAAAAACGGTCAATTATTACCGCAGCAGAAGGTGCAGCAAAACGTTCCGCTTCTTCAAACAACTTTGATAAGTATGAGCTTAACGTAGTTTCATCATAAATAACTTCCATTGCACGGCCACCAAGAACATAAGATGGCCGCACAATAACAGGAAAACCAATTTTACAAGCAATTCTAATTGCTTCTTTGTAATCCCGTGCATATCCATGTTCAGGATATGGTAGTTTAAGTCTCTTTAAAACTTTTGCAAAAAGTTCTCTATCTTCTGCAAGAGATATATTCTCAGGTTGCGTCCCTAATACTTTAACATTAAAAGATTTTAACTTTAAGGCAATGTTAAGTGGTGTCTGACCACCAAACTGTAGTATTACTCCAAGAAGTTTAGTATTTGTAACTTGTGATATAATCTGTTCTGTTTTATATAAATTAAGAACATCCTCAAATGTTATAGGCTCAAAGTAAAGTTTATCTGAAGTATCATAATCTGTGGAGACAGTTTCAGGATTACAGTTTACCATTATTGCTTCTATGTTTTCCTCTTTAAGTGCCATTACAGCATGGACACAACAATAATCAAACTCTATCCCTTGGCCAATACGGTTAGGTCCCGCACCTAATACAATAACTTTGTCTTTATTTTTCTTTGTAAATGTTAAACTTTCGTTAAAATACGATAATTCTTCTACTGTATATTTCTGTGAACTATGAACTGTAAACTGTGAACGACTATCAACACCGTCATAAGTAGAATAAAAATATGGCGTATATGCTTCAAATTCTGCAGCACAGGTGTCTACCACTTTATAGTTTGGCAGTAAATTTTGTTTTAAACGAAAGTTCGTAATTTCTTCTGTTTTTTTATCCAACATATACGCAATCTGATGGTCAGAAAAGCCATAGCGTTTAGCTTCCAAAAGTAATTTTTTAAATTCATCACTTCCAAATTTTTTCTTAGATTTAGCGAATAACCTAATTCCCTGTTCTAAATCAACGATTTCTTTTATCTGATATATAAACCACTTATCAATACGCGAAATTTTAGAAATTTCTTCAACTGACATACCAAGCTGTAACGCATATTTTATGTTAAAAACACGATCACAGTTCGGATGACGTAATTTGTATTCAACAAGTTTTAAATATTGTTGTCTTTCTTTGTTATCTTCTGGTAAACTCATCAATCTTTCAACTATTTTCACTTGACCTAACCCGTCCGCACCTAAACCATATCTACCTATTTCTAACCCACGTAATGCTTTCTGTAGTGCTTCTTTAAAAGTTCGTCCAATAGCCATTACTTCACCTATGGACTTCATCTGTGAACCTAATATTTGATAACTATCATTTACAACTTCGCCATTTTTTGTCACTGGTTGAAATTTTTCAAATGCAAATTTTGGTATTTTAACAACTACGTAATCTATTGTTGGTTCAAAACATGCTGGTGTCTTCTTAGTTATGTCATTAGGTATCTCATCTAAAGTATAGCCAACAGCTAACAACGCTGCTATTTTCGCAATTGGGAAACCTGTTGCTTTTGACGCTAACGCTGAAGAACGTGACACTCTGGGATTCATTTCTATTATGACAATCCTGCCAGTTTGAGGGTTAATAGCAAATTGTATGTTAGAACCGCCAGTTTCCACACCTACAGCTCGTATACACTTAAATGCCATATCACGCATACGTTGATATTCTCTATCAGTGAGCGTCTGTGCAGGCGCAACAGTAATAGAATCTCCAGTATGTACACCCATAGGGTCAAAATTTTCTATACTACAAACAATTACACAATTGTTTTTACAATCACGCATCACCTCTAGTTCGTATTCTTTCCAGCCATCTAAATATTCTTCAATAAGTATCTCAGATATCATTGATGACTGCAGGGCATTTTTTGCAGCTTCTACAAATTCATCTTCGTTGAAAACAATTTTAGAACCTGTCCCACCTAAAGTAAACGATGGACGAATAATTAACGGGAAACCAATCTTTTTTGCAATATCTACAGCTTCGGTGAGATTATAAGCAAAACCACTTTTTGGTAAATCAAGGCCAACAGCTAACATTGTTTCTTTAAACAATTTTCTGTCCTCACCACGACGTATCGCTTCAACCTTAGCACCAATAAGTTCCACATTGTATTTTGAAAGTATACCCAATTCGTCAAGTTTAACCGCAAGATTTAAACCTGTTTGTCCACCAAGTGTCGGAAGTAACGCATCAGGACGTTCTTTCTCTATAATTTTTTCTAACACTTCGGGAATTAGGGGTTCTATGTAAGTACTATCTGCAAATTCTGGGTCTGTCATTATAGTTGCAGGATTAGAATTAACCAGTACAACTTTATAACCCTCTTTTTTTAACACCTTAACAGCTTGAGTACCAGAGTAATCAAATTCACAGGCCTGTCCTATAACTATAGGTCCTGAACCTATAACAAGTATTTTTTTAATATCTTTTCTTTTTGGCATAAATTTACTCTCAACAAATTGAATACTTTTTTTCTAACAGATTAATAAATTTTTCAAATAAATATTTTGAATCATTAGGTCCTGGAGCAGATTCCGGATGATATTGAACTGCAAAAATTGGTAATTTAATATGTTCTATCCCTTCACATGAATAGTCATTTAAATTTATGTGTGTTACTTTTAATTCTCTATTGCCTTTGACATAATATATATTATCAGCTTGTTCCATCTCTACTGCAAAATTGTGATTTTGTGAAGTAATTTCTATCTGTCCATTGACAAAATTTTTAACTGGATGGTTAATACCGTGATGACCAAATTTAAGTTTGTAAGTTTTACCACCAAGTGCTAACGCTATCATTTGATGTCCTAAACATATACCAAAAATAGGTAAATATGTGTTAGTAGATATAGAATAAGAAATAATCTTTTCTACAGTTTTAAAAACATAAGGTACACCTTCAGGATCACCAGGACCGTTTGATAAAAATATTCCATCTGGAGAAAAACTTAGTATTTTATCTATACTAGTATCTGCTGGCACAACAATTAAATCACATCCATGACTTCTTAACAATCTTAAAATGTTATACTTACACCCACAGTCAATAACAACAACTTTATACTTAGTAGGCAAATTTTCAGCAGGTATGAAAGGATTATCCTGCAAAGCATGCGCTTGCAATGTCTTTCCTTTTTTTAACTCTTGAGTGAAAGGTGAATATACTTTTTCACAAGTTACTTTTTTTACTAAATCCTGTCCCACTATTGAAGGAACCTTCTTAACTTTTTCATATACTTTACTAACATCTTTAGTTGCAGGAGAAATTATTGCACGCATTGATCCTTTAGTCCTTATATACTTTGTCAACGCACGAGTATCCACACCTTCTATACCAACAACTTTATATTTATTTAGAACTCTTTCAATAACAGTTTTAGCCTGCCAGTTAGAATATATTTTTGAAAATTCGTGAACAACAAATCCTTCAACTTGTGGATGGATTGACTCAAAATCATAATAAGTAATACCATAATTACCAATATGAGGATATGTCATAACTACAATTTGTCCTTTATATGAAGGATCTGTAAGAATTTCTTCATAACCCACAATCCCTGTATTAAAAATTATTTCTCCAGCAGTCTCGCCAACATAACCAAAAAGTTTACCTTTGAGATAAACTCCAGTTTCTAACATTAATATACCATCCATATATACTTTACTCCTATATTTTGTAGAGAAAATGTTTTTAAATTAAGGTAAGAAAAGAACCTATTTTTTTATGGCTAAAAAGAACTAATATAAATTTAACAACTTCCTGACTTTTTCCCTAAATTCTCTTAATTCTAAAGGTTTAGCTAAATAATCATCGGCACCAGCAGATAAAATTTTCTGTCTATTTTCTGGCGAGTCATATCCAGTAATCGCCAGTATTTTAATATCTTTAAGTTTTGAATTGTTTTTAATACTAGCACAGACTTTAAATCCATCAACACCAGGCAAAAGTAAATCCAAAATTATCAAATCTGGTAAATACTCTGCAACGGTCATCCCAGCTGAGAATCCGTCGTGTACTGATTTGACTTCTGTATTATCAAATCCTTCAAATACATCTTTTACAAAATCATGAACTTCTATTTCATCATCTATAACTAAAATTTTTAGTACCATAATTTTTTCAATATTTTCTTTTATTTCTTTAATTGAATATCCCTGGTCGGATAATTCACGAATACGTTTCAACCTCAACATAGACTCTTTTTCATTATATAGTCTAAACCCGCCAGCCATATATTCCTGTACTCGCAATAAGCCAAGATCTGTATAATATTTCAAAGTAGAAATTGGCACACCGGAACGTTCCGCAAGTTCGCCTATTTTTAACAACCCAAGTTCTAAACGTTTCTCTTTATCCATTTTTTTCTAAAATTTTATTTCTCCCGTAAAACTTTTACAAAACAAAAAATAACCAATCCTATAACTAATCCCCAACTAACAAATAGAAAAATTAACGCATCTGTTTTCATAATGTTTATATATACTATATAAAAACTGTCCAGTATAATTCAAGTTTAGCGAAAGTTTATTTTTATTATATCACCATCCTTAACAATATAATCTTTCCCATAAATTTTTATATTACCTTGTTGATGTAGAACCCTTAAGTCAGGTGTGTTTTTAAAAGTATCAAATTCGCATACCTCAGCGTTAATAAATCCATCCCTCATATCTGAATGGATTTTACCAGCAGCGTCAAGGATAGAACTCCCTTGCTTTATCAACCATGCACGAAACTCATCACCTACAACAGTATAAAATGTTATTAGTCCTAAATTCTTCACCGCGTGCTGAATAAAATTTTTAACTTCGTCCTCATTTACTGCATATTCATATCTTAGTTTTTTCCGTTCTTCTTCAGGAAAATCAAGCAAACTGAGCTCAAATTTCGCCGCTAAACATAAACACTTACATCCTGTAAAATTTTCAACCTCATAAATTTTTTCATTCACTGCATTACGTTCAATTGTTTCATCATAGTTTAACAAGTACATTACATCTTTGTTAGATAACAGTTGTCTCAGCAGTGAAATCAGTTCTTTATCTTTAAGATCATTCATATGACTTCGTATAAATTTTCTTACTTCATAGATTGAAAGTGTTTCATTACAAATTCTAATTAATAAATCTATAAATTCCATACGTGACGCAGCAATTTTATCACCAGACCTTGCTTTAGGAACTAACTTAGACACGTAATTTTTAAGAATTTCTTCGTCAGAGAAGAGTAATTCTAAATTTATAACTTTAATTTCTTCAATAGGATTTACTTCACCTATAGAAGATGAAATTGTATTGTCAAAGAAAAAACGAAGTATATGTACAATACCGTCAACTTCGCGAATATGTGCAAGAAATTTATTCCCTAAACCCTCACCCTGAGAAGCACCTTTGACAAGACCTGCTATATCTACAAACTTTATCGTAGCATAGGTTTTCTTTTTTGGTTTAAGATGGCTCGATAAAAAATCCAACCGTCCATCTGGAACTTCTATTACACCAACGTTTGGTTCTATAGTAGTAAAGGGAAACTTTTCAATCGGTACCGATATTTTGGTAAGTAAAGAAAAAACTGTAGATTTTCCAACATTAGGCAGACCTATCAACCCAATCTCTGTCATAAAAAAAGAAAAAATTAGTTTAGTATGACAAGGTTGTCTACATGTATAACTTCTTCGGTAGAAAATTGAGGAAAAATTTTTTTAATTTCTTCTGTTTTCTTTTTTTTGATAACTTCTATTTCTTCTGAACTATAATTAACTATACCTCTGGCTATCTCTTTGCCGTCAATTGTGCATACAGAAACCACATCTCCTTTTTTAAACATACCCTCTGTCTTTCTTATACCAACTGGTAACAAACTTTTATTTTTTTTAATAATAGCATCAGCAGCACCACTGTCAACAAAAATTCTACCTTTAGGCTTGCTTACAAAAGCTATCCATTTATCTCGCGATGTAACCCTATTTGCTTTTTTAACTGAGTATATTTTTGTCCCTACAGTTTTACCTTCAACAATGTCCACAAGAATATTATTTTTCATACCGTTTGCAATAACAACATCTACTCCACTATGCACACAAATTTTTGCAGCAGCAAGTTTTGTTTTCATACCTCCTGTGCCACAAAAAAATTTTGACTTTGTACTAATCCTGCATTCTCGTTCTATCTCATCTAAGTTTTGTATTTCTCTAATAATCTTTGCGTTAGCATACACTGCAGGATCTTTATCATAAATACCGTCCACATCTGTTAAAAGAACCAACAACTCAGCATCAAGTTTTGTAGCTACGATAGCTGAAAGTGTATCATTGTCTCCAAGTTTAATTTCTTCAGTTGCAACCGTGTCATTTTCATTAATAATCGGAACAACATTCATATGAAGCAGTTTATTCAAGGTATTTTTAATGTTAACATATCGTTTACGATCATCAAAATCTTCTCTCGTAAGCAATATTTGTGCTACTGTTATATTATATGGTTGGAATGCTTTTATATATTTATTCATCAGCAATGGCTGACCAACAGCTGCGTAACACTGTTTTTCAATGATAGTTTTTGGTTTTGAGTTGACATCGTATTCTTTCAGACCAGTTGCAATTGCACCTGAAGATACAATTATAATCTCACATTTGTGTTCACGAAGAACTTTTACCTGCTTTGCAATAGATGTAATAAATTCATCACTACCTGAAACGATCAAATGAGAACCTATTTTCACAACTACTCTACAATATTTTAAATTTTCACTATTCATTAAAGTTGAATATACCATAAATTTATTTATGGTTCAACACTTTTCTTAAAGGATATAACACACTCTTGCTAAAATCCATTACTGGTTTCACACCTAATACTGTAAACAAAAATTCCTTACTATCAATATGTTCAACATTTCTTACTTCGTAAAACTTACTGCGAAAGTATAAAACAATAATCAGCCTGCTAATACCTGAGATAAAGAATAATGTTAACAACTTTGAACTATTAATCAATGATGGTATGTGTGTAGCCAGCCAACCTGATAATAATGTACCCAAAAATATAAACATACCATTTGTGAAATTAAAATATGAAACACAACGTGTCCTAACTTTTTGTGAAGCAGCATCAAATATAAAATTTACTACAGCAAGGTTAAACCCAGCCCAGACATAACCTCCAAAGATGTTTATCAAAATTAAATAAATTAAGTTTTTGGAAAATATCCACAGTATTGGTAAAAAGCATATTAACAAACCCGTCACTTTTACCACTTTTGCATTACCTATCTTATCTGCAGCGCGGCCCCAGAACGGAAGTAAAAACAATCCTGACACTGCCGCAGATAAAGTTACAACTGTATATTCATAATACGACATACCTAACTCTTTTAACATATAAACATTAAAGAACGGTGTCGCTATTGACACTGCAAAACTAAAAAGTGAAACAAATAATACATATTTAACAAAATTACTTTCTTTAAATCTCCTAATAAACTCAACATAGCTAAATTTTTCATCAGGTGTAACTGCTACAGGAATGTCTTCCATTTTACTTATAAAATATCCTGAAATTATCCTTGCAATACCAGCTAAGAAAAACAGAATTATAAATCCGTAGAACTTATTCTCTATAATTCCTAAGAAAAATCCTGCTAAAAAACTCGCAAATAAATTTATAATTCCAAGCACTTTACCACGCCATGCAAAATATTCACCATATTTATCTTTTTCTACAGTATCACTCATAAGAGATAACCAAACCGAACCAACTATTGAAGAAAATATTGAAGACAATGTGGTTAGAGCTATAAACCATAAGATATGTTGTTGCGAAGTGATAAACAAAAGACTTAAAATTAATAAGTAACTAACACTTTGTAAAAAAACAAATAAAGTTATAACTTTCAACCTACTTTTTGTATATTCAACAATATCTGCTGCTTTCAAATGAATTATTGAACCAAACAACTGCGGTAATGCATTTAGAATTCCTATTTGTACATTATTCGCACCCAACACTAACGCAAACGGTATAACATAATTAAGAGTAAAACCCATCATAATTGACGCAAAAATACCGTCAAGGAACGAAAAATACAAACTCTTAGTTCTGTTAATGGAATTCATTTTTGTTGTTTTATAAAAACGTGTGGTTACAAAAAGATAAGAATTCTCAGGAGTTTATTTTAGTAAAGCATCTATATCTTCTTCGGATAATTTCTCTCCTATCATCTTTAGAAATTCTGCATTTGACTTTGTGTTTTTCAACATTTCTATAAGTCTTTCCATAGCTTCTATTGGTGAAAGTTGCATCAACGCTTTCCTTAACAACCAGATTTTTTTCAAATTTTTCTCAGCTATTAACAATTCTTCTTTCCTTGTACCTGAACGAGTAATATCAATCGCTGGAAATATACGTCTATCAGCTAATTTTCTATCTAAATATATTTCCATATTGCCAGTACCTTTAAACTCTTCAAAGATAACATCGTCCATACGAGAACCTGTCTCAACAAGCGCTGTTGCAATAATGGTTAACGACCCTCCTTCTTCAATTTTCCTTGCAGAACCAAAAAAACGTTTTGGCCTCTGTAGCGCAGTCGCATCTAATCCGCCGGAAAGAACTCTACCACTTGAAGGTGTTATCGTATTATATGCACGGGCTAACCTCGTGATAGAATCTAACAAAATCACAACATCATAACCATGTTCTACTAACCGTTTTGCTTTTTCTAAAACCATCTCTGCCACCTGCACATGCCTGTCCGCAGGTTCATCAAAAGTAGAAGATATCACTTCACATTTTACTGTCCTCATCATATCAGTAACTTCTTCTGGTCGTTCATCAATAAGTAACGCTAACAATTTTATATCTGGATAGTTCTTCGTTATAGCATTAGCAATTTTTTGTAACAAAACAGTTTTTCCTGTCCTTGGTGCAGCGTTAATCAACGCACGTTGACCTTTACCTAAAGGTGTCAACAAATCAATAACTCGTGTTGAAATTTCTTCTCTTGTAGTTTCAAGGACAATTTGTTCCTGTGGATACAATGGTGTTAGATTATCAAATAATGGACGGCTACGTACCTTCTCAGGATCTTCACCATTTACGGATTTTATTTGCAACAACGCATAATATTTTTCATCATTTTTTGGTGGTCTCACATAACCCCCAACTGTATCACCTTTCCTTAAACCGAAACGTTTAATTTGTGAAGGTGAAATATAAATATCTTCATTACTTTGTAAATAATTAAAATTTGGTGAACGTAAGAAACCAAACCCATCAGGTAAAATTTCTAAAACACCTTCGTTATACATAAGACCGTTTGTCTGAGATTGAACTTCTATAATCTTGGAAATAAGTTGTTGTTTCTTCATCCCTTCAACATTTTCTATCTTTAATTCTTTGGCAAGTTTCATTAGGTCCTGTAGTTTCATCTTTGCCAACGATGGGATGTCAAAAGTTACCTGCTGTAGTGTCATAAATTTTATCCTCCTGAAGAATTAATATTATCGTTATACCTTAATAACATCTGTTCCTAAAAACTTTATTAAACTAACTTTGCTTAGGTATCTTTCTTGAAAAGTAAGACATAAAAAAGTTTTTACATTTACATCTTGTTCGGTAGATTTACTCTAATGTAGATAAAAATTTGTGATACATTTCAAAAAGTTTTAGTTATTAAGAGATAAAAATAGAGATTCTCGCTTCTGAGTTTTTTTCCTATATCGGATAGGCAGATACCTTTTACTTTGCATCTTGATCCGGGAAGGTATCTATTTATTGTTTCGTTGTAAAAATTACAAAAATAAAAATCAGTTGTCAATAGGTTGAAATGAAAAATTTTTTTATATATTTTACGAAATATTATTATGAAAAAATATTTCCTGTGTGTATTATCCTATCTTATGGTTACAAATGTAAATTGCACAGATATTATACACAAAGTTGAAGAAGTTGCTGAAAAACTACCGCAAGCAAAAATTACTGAAAATATAATATATGTAAAACCAGATATGCAAATATATCTCCCAAACGGAGCTATTGATCTTAAATTTAAAGAAACGTATAGAAATTCAGTAATATCCTTTGCTTCAAAATATGACTTTGTTGACAGTTTTATGGGATTTGACCTTGACTTAGGCTATGGGTTCAAACCTTTATTAGGTGTTAACCTTCACGATAAAGTTGATTTTTCAGAAATTTTTGCTAAACAAGAAACTATGTATAGGTCACAATCCATCACACCATATGCAAAACTTCAATTATCACAAACTTCACAACTTAATTTTTTCTTAGGTTTTGAGAATACACTTATAACTTCAGCTGAAACTTCTGTTAAGGTAGAACATGGGAAAAATATAATGAACAAAATAATTTTTATCAATAACACCATAAAAGAAAACAACATTTCTGATTCAAAAAAAGGTAGAAATATCACTTTACAAATTAGACATTCAGTTAAACCTTTAGGGAGCGACTATGACTATGCAAATGCAGAAATTTATTTAATGGGATATCTTCCACTTGTTAAAAATCAAGTATTAGAATACAAACTAAACATAGGTTATCCACTGTATTCTACAAGAAAACCTTTATCAGAACTTTATTATTTAGGTGGTTATAAACTTTTAAAAGGATACAAGTATAAAGAGTTTTCTTCAGAAGCAATGGGTTATAGCGAAATAAAATATAATATTCCGCTAACAAAAGTCACTAACTTAAACTTCTTAGGTATAACCCTTGCAATTATAACCTGGAATGTTTTTTTTGAGACAGCAAACATTGGAGATTCAAAAATTTTCCACACAATACCAAACATTAAATCTTCTATTGGTACAGGCATAGATTGTAATCTTACTATATTTAAAATTTTACCTATAAAAATTAACTTTACCGTTGCACAGGCGTTTGAACGTAGATTACCACAATTACACTGTACTATCGCAACAACTTATTATACATGGAAAACAGAATAATTTATTGATTTTAAATCACAAAGTATTATATAAATTGCAGGAGGGTCCTTATATGAACACAGGTCTGCCTATACAGAGAAAGCATCAATATACATTAGTGATAATAAAACCTGACGCGTTAGTAAAATCTTTAACCGGTAATATCTTAACACGACTTTCTGAAGCAAGGTTAAGAATTATAGGTGCTAAAGTGGTTAAGGTAACAAGGGAACTTGCAGAAATACATTACGCACACCTTAAAGATAAACCATTTTTTGAAGATCTGTATAGATATTTTTCAGGTCAGGAGTATGGCCCTGATTATGAACGTGTATTAGCATTTGTGTACGAAGGAGAAGAAGC